>JBBAEA010000052.1:0-21557 GCA_041656175.1 Bradymonadales bacterium | reverse complement strand
GTTAATAGTAAATGCAATACTTTGCACGGGGGGAAACCCTTTTCTTTGTGCCAAAGAAAAGATGTTTCCCCCCGTACCCCCCTTCCCCAAAGAAAGCACTCTATTAAGCACTTTTTGAATAAAATGTCATTCTATCTTCACCCTTCCTTATTTTATTAGCATTTTAGCTTATGTTTCTCTACAAACTGTCTCATTTTGTTAAAACTGTATCGGATTTGTAAAATTAAATTCACAATTTCTAGCCGTGCAAAGGTCTCTTGCTAAGAAAAACATCTTTATGCGGACTACTTTGCGTGTCTTCGTCGTTAGCTGCTTCACTTTGCGCTATGCAGTCTTTTCTGTACGCACATACTGTTTTCGTATACGCCGGCGTCGTAAAAAGTCCAGAAGTCGAATGGAAAGAATAATACATAATACTAATGCGGGTACGGCGAATATATTAAGTCGAATAATATTGTTTTTTGTTTTTTCATCTATTTTAGTGAGTAGCGTAGGCAGCTCACGGTTTCGGATCTCGGTTAAAGCTTCGTCTTGTGCGAGCCAGTCCATGCTGTTGACAAAGAAGTGAACTCCGTAGCGGGCGAGTTCGTCGCTGTAGCCGATGTGTTGTTGTGAGAAGAGGAAGTCGCCGCAGGAAACGAGGAGTAAACGCGCCGCGTCGTTTTGCGCAATGAAAGCATCACTTTTTGCTGTTCTTGGTTTTTCGGTTTTAGCGAAGTGACTTTTGAGCGGCAGTTTAGCGGCTAGTGCTAGCGTGAAGGGGCCAGCGACTTCGTCTGGGCGCGTACGGTTGAGGCTTTCGACCGAAATATCACCGCCGGCTGGTCTAGCGACGGCGTCGTCAGAGCTTTGGACGAGTTCTATGAGTTCTAGCGTTGGAGTATCGTGAAGCTCGGGATCGATTTCTATGCTTCCCGTAAAGGGGAAGACGAGAGCGCGAAGATTTTGGGTAATGCTGCTTTGTTTATGGATGCGGCTAAGAATGGGTAGCGCGGGTAACGACACCGAAACAGCGCCGTCTTGCGTAATTTGCTTTCCTACTAAGTTATTGACGCGATCTAGGACGAGGTCTGAATTTAGCTTAAATCCGTAGCTGTTGAGGAGCGTATTTAAACCAGCATCTACGGGTATTCGTGGTTGATCGGGTTGGAAGGGATCGCCGGCGCTTGGGCTTTGGTAAACGGCTAATGCGCTGTTGTGCATAATGGCTTGATCAATGGCGTATTTTGCACAAGCATCGAGTTTTTTTTGTATATTAAGAATAAGCAAAGCGTCTACTGGTTTAGACAACGAACAATCTTCGTTTACGTTGACGCTTTGCAGTTCGATGAGATTCCCATAAACCTCGTTAAAAAGCTCTCGCGAACTATCCAAGAATATTTCCTGCTCCCCCATACCGCCGTAGCCGTTGAGGACTCCAATGATTTTTGGCTTTTCGCTGCTGAGATTGAGTATAGATTTTGTGATAAGATACTCGGGCATATCGCTAGCGCGGATTTCTGGCACCACTTCGGCTTTTCCAGCGTGCATAAGCACCATGCCTTTGAAAATGCGGCGAACCGCAATTTGATCTCGATCTTTTTGGGAAATGGCGAGTTTTCGCAAGCCAAAACCTTGGGCTGCACTTTCGTCGGCTTCGTTGCGTGGTTCGATAAATTCGTAGCTAAAAAGATCAGAATACGCCGCATATTCTTCGAGCGTATCGCGTAGTCGCCGACTAACCTGTTGTTCTGTTTCGGGTAGATCGGGGGAGTAGAATACTTTGACTTGCAAGCGCGAGTTTAGCTTATCGACTGCGCTTTTGCTTGTAGAACTTAAGCTATAGCGGCCTTCTTTGGTGAGATCCCAGCGCAGATGCCCGTATTGGTTGAAGAGCGCGTTGGCCACGATAAGTAGTAGCCCAAGAATGGCGAGCAGTACGGCGGTTTGTAGGTAGAACTGCTTTCGCGTATAGGGGCGAAGTTTAGACTCGCCTTTTTTGCGGGCTAGCTTTGTTTTGGGATAACGTGTTGCGGCAAGCTGTAGCGTTGTAGCGGTGAGCGCGACGAAGATGATCGATACCATATAGAGAATGTCTCTAAAATCGATGATACCGCGCGCAAAGTTTTGAAAATGTCGTGTTGCTGAGAGCCCGTGTAATAGTGAAGCGAGCCAGCCGGATTCGGGCGCTAGCCTATCGATATAGCTGAGCGAGAAGCAGAGAAAGAAGCCTAATAAAACGGCTATAACCTGATCGTTAGATAGTGACGAAGTCCATAAACCAATAGCAGCAAAGCTCGCCGCGAGCAGCAACAGAGCGATGTAGGCGCCAATAATGGGTCCCCAGTCGAGGGAGCCGAGTTGGGCTAAAGACAAGGGGTAGGATACCGTGAAGAGAAGAACAAAAAAGAGCAGCGTGCAGACGGCTAAAAACTTAGCCAAAACGAGTTGAAAGCTAGAGATGGGGAGGCTTTGTAGCCATTCGAGACTACGCGAGCTGCGCTCTTGCGCAAAGAGAGCCATCGTTAGGGCAGGGGAGAAAAAACTGAGTAACAAAGGGGCATTCGCAAAGAATAGCCGCATATCTAGTGCTTGCGGGCCAGCAAAGAAGCGCAAAAAAAAGAGCGCGCCCATGATGGTTAAAAAGAGCAAGATCACGATAGCGGTAACGTTAGAGCGGAGAAGACGCATCCACTCTCGACAAAATAAAGTAGCAACAGGTTGGATGTTTTTAGTGAAAAATGTGTTCATTCTAAGATTATACGAAATATTCTACAGTATGCTGTTCTCGAAGATGGACTGCAAGAGGGCGGGTGAGGCTTGTTTATCGCCGTAGAGCGTTTCACGTTTGGCGTCTAGTCGCAACTCTCCTTTGTGTAGGATGATCAGGCGTGTTGCGAGTGCATCAACTTCTTGTAGGATATGGGTTGAGAGGATTACCGTTTTTTCACTGCCAAGTTCGCGAATGAGTTGGCGCATTTCCTCGATTTGTATGGGATCTAGCCCTGAGCTGGGTTCATCTAGGAGTACAACCTCGGGCTCGTGAACGACAGCTTGAGCGAAGCCTAGTCGTTGGCGTAGCCCTTTAGAGAGCTCTCCTACTCGCTTATGCATAATTTCGGATAAACCGCAACGCTCTACCACGCGCTGCATCGCTGATTTTAGAGCGTCTGAGCGCAGGGCGCGCTGCATAGCGACAGTTTTGAGCGAGTCATAAACCAGCATATCGTCGTAGAGAGGATTATTTTCGGGGAGATAACCGATTTTTGATTTGAGCGCGAAATTTTCATTGAAAATATCGTGACCCGCGATTTTCACCGAACCTTCGGAAGGTAAAATCGCCGTTGTCAGAATTTTCATTAAAGTGCTTTTTCCTGCACCATTACAACCGACAAGCGCAACGATTTCGCCGCGTTCGATGTGTAAATTAATATTTGTCAGTGCTTGTTGTTCGCCGTAGTGGTGGCTGAGCTTAGTGATCTCGATCATATATGCGCTATTTTGATGTTTTTTACGAATAAACCGCTGCTTGGTGCAGATTTAAGGAAACTCTGATTCATTGGGGCTACCGCCCTTAGAACCCTTTTTGTGTGTAGGGCTTTGATTTTATTGACTTTTATTTTAAAGACTCAACTAAATCTCTTAACTTCCATTAGCTCTTTTTGAGAGCTTTGCACGGGGGGAAACCCTTTTCTTTGTGCCAAAGAAAAGATGTTTCCCCCCGTACCCCCCTTCCCCAAAGAAAGCAGTCTTTTAAGCACTTTTCGAATAAAATGTCATTCCACCTTCACCTTGCCTTATTTTATTAGCATTCTTAGCTTATATTTCTCTACAAAATGTCTCATTTTGTTTAAAACTGTATCGGATTTGTAAAATTAAATTCACAATTTCTAGCCGTGCAAAGCTCTCTTTTTATGACTAATTTTACATCAATCAGAGCATCCCTAGCTACTTTTTTGGCAATTTTCACATTGTTCAGTTCTTCCTTAAATTTCATCGGCTACTAGGGTTTAGCTCGTACAGCCCGATGAATTGTGATGATAAACAATGTTGAGCTCTAAGGTCTAGCGCTACACGCGCGTAAGTGGCTAGCTCTGTTGTCTAGCCTCACAAAGCTCTCGAATATATCGCTTGGAGGCTCCGTACGCCATTGAAGAAATGGCTGTTTTCTATACTCCCGAAAAGCTCTACAGTGATAATCAGAGAATTGATGTCGAAAAAACGGCTGCTACTATTTTTTGTGCAAACCGTGTACTTTTTAGCTAAACTGATGCTTTTATTCGATGATGATGATAAGCGCTCTTGTTCGTAAACGAAAATAGTGAATTTTTGCTGCAGAGAAAAGTTATCTTTTTGCAACCGTTATGTTGCTGATTTGGGTATAAAAGATTTTGTAATCATGAGCCCCTACAGTGGGGGTAGCGCAAGATCACCCGCATAATTCGCCTAGTGACGCATTTTGTGCGGCGGTTAAGCGATTAGCTTAAACGTCGCACAAGATAATGCGGAACTTAGCGAATTATGCGGGAAGCTTGCGCGTAGGGGGAAACTTCCCCCACAAAAATAAATGGAATCAATATCGCATTCATCAGAGTTTCTTTGGCTTGGTTTGAGGCAGGGCGGCACCAATAAATCCGTGTCTCCTTAATCTTTGCCAAGATCATGCGAAAGTGTTAGACTGTTCGCGGGGTTGGAGTGATTGAGGATTTTAAGCGAGGTCACATGAGGAAGTGTCCACAGTGTAGAAAAGCGGTTCCAGTGGGAGCGCGCCGCTGCGTATATTGCCGAGCTTCGGTTGAAGAAGTGACGCTGGGTAAGCAGTCTTTGGGCGGATATGGAGTGCAACATGACTCATTTGAGGATGAGGCTAATAGCACTTCCTTTGGAAAGCCTGGTTCGAAAAACTTTAGTCACGCGATGAATAATGACTTCAAAAGTGCTGGACCGCAGCACACATTGCTCGGTTTGGGACCTGTGGCTCTTGGTTCGGGGCGTACTAAAGTCGAGGAGGAAGAGGAAAGGTTTGGGCAAACTACGATGGTCGGCATGCCTGGCGTAGTTTTTGAACAAACAGGGGGTATAGGGACTAATAAAATTAGTATAGCGACCCCAAAACTCGAAGAAAAGCTCCTTGCTAATAAAAGCGATAGAATAACAACTAAGGCGGAAGAACACGAAGTTAAAAAGCCCGAAACCGAAAGTTCTGATGCCGATGATCCGCTTTTTGGTTTGCTTGGTGTAGTTGCGCCTAAACCTTCTTCTTTGATTGATGAAGAGTTTACCGATTTAAGTCATGAGGTTTTTGGCGACGATTTTAACTTTAAACTCGATGATGATGACGATGTTGAGGGCTGGGATTTCGATTTCGAGATTCCAAGCGCGAAGCCCGTAGAGGCTCGCAAAGTACCAGCCGTGCACCCGCCCGCTGCGGACGAAAATTTAGATGCCTCGCTTGACACGCCTATCCATATTGACATGGCCGACGTTGTAGTAGAGGAAGAAAGAGCTTCTGCGAAAGAAGAAAGTACCAATGTGCAGCCTGCTAGCGTTGATGCCGTAAAAGCAGAGTCTAAGTTGCCTGTAGGCGCTTTTGTAGCAGCGCAAAAAGCAGAAAAACCACTTGCCACCGAAACAGAATCGGTGCCAGAGCGGGAAGTAAAGCCCAAGCGTGAACAAGCTAAAACGGAATTGCGCGATGCAGCGCCAAAGGCCGTGAAGCTAAACCCGATAGAAGCGTTGTTGATTACGCTAACCGCGCTAATGAGCGTGTTATGGGTCATCGTTCCTTCCCATGAATTTGGAAGCGTTTTTGAGAACCTAGCGTATGAGCCCAAAAACATTGCGCTTATTGGTTTTGGCGCTTTTAGCGCCTTGGCCGCTTTGTTCTCGCTACAATCAAAAATCAGCAACGCTGTTCGACTCGCCCTACTCGTACTCGCCGCACTCGCATTAGTTGCTGGCATTGTGATTGCACCTATTGGACAATGGCACCCGCATCGAGCCATTTTGGGTGGTGCCGCTGTACTAGCCGTTGTATGCGCCATTATTCAGTTATTCAAAAAACAATAGGCTTAGGCTTAGTGAGTTTTGCGTTGATTGCGCCTAGCTTTGGCTTGGCGCAGGATTCTGTTGTACTCGGTCCTGAGCTACCCACCAAAACGATTACGGCTACGCTCCCTGCTACAAAGCCGCAACGAGTCTTGGAACTGTTGTGGCAGGAGGGACGACAGAATTGCAGCGATGAAATCACCTTATCTGCTTCTCGCGAGCAAGTAGTGATGGGTGACAACGTTGTTTTTCGAACTCGGATTCGGCGCAACTGTGGTGCATCGCCACGGAATGCGCCTGTTCCCATAAAAGCGCTTTTTCTTGTACGCAACCTTGATAGCAAGTCAGATCGCGCCGAAGCGTCCCAAGAGCTACAGCCTAGTTCGAGTAGCTTTAGCTTTGAGTACCAGTTCAAAAAAGCGCAGCGCTATCTCATCAGCGTAATTTTGTATTACACCGAAGCGGAGACGCACACGATTAATTTGCGACTTAACGTTTTGAAGCCATAGCGTTTTTTACCACGAAAGCTTTTTTTGCCACGAAAAACACGAAAGCTACGAAAGCTTTTTTTACCACGAAAAACACGAAAGACACGAAGGATTATAACAAATCAAGCAGGGTATGTAAGACTAAAAAAGAATTTTTCGTGTGTTTTCGTGTGTTTTCGTGTTTTTCGTGGTTCATACTTTAAAGACACGAAAGGCACGTAAGATTATAACAAATCAAGCAGGGTGTGTAAGACTAAAAAAAATTCGTGTTTTCGTGTTTTTCGTGGTTCATATTTTAAAGACACGAAAGGCACGAAGGATTATAACAAATCAAGCAGGGTGTGTAAGACTAAAAAAGAATTTTCGTGTGTTTTCGTGTTTTTCGTGGTTCATAATAGTATCCACCACTAACAATTGTTCTTGCGCTTTGTTCTAAAGTTTATAGCCAGCCGCTCTATGGCTAGTATGAATAGCGAAAAGCTAAGGCCAACGAATAGCGGCTGTATCTTCCAGGGGTATGCACCGCTGTGCCACTTCATGGCTTCCCAGAATATGGTCGAGATACTACCGGCGAGTATCATGGCGAGTGTTGTGGAGGAGCGGGGTTTGTAGCGAGGGTAGTAGGCAAAGAGAATGGGAATGAGTAAGGATGCAGCAGATAGACTACCGAGTATTCGCCAGAGCGAAACGACAGAACTGTATGCCATGGCGAGCGCGGCGGCGACTGCGGCTCCTATGATGAGGCCAAAGCGAGTGCGAAGTAGTAGTTTTGGTCCTGCTTCAGTTTTAAGGATATCGCGTCCTATGGTGGTGCCCACAGTAAATAAGCTGCTATCGAGCGTTGAAAGTGCGGTGGCAAAGAGCGTAATAAAAAAAACACCCATTAAACCCACAGGAAGCACCGCTTGGGCAAGTGCAGGGTAGCTGTGGAGGGGATTGGCCAAATCGGGTAATAGCGCGCGCGCGTAAAGCCCCACGCTTGTAGCCAATAGATCGAAGAGCAACCAAAATCCTACCGAAACGAACAAGCCTTGTTGCGCGATCTTTGGCGTTTTAGCCGCAAAACATCGCTGATAGAAGTTTGGCTCGACCATCGTGGACAAGGCGATAAAATACCACACTAGAACTGCGCCTGTATCTAGGCCACCGTTCCAAGTAAAATGCCGCGCTGAGGTTTCGCGAAGAGCGATAAGTGGTTCTATGCCGTGGTGTATTAGCAGAAAAATAAGGATCATCGCAAAGCCACCAAACATAAGGACGAACTGCAATTTATCCGTATGAACAACAGCGCTAAAGCCGCCTCTCCAAATATAAACAACACTGTAGAGCACTGCTACGAAGATGCCGACGCCAAGGCTAAGGCCAAAACTGAGTTGCAACAAGTTGGCTATGATTAAGGCATAAGCCGCGGGAACCGCCGTAAATACGACTAAAACCGCCGACAAGATCCCGACGCGTCCTCCGTACGCTCGCTCTAGGTGCTGAGGCAAGGTTAAGCTTTGCCCCGCGCGCGCGCGCTTTGAGAGCAAGAGCGCAAAGAGTATAGCGCCGAAATAATACGGAACACCAAAAACTAGCCAGTTTGATATGCCGTACAAATAACTGTACTCACCCACTCCAAGTATTCCGCCGTACCATGTGGTTACGGTGGTGGCGACAAAGGCGGGTAGCGTTAAGCTTCGGCTTCCCAGTAAGTAGCTGCTTCCTTCAGCGTTCTCGCTTGAAGATTTTTTGAGCCAGCCAAATAACAACATCAGCGCCAAGGCGCCAAGAATAATGAGCTGATCAATCCAGTGCATCGTTGATGGTCAAATAAAGATGACTACGCCGTTTGCCAAAAAGTAGCGCTGGCATACTTAATCCAAAAATTGCTCAATTGGCGGTAGCGGTCGCAGCGCGTATTTCGCTCGTGCAAAGCTATCGCTCATCTCGTTAGTGGCGTGTTTGCTGAGTTTGCTAAGCTGCCCGAGGCTAGGCGCAATGTTTACGGGTGACAAAACATAGCGTAGACGGTTTGACGTGTCTGCGTAGGGTAGATTTTCTATAACGTTTTGGTTTGCTATCTGTTGTAGTGGCATAAAGAATGCGTTGATCTTTGCACACGGTGCAAAGACATCGATCGCCATAATAAAGCTATTGCGCGATTTAATGCGACCAGCTTCGACGGCGTCGTAGGCGACTCTCGCGGGGACGTTGTTGGCAAGCCCACCGTCAACAAAGCGGTATATGCCGTTTTCCTTAACGATATCGTCAAGTATTTCGCGACTTTGGTGGTGGTTGCTCGGCACTTCGTATGTTAGCAGCGACGGAACAAGAGCCGAAAATGCGATAGCGTCTACCGCGCATAATTGACGGCTCCTCTCATCTAAGCCAAAAACATGTTCGGCGATTAGGTCTGGATGCGAGCTTAAAAACTGTGCAAGTTTAAGAACGGCGCCTAAAGTTCGTTTCCATGGGAACAGCCCCAAAGAGAGCAATCGCGGGATGCTAGCTTTTTGTTGTTCCGCGAAAATCTCCGCCTCCTTGGCAGCTTTTTTTACAGCCGTCGTAACGCAGGCAAAGGGAATCTCGAGTTCATCGAAGCTTGGTGACTCTTTTGCTTGGCGTAGTAGGTTGAGCTTCGTAATGAAGGGGGAGAGGTTTAAGTTAAACAACGCTGGCAGCCCGTGTCGGCTTCCGCCTAAAAACGGCCTGATACTACGAGCAACGTCTCCCCACTGCGGTAGCTGTAAAAAAGCGGCAGCGGGGTCGTAGTCTTTTTTGATGGCTCTGTAATAGCCAATGAGCGCGCCGAGCGAAGTGCCTACAATGAGCTCGGGGCTGTGCCCAAGTTCTTCTATCGCTTGGAATGCGGCTAAGTGCGCATAGCCCGTGCCACCACCACCACCAAGTGCCAAAACAAGTTTTTTATACCGTATTTCGTCATCTAGCCGAACTTCGCTTAGGTTGGCGTGTTTGCGTAAAATTTCACTGCGAAGCGTTTTAAGGCGCTTTTTTAGCTCTTGATCGATGCCAGCGATCGCGTAAGCATCCCAACGCCCGTCCTTTGCGGCGCTCTTCATGCTGTTAGCTAACCAATCTCTAAACACAGCGACGTCGCGCTCAAGCTCTATATCTTTGCGGTCGTCTGCTTGTATACGCTTTAACCGTGCTAAACGCAGCGCGTAGTCTATGCGGCGCTCTTGCGCCCAATCGATATGCGCGCCCTTAAGGGAGCGTTCGTTAATCCAATCTCTTTCAATACGCAGGATTTCCGCAATATCCTGCCCTCTACGTGCTACTAACATTCACAATACTCACAAACCATAACTCGCCTTATCAGCTTGTGGCACTAAAATCCGTGTTTTCATCGATGGTACGCTTACGATAACCTTACCAGCATTTACGTTGAGCTTGTAGCCGGGATCCAAGAGATCGACAAGCGCATTAGTCTGGCCAAAATATGAACTCACATCCATCATCCCGTCGCCAACGCTTCCGCGCGTCTCTTTGCTGCTTTGCTCGTGTGTATTGACCACGATAATAGCGGATTTGCCCTCATATTTTCGCGCGTAGACAAAAATACCCGCATCTGCCTCGTTATCCTTGTTCTCTGAATGCCACAAAACATCGTAAGTTCCGCGGCGTAGAGCGGGGACAGCTTTTCGTATTTCGAGCAGCTCTTTAATATGTAAAAACAAGGGGTTGCGCCTATCCCACGCCTCGGTCTTGCTATAATCATAGTTTTTGTGCAAGTAAATGGAAGCATCAAGATTGCTCACGTTTTCGCGATTTGCGGGATCATTGCCGCCAAAAAAACCTTGCTCCGTTCCGTAATATAAGCAGGGTATGCCGTTGGTTGTAAGTAAAAAGTTCAGCGCGTTCATCAGCGATTTTACGCCCTTTTCATCTTGGCGATCAAAGAGATAGCGCCCTACATCGTGGTTGTCGAGGAAGTTAACGAGCAGCTGCCTTGGCGTAAGCCCTACACCTGCAGAATCCGTCACACCATTGGTTGGCGCGACATTCCCGTACTTTTGGACGCGCATATCACGGCCAGTGTCCGTCTTCCAGCCATAAAGGTTAGAAGTGCCAAAACTCTGCCCCTTGCAGTAAGGCGCATTGTTGCCAGGCGCGCACTTAAAAACGTTGTCGATGGCGTACTTTTGGCTAAACAAAAACACCGAATCAACCATGTCCTTTTGTGTGTATGCAGCCAGCAAATCGTCGTTGCCATCGAAGGCTTCACCAAACATAAAAAAGTTTTTCTTTCCACGTTTCAGGGCGTGTTCGCGAATCGCAGGCGCAAATGTTTCCCAAAACGAGTATTCAACGTGTTTAAGCGTGTCGATTCTAAACCCATCGCAGTCAGTTACGTCAATCCAATACGAAAATACTTTAATCATTGCGGCTCTAACATCGTCGCGTTCCGTCGCAATATCTTTTAGACCGCCAGGAAAATCGGCGAGCAGTGTCTGGTCGTTTTGGTAGTAGTCGCGAGCTTTCCCGTCGATGAATGGTCCCGCATTTCCGTCGGCTAGCGTCAACCTGTGTTGGTACGGCGGGCGCAGCAAATTTCCATCCTTATCAAAC
This sequence comes from Bradymonadales bacterium, assembly GCA_041656175.1. Classification (GTDB taxonomy): domain Bacteria; phylum Myxococcota_A; class Bradymonadia; order UBA4248; family UBA4248; genus JBBAEA01. Next base: position 10,470 of record JBBAEA010000052.1, on the reverse strand, counting down.
TGACTATCCCAGTCAAACACGCGTCCTCGTTTGTGATACCAATCGGGATTTGCAAAACCGAGCCGCTCCGCCGACGTCGTAATTTGCCCATCGCCGTTGAGGTCGATATTTCGCGGTCCAGGCGCAACGCGATTGATGCGCGGCATATCAAAAAACACAATCGGCGCAGCCCCCGCTAGTCCCATACTCGTAAAAGCCTGAATTCCTTGTGGCTGCCAATCGGGATCAAACTCGGTAACGCGGCTCAAATCCGATACATTACACAAAATCGGCTGGCCATCGGCATCCGTCACAAGTTCGCCTTTATCGTTGATACGCAGAATTTTACCCGACGAATCACGCACGCAACGATATTTATCACGCGCATTCCCTGGCATTTCCGCACCCGACCCACTCAACCACTCTTGCGCTGTACCATTCATATTGATGTCATAGAAAAACACCTGCCCCACATGATTGGTCACGATATCCAGAATCAGCTTCATCCCCCGCTTATGCAGCGCGTCGCTCAAACGCCGTAAATCAGCCAAATTCCCAAAATGAGGATTGTGCTTCAAAAAATCCTGCGTCCAATAGCCGTGATACGACGCAAAATCCGCGTCCTCCTCGACATTCTTAACCACGGGCGAAATCCACAGCGCCGTCACCCCGAGCTCTTCAAGGTAGTCCAGCTTGTCAATAATTCCCTGCCAATCACCGCCATGATAGCGACCGAGCGTACGCGTATCAACATTAAAATTATTGTTCACATCTCCGTCATAAAAGCGATCCGTAATCACCTGATAAATAACCTCATCGCGCCAATCGCCGACGTGCGTCGCAAGTTTGACGTTCGCTTCATCGGGTTTCGTCGGAATCGAATCAACTTCGACGCAAGCGCTAAAAAGAAGCACAATCGCCGAAAATATCATCATTATTATGTTTTTTTGACTTCGCATCACGATTTATTCCTCGTTCATTACGGTCGTTTGTATTCTTTTTTTGAAGGGGGTGCACCCCCTACGCGCGGGCTTCCTCGAAAAATTCGCTAATGAGCGAGGATTTTGTGCTGTGTTTCGCCTATTCGTCGAACCACAGCACAAAATGCGCTCATTGCGACTTTTTCTCAGCGATCCCGCGCTACCCCCCAAAGATGGCGTTATAGATCGTCCCAGCGCTCTGCCTGTGCAGCGCGTCGCCGTTCATGGGAGTCTTCCTGAATTTCGACGTCCAGAGCGCGCAACGAAACGAGTGCTGCCCAGTATTTTTCGATGATGGAGGGGGCAAACTTTCCATCTATAAAATAGAGCGGCGTTTTGTAGGCGGGAACATCGCAGGGCAGACCCTCGTCTTTCATAAAACGCTCTATGGCCGGCGAGATTTCGACGAGAATGGCCCAGACTTCGGGGTTGCCTTCTAAGGTTTTGGCGTCCCCAGCCTTAGCTTCTGCGTTCGTCCACAGATCAAGACTTGCATTGAGTTTAGCGATGCTGTTTTTTCCGAGTCTATCTGTAAACTGGTGTAGGCGTTGCTTAAAACCCGTGATCTGCTCATCACTGCGCGATTCCGCAAAATCGAGATCGTCTATAAAGGCTTTGCGCGCCGTTCGCATAGCAAAACTGGGTATGTCTTTTTGCAAGAGCTCGCTCAGCTCTAGTACTAAAGCCTGAATACGATTGAGGAGTTCTGTTCTTTTTTCGCTTAATACAGTTGATTTATTTTCACTCATGTTCCGCTCCTTGTAAAGAATCCATCAAACTTTCCTGCTCTCATTATGGCTTATAGCGTCGAATGCGTCAACGTCGTGTCTTGCGTGGATTGCAGAGAAGCCTAGAATTTACATACGCGAAAGCAAACGATGCAAGGGGGCTGAGCGCTGCGAGGAGCGTAGAGCTCAAGGGGGTAGCGCGGGATCGCCTTGGAAAATGCGCTACGAACGCATATTGTGCGGTGGATGCGCGATTAGCAAATACACCGCACAATATTTCGCGTTCGTTGTCGCATTTTACGAGGAAGCCCGCGCGTAGGGGGCTTGCCCCCAACAAAAAAATAAAAATCCGATTACATAGGCTATGGCTAAAGATCGAGGTCGGAGGCGGATGTCGCATGTTCCTTGATAAAGCGAAAACGCGATTCGGCGGATCTGCCCATGAGTTCGCTGAGCAGCGCGTCGGTTTGGGTTTCGTCTTCGGGCGCCACGCGAACCTGTAGGAGGCGGCGCGTTTTGGGATTGAGGGTGGTGTCGTAGAGGGTTTTGGGATTCATTTCGCCGAGGCCCTTGAAGCGAGTAATTTGGACGTCTTCGGCGCGTTTTTTTGCCTTGCGCAAAACGGCGTCGCGCTCTTTGTCGTCGAGTACCCAATGGGTATTTTTGCCAATGTCTATGCGATAAAGGGGGGGCTGGGCAATGTAGACGTGGCCGCAATCGATGAGGGGGCGGAGGTGTCGGTAGAGGAAAGTGAGTAAGAGTGTCGAAATGTGGTGGCCGTCGCTATCGGCGTCCATCATGAGAATGACTTTGTGGTAGCGTAGGCGGTCGAGCTTGCAGTCTTTGCCCATGTTGCAGCCGAGTGCGTTTGCGATGTCGCTTAACTCCCTGTTTTGCATGACTTTTGCCATGCTCGCCTGCTCAGCGTTGAGTACCTTGCCGCGCAAGGGGAGGATCGCTTGTGTCATTCTGTCGCGACCTTGTTTAGCGGAGCCGCCAGCGGAATCGCCCTCGACCAAGAAAAGCTCGCTTGTTGCGGGGTTGTTGGATGAGCAATCGGCGAGTTTGCCGGGGAGGTTGAGCTTGCGGGAGCTGCGAGAGCGCTCTTGGACGCTGAGGGCGGCTTGTCGTGAGGCTTGGCGAGCGCGAGCGGCTAAGACAATTTTGGCGGCGATCTCTTGGCTGGATTTTGGGTGCAGGTTTAAGTAGAGTTCAAGCTCGTTTTTAACCGCGTTTGAGATCCAGCTGCGAACTTCGGGGTTGCCAAGTCTGCCTTTGGTTTGGCCTTGGAATTGGGGGTTACTCATAAAGAGGCTGATGGCTGCAAAAAAGCCTTCGCGCGTGTCTTCGGACGTAATGTTGACGCCGCGGGGAACCAAATCGTGGTTATCCATATAGGTTTTGAGCGCGCGCTGCACGCCTTCGCGTAGCCCCGCTTCGTGCGTTCCGCCGTCGGGTGTGGGGATGGCGTTGACAAAGCTTGCCAGCGATTCTTTTGAGCCCTCGCACCAACAAACGGCTATATCTACGCGGCCGCCCTCGTCGTCTTCACGCTGGAAACTACAAAACTCGCTGTTGATCATGCTGGTTTTGTGTTGGGCGATCATGTTTTGGAGCATATCAGATAGGCCACCCTCAAAACGGAATTTGAATCGTTCGCGCTCTTTTTTATCTTCGTAAACAATCTCTAGACCGCGTAACAAATACGCTTTTGCCTCTAAACGCTCGCGAATGAGTTCGCTGTCAAAGTGTATGTCCTCGAAGATCGCGTCATCTGGCTTAAAGAACACTTCAGTTCCAGTCCAGCGACTGTTGCCAGTGCGCTTTACTTTGTCTTGGGGCTGACCGCGACGATACTTTTGCTCAAACACCCCACCGTCGCGTTGAACCCGCACATGAAATTCACTCGATAAGGCGTTGACCACGCTGGATCCTACTCCGTGTAGACCACCTGAAGTTTTGTAGTTATTTTGGTTAAACTTCCCGCCAGCGTGTAGGCGAGTAAGGATCACTTGTAGAACGCTTTCTTTGACTTGGGGGTGTTCATCGACGGGGATTCCGCGCCCATCGTCGCTTACCGTGATCGAGCAGCCGTCTTCATGTAGCGTCACGCCGATGCGGCCAGCATAGCCGTTCATCGCTTCGTCGATAGCGTTGTCTAGAATTTCCCACAATAGGTGGTGCAACCCCGCCTTTCCTGTTGAACCGATGTACATGCCCGGGCGAAGTCTAACCGCGTCTAAGCCTTCTAAAATTTCTATATCTTTAGCCGAATAACCTTGAGCCATCTACACTCCTATGCTTCTCCCCCCCCCGCGTAATTCCTAACGCATTGTCTATTGGCTTGCAAATAAATACTGCTAGTTTTCGTGCAAGATTCTGCGAAGCATCTATACATGCATCTTGAATTTAGCTGGATTGCTCTATAAGTTTAGTATGAATAAGCAAAGTTGAGTTTTTGCTTAAACCTAAGCTTATGCGCAAGCCCGCTAAAAAGAACTTATAAAATGCAGAAAATACTCATTTTAACCGTATTAATATCTTGCTTGACGCTGCTCTCCTGCAGAGGCGATTACCCAGATTATGTCTCTGGCAATGACAGCGTCATTCTGTATAGCCAAGTTGGCGCCGAAGACCGCATCCAAGCGCCATGGAAACCAAGCGCTTTGTTTGTGCGCGCAAACGGTGATATCGTTTACGCCGATGCAGCCACACGAAGTATACGATTATTCGAGCAAAAAAGCAAAACCGCGCGAAGCCTCGTAGAGCTATCTGCCTATGAACACGAAATGGGTGAAGCGCTCAGTTTTAGCGCAGCATGGGCATATTATCTCGAAGAGATTGCCGCCGACATCGTCATACTTGCCACCCCACACAGACGCCCCGCAATGATCGATTTGCGAACGCAGGGAGTGTATTTTATGGGAGCGGAGCCTGCTCATAAGGGTCAAAAACCTAGTGACGGCTTAGCCCTAGCGATGCTCGATTTCTCGGAACTTTGTGGCATGGGATTTGTGGAAGGTGCGCTGTACTTTGCCTTTCCCGACGCGATCTACAAAACTGAACTTCCCGATGAAGGGCTCCATGCCTTCCAAGCCCAAAAACTTATAAAACTCGCGGGTAACGTCGATGGGGAGCGATTTAATCATGGAAACGCTAATCACTACAAATTCGATTTTGCTGCATGGACATCCATTATAGAATGGGATGGCGGGATACTCTTTGGGGAATACAACGCCATCACTTATCTTAAAGCTGGAAAAATACTGCGATTTTTAGGCGACGGTGTAAACGTTGGAAGTAATATCGCATTTGAAGAGTTCTCTGGGCGCTATATTCCGCTGAATATCAATCTCGTTAGAATCGGGAATAGCGTTTTTTTACCCTACGGCGGCATGCGAATAAGTTTGCTAGAGCTAACGATTGAAGTGCTCAACGCCGAGACAGGCATTGGGAGAGGCCTTGTGGAGGAACATGTGTTATTCAGCCAAGTCCAAGCGATCGCAGTGCAAGACCACAATAGCATTGTTTTGAGTGACTCAACGGTTGGTAGGCTTGCGCGCTGGAGCCGAAGCACTAACGAAGTTCATACACTTTATGGCCCCGAACATAGCGATGAGCGCAAGGAAATTGGCGATGAAAACGCCAATAACCCGTACAGGCTAAACGCCTTACTCGGCCCGCAGTCTGTGGTCGTGCTTTACGGTGGCATACTTTTGCTAGTACACGAACCTTTGCTCTCGCGTGTTTCGCAGCTGCTACAAAGCAATGATAGTTGGCATGTTTCACCGATTTGGAAACTATCAGATGGTAGCGCGCTCTCATTGATGGTTTCTGATTTTGAACAACTGTTTTACGCCGTCGAACATAGCACACTATATCGCCTCTATTTCGGGGACGGAGATGAAGCTTCTGTCAAGCAAATGAGACTGTTCCTCAAAGCCAACGATTACATGGGGGTACCCAACATGGCTTCCATTATCAAATTTCCCGAGAAGGAAGAGTACAAAATTCATCGAACAAAAAACGCCTTTCTACTTCATTTTTCAAACAAACTGCGAAGTATCGTGTGGAGTTTAGATGATAATATGGTGACGATCGAAAATGATCCGCAGTACGGTTTTTGTATTCCGCAATCCGCCACCAACTCGACGTGTTTATCGACCTCGCTCGATATGCGCGCTGTAGACTCCATAGAGGGACACGGCGATCTACGTGCCGCCATCGTTAGCGATGCTGCGGATCACACGCTCATACTTATCGGAAACGTCGCTCAAACTGAGCTTAGCTTCCTCGGGAAAACACTATCCTCGCGTCGTTATGTCATTCTTGCTGGTGGCGGCGACGCGAAAATTGATGCTGCAACGCCGCTGCGCGAGAGCAAGATAAGCAAAAATACTCGGCTCTTCCTCAACGATAACGCCCTATACGCTGCCGTTCCCAACGATTTGGGGCACTACACGTTTTGGAGAGCAACAAAGGAAGATCTTTGGCAGCCAACGCGAGAACCTTGCTCTAAAGCGCCCGCAGGCCAAGTCGAAAGCTTCGCCGTACTCAAGATAGAAAAAGAAGAAGAACTCCATATCGCTCAAGTCGAGGAAGAACTTTACGCTTGTAGTAGTCATACGGTTTTCGTTGCCGATATCGCAGTGTCATCGACTTGGATTAACATCAATACGCAAATCAGCGCTTGGGACGCCGTTGAACTCGCCAGTTCTGCACTCAATCTTCCCAACGCAACCGCCGCCTTGGCGGTGCAAAAATCCGAAAAAATGACTTTATACCCTATCTCAAAATCGCCAAACATGAGCCAGCAGATCAGCACCATGCCACCCGATAAAAGCGTAGCGCTTAATCTCATCTACGATAAACTTTATGCAGCGTTCTCCAGCAATAACGAAATGTTTCTATGGAAAATCGGAGAATCTGAAGCCAATTACGTCATGGGCAGCGGTAATGCTCTCCCAAAACAAACAAGCTTAGACAAATTTGTTCCTGGCAAAAAACCTAAAGCCATAGCGTTGGACGAAGAGCGAAACCTATACTTACTTATGCAGGACAGCTCCGCACTTTGGCGCATTGACGCCGATGAAAACTTTGATCTTAGCCCTCAAGCTCACGTCCAGCTTCTCGCCCTCGACCCCGCGATCAACAACGAAGAACTCCAACTCGCTGTGTCGAAGAAGAAAAAAATCGCACTCGTTGGTAGCGGAAAAGTATATTATTTAAAGGCGGAATTTAACGATTTAGCGAAACAGCTCGCGATGAGCGATGAACGCTTTGCTAAGACGCGTAGTGCCACATTCGTGGGCGAAAAGCTCGTCGTTTGGAGCGATGCTGGCTTATTCAAAATCGACGAAAAACACCGAATTACAACGATCTACGACGCTCAAGCCTTCGAGGCTAGTGGCGTCGTCTTTAAACTCGCGGCAAAATATATTGTGCATCCCAATATGGTTTCAGCTGCAAACGGGCGAGCCGTCCTCATTCCAAGCTTTTGGAAGAACGCGATACTCCAAATCGCCGTGCCTTAAACGAGCTTTTGTGGGGCGCTCTTCGTCTCGTTCTGCAAAAGCTAAGAGCGTAGAATCTTGGATGCCCCCCTGATGAAAAGGTTAAATTAAGGGATTTTAGCTAAAGATAACAATCAGCTTAAGGTAATTTATATTTGCATATTTGTCTTGATCTAAGATTTTTTATAGTGACGTAACTGAAGGAGTTTAAGTATGAGATATTTAGTATTCATAGGTTTTTCCCTTATGCTGCTTTCTTGTTCGGTATCGACAGAAGAGAATAGTCTGGGGCGAGAGAGTGGTATCATTCTAGAGAGTGAAAACGCGCAGAGTTTTAGCTTTAAGCTAGCAAAACACTATGACTGTTCTGAGCCAGAGCGACAAAAAAAACAAGTTAGACGAGAATAGTCTCAACAAACTACGTGAAAACTACGAATTAGCCCTTGCACGAAATCAAAAAACGAACGCAGCATTTATATTTTCACTGACAGATCGTAGTTGCATTGATTCGCATCCTTATCCATGTCAGGACGATCCACGGTGTAATGTTGAACTTGAGGATCTGCGTAAAGTTATGCGAGAGCGTATGCTTTGTATTGCTGAGAGCCAAGTATGTCCTACCAAGGAATGTAGTCTTTTAGGAGGCCAATACATTGAGAGTTATAGCACGGCGGCTTTTGTCTGTTCGCTTGATTTAGAGTCCGCCCTTAAAATCTTGGAGCGCAGTGATGTAGCCACCATAGAACTGGCAGATATCGTTGAAGTGGATCCTTAATCAGCCAAAATTTTTTAGGAACGGCTAGGAAGCCACCCATTCATTGAGTGGCCGTCCTCCCTTCAAAAAGAAACTCTTTTTAGGTACATTTGGAAAAAAACCGTCTTTCCACGACTTTGACGGTAGAAACGCGCAAATTAAGTATCTACAAGGTTTTAGAAAATCCCGTGGGCACTACACATTTTTAACTTTACGATACCTTTGCACGTTTCAAAACTGTGAGTTTAATTTTACAAAACGATGCAATTATTGACAATAATGAGACTTTTTGTAGAGAAGTAAAAGCTCATAATGCGAATAAAATAAGTCAAATAGAAGATGGAAAGGCAGTTTATTCTTAAAAGCCTTAAAGAACGCCTTCTTTCTTTGGAGGGTGAGGGGTCTTTCTTGTTGCACAAGAAAGAAAGACCCTCCGCAATCGTGTAAAGCTCTCTCTATTCGATTTCTACCGTCAAAGTCGGGAAAATCGATGAAAAAGACCATATTACAACGATCTACGACGCCCAAGCCTTCGAGGCCAGTGGCGTCGTATTTCGGCTCGCCGCCAAATACATCGTACATCCCAATATGGTTGCAGCAGCAAACGAACGCGCCGTTATTATTCCAAGTATCTGCAAGAACGCGATACTCCAAATCGCCGTGCCGTAAATGTCGCACCAACAGCACTGCGCGCTTTGCGCGCCCCCTCACCCCTAAACTATCTTACGTCGCTGCCATCTATTATGATAGGGATATTCTTTAAGCGCCACAATTCGGGTGGGGCTGCAAAGCGCATATCGCCACCCAGCATGAAGCGTTTGATCGTCGTTTCGATCATGCGATCAAAGGCAGCATTACCGCTTTTACGCTCGAACTCCCAGCCCCAAACTGAGCCGTTGTCTCCGATTTTGATGCGAATGCGCGCCTTTAGCGAATTTAATTCGCTTTTCTGGATAGAAGCTGGTGCATTCATCGTGTTATCGAGCTTTGCCTTTACTTTTTGTAGGTAGGGATCGCCTTTGCCCGTAGCCGATTTGGAGTGGCGCGAGCCATCCGCAGAGCCGCCAGGGTCTACGTCGCTAATAGGGCGCGCTGGATCGAAATCACTGGCAATGGCGAGTAAATCGTCGATTTTGGGGGCGTTGGTTTTAACTTTTTTGTCGGAGGCTTTAGCCTCAGTTTTTGTGGTGCTAATCACGTTTTCGCGCGTTTGCTCAGGTACATTAATAATGCGCGGTAGCGCGGTTCTACGCACTTCGGCGCCTAGCCGCGGAGCCTCGACTATGCCGACGTCCTGCAATATGGGTAGATTTTCTTCCTCCGAGCAAGAGCAGCTCTCGCGTTGTGCAGCAACGACGGGGTTTTGGCTGGCATCAACCAGTATCATAGTTAGACCCTCAAGCAGCAACGGCGAGAGGCGGACATCGCGAAATGCCCCACCGCAGACACGCTCTTCGGCCTCTTGCCAGTTGCTGGCGTTTACTTGGACTTGAAAAATGCGCCCAGCTTCGATGTAGCGGCAATGCAGGCTTTGCTGAGGTGTTTCGAGGATTAATTCTTGCGGCGCCGAAGACGAGGTCAAGACGACTAGCCCCACGATCAAGCCGTGTATTGCTAGCGTTATACCAAAACTAGCTAGTTGTGCTGCTGTCGAACTACGCTTAGCCATGAGAAGACCTCAATATAATAGTAAAACGCAATAAAATTTAATTTCCTAAAATTAATCGCGTGATTTTGTTAAATTGCTAGAATTAGCAGCAAAACCACGAAAACATGATGGCGATAACTGTGAAAATATAGCCTAATTTCGCTCTGCCGCCAAAGCATTACGAAATGCGGGATCTGTAACGATATCAACAGATTCCAAGCCAACACGTCGAAGTTCTTGCATAACCCCCGAAACAAAACCATAAGGCACATCGGCATCGGCTTGCAAATAGAGGCCTTCTTTGAGCAAACGCTGATTATTCTTGAGTGTGTCCTTGATCCGATCAAAGCAAGCTTGCCATGCACTAGCAGATTTTGCCCCTACCATCGAGGAGCAGTCTGCAATTGGCTCTTGCCCAGCCGCATTCGACAAACCACGGACTACAAAAATCCGCAGTCGTTTATCGATAACAACAACCAACTTCGATGTTTCGGGATCAGCGAGATAGGGATTGTCAGGTGTAACTGGAAGGTTCAGCGATACCAAAGACTGCGTCTTCTCTTGGACGGAGTCCTGCTGCTGTCGCTTTGCCTTATTTTGCTCTGCAATGGCTGTGGTTACCATAAAGATAATCAGCAGCACGAGCAACACATCGACAAGCGGCGTTACGTTGATATCACTGAGTTTCCCGAGCGCCATCCTAACCGCCTACTTAAAGAAGTTTCGCTTCACTATATTGAGAAAATCGTTAGAAAAGCTCTCCATATCCGCTGAGAGCACCTTCAATTTTTGCCCAAAATAGTTGTACGCCATAACCGATGGAATCGCCGCCAAAAGCCCAATAGCCGTGGCAATGAGCGCTTCGGCA
>JBBAEA010000051.1:0-21910 GCA_041656175.1 Bradymonadales bacterium | reverse complement strand
AACCTTTTTTCTTTTGCAAAAAGAAAAAAGGTTCCCCCCGCGCAAAGCTCTCGGATTTACTCAATGCGCCAAGTGGGGCCATTGATAAATCGTGTAGCCGTTTTAACACCAAGTCGCGAAACGGTGCATCTCTCTTTCTGCCCTTCGTAATTCAGAACAAACTTAAACACAAAGCCCATGAGTGCTCCCATAAATTGGCTTTGCTGTGCTGAAAATTTGAACGAAGCACTAGGAGCGAACTCTCGTTGATAGAAGAGAAGAAGCGAAGCCACGGGGGGGATGCCGAGATCATTGGCAAAAGCAATGCAAGAGATGCTGACGGGATTCGCTATCGTTCGAATACAAAATTCCCATAACTCGCCGGAATCATAAAACGACGTTGCATTTTTGTAGACTGACACGAAATTTGCATCAATTCTTTTGATAATTGTTGTCGTTTTAATGGACAAGACATGGTCACACATTTTCGTTCCCTGTTCTGAAATTGAGCTTTTAAGCGACAGCTATTACAAGCATCACTCCCTAGCGATGGAGTCTAGGAAAGCGAATAAAGAGTTGCTCTGCTTTGTTTGAGTCAGTCAGCATCTTATTTCGTTTAGCCTAGTTCTCTGAGGCTATACTTGCGTTTGAATGTATCGCGAATCACATCAAACACATTCTCACCATATTTAGTTGTCATTTTCTCCATCGCTTTTATCTTACACTCTTCACGAAGCTCAAAGTCAGCAGTTTCGATTACTTGGTCTAAGCATGCCTTGCGGCATTGGTCGAGCCAAAGTTCCGCAAATTCGAAGAAAATCGCTCGTTGATCATCAGAGAGCCAAAATAGTGGAGACGTTGAGCGAAATCTGTCATTGAGAAAGAAGAAACAGCATCTATTCTCGCTGAGGTTCTCACATGTGATTTTGGATAGCTCAACATGATCATACGTATCTGCGCTAGTCTGATCCCTAAAGAACTTTTCATTCACTTTAAAGAATTCATCAAGAGCATCCGTAAACACCTTTTGTCCGTAACTGGCTAGCAATTGTTCTTTAGCTCTTTCCATCGCATCCTTGCGATTCTTTTTGGTTGCTTCCTCAGTTATTTCACTTATTTTTATTCTGCCATGGACGATAAACCTTTTCATAGCCTCCCTATACCAGAGCTTACCAAATTCACGGAGAATGATTCGATGAACCTTAGAAAGAGATAGCATGGATTTCATAAAGAAAATGCTATCATCAGCGATCAAAGTGTCGAAGTCCTCCAAGCTCTGTAGATCTCTCAATAGAATACGTAAGTTAGTTTTTGGAAAAATAATTTCTTCAATGCAATATAACCAACGTGAATTTTTAAAACTTTCGCGACGTGCATTGTATATTTTGGAGAATTCATCAAGAAATGCATCAAATTTTTCAGCGCCGCACTTCGCTTGCATTGATTCCATCGCTCGAATTTTGCTTTCGCGGCAGAGAGCGAAAGCAAAGTCATACCGCGAGGGTACGAGATCAAGGGCTAGGATCAGTTGGCGACATTCTTTGTGCCAGTGTTCTGAAAACTCAATAAAAATGGCTTGCTGCTCTTCGGAAAGCTTCAATATGGAGTGAAGTAAAAAATCCCAGTCATCAATACTACGAAAAACTCCTTCTAGGGCCAAATCTTCGTATTTTATTTTGGGATTCACTCGTCCACAGGCATCGGACGTTTGCATCTCTCGGTAGAACTTTTCATTTGTTTTTGAGAACGCATCGCGTGCTGCAGCAAACGCCTCTGCCCCATACTTGGTGTACATGGCTTGAAAGGATATTTCCAGCTCCTTTTTATTACTCATCAATTGCTCAGTAGGAGGAGTCTCGTCAAACACATAACGGCAATGGTGCCAGTATTGCAAATGCTCCAAGAGCATTTCGCGATGCTCAGATGAGAGAGAGTGCATTGTTTTTAAAAATAGAATTCCATCATCCAGACTCGAAACGACGATGCCTCTTTGAAGCATGTAACTATTAACTATTTTTAGGGGAGGTTCATTCCACAGAAAATCTAGAAGGGGAGGTCTAGGATAAGCAATGTCCATGAAGGAAGGGCGAGGGAAGAGGAGCTCTTCGATCCCGTTGCACCATAAATGCGTTCTTCGCATATCATTCAAGTGTTTTAAAAAATCATCATAAGCCGATTCGAACACCTCTGCACCATACTCGACTGCCATTTCTTCATAGGCCTCAAGGCGGGTCTCATCGGAAACTCTTCTAACCTCAGCCAGTGAACGGAACATAGCAGAATTATTATATAATGCATCCCAACGTTTTGAGAATTCTCGCATCATTGATGCTTGTTCATCTGTAAGCTGAGCCAGAGCGGGTGCATAACGGAATGCCTTAGGAGAGTCGGGTGATATAGATGACATAGAATAGTCATCACTTGCCTTTAGATATTGTTTCATTGTCATTCTCCAATTATTGTTTTGTTGGTGGCACTGTAAATGCAAAAAGGGCGTTTTTAAATTTTATCTTCACAATTTGTCATCCTCCTCGTTCTCTTGTGCGAGATGCTCAATGATGCCTTGATATTTTTTCATATATTGCTTCGGCATGTGTACGCTAAGCTCCATGTTGGGCTCAACTGTGTTATGGCTATCGCTTTGGTCTAGCGGGACTGTTGGTGTGAGGTGTCCAGCAAAAAACAAAAAATTCCAAAAAACTTCTGATGACATTCCACTGTCAGGTGTTTCCAATAACATCTGTTCGTTGAGCTTAATCTTGATACTTTCGCGATTGAGGAGCTTTTCGAATAGGGAGTGTTCAGATCTCATATGTTTTCTAAATCCGCGGGCGATAACTTGATATTTATCAATATAATCGATATTTTTCATATACTCTATGCCTTGGGAACTTTTGTGCTTCAAACAAATGACTTCCTTAATGCTCTCAATATTGTAAACTTTTACAGCCCTGCTCTTATTGCCAATGGTGTAGCTATCGCAATGTGATTCTAGTGTTTCAACTCCGTGTTCATCGTGTTCGTTGTTGGACATAAGCAATTTTCTGTACTCATCCTCTGTTACACCAAATTTATCTGCAGCGAATGTGCTTAGCATGGAGCTAACGTATATGTTATCTATGCTGGGGAAGAGACTCTCTTTTGAAGGGTGCCAAACGCCCGTCATTACAGCAAAGTCAAGAAAAGGATTGTTTGTGAGGATAGCAGCAAAAAAGCTTCGGAAGCGTTCCAAAACTTTTTGATAGTAGGTTCTATCGTAGGGATATAGTCTGCTATCGAAGCTCTTATTGTAGGCAAAACGAAGCGGCTCATCATAATTGTCGATCAGGAGAATGACTTTCCTTCCATGTTGCTCGTAGAGTAACTCGCATATAAGCTGGAATATCCACACGAGGAAGTCTTTGTTTGGCTTGGTTCGTCTTGCTATATCAATGCGCTCGGTATAGAGATCAGCCTTCTTAAATCCTGAAAATTCCGCGTAGCGAAGCTCGTAAACAAAGCAACAATATAGCAAGTCTATGATTCTTGTAAAGAGATGATCGACTGCGTTATCACAGGATTCCTTATAAAGAAATCTATGGGACCAATAGTTGAAGTCGTGCCGATTCAAAGACCGAGCCTCATAAGCGGTTCCTTGATACCAAGCATAGTCTATTGAACCAAAATTTGACATGTCAAGAAAATCATCTAACTCCTGAAAATCCAAAAACACCACAGGACTTGAGCCAATTCGAGCGAAATGTGGCGATTTGCTGATGGCCAAGTGACGGAAATTCTCTACACTTCGATCTCGCGCTCTGATATCGAAAAAATTGCTCAACATCGATAGGCTTGTTGATTTTCCGAACCCCTCGGGGCGCGTGATGAGGACGAGGCTAGGCTTTGCATTGAGAATGTCATCGATCAAGAGCGTTTTATCGATGAAGATAGAATCGGTGGTCTTTTCCAAAACAGATTTTGCCTTAGATTGGCTAAGTAGGTTATTTTTGATAAGTTTTGTAAAAAATTTATTGATTTCATCTGTGTTAGTGGTCAAGTATGTAATGTAATCACGATCCATATCTGCTTGCCCTTTCGAGCTCGAAGCGAGAAATCGTTTCCTCTTTTTCTTTTCCCTATTTACATCATGATGCCCTCTTTGCGCAGATCGTTTATTCTTTCCCTGCGAGTATTTTGAGTCTTCTCCATCCTTTGCCCTTGCCTTAATCTTTGACAACACAAGCAATCCAAATCTTTGGGCTTCAGGCCCAAAGCTGTTGTTAGCGTTGACGAGTTGCTTCAAGATGGTTTCTGGTCTTTTGATCTTTCCTTCGACAAAGAGTCCCATGATGAGCGCAGTACGATCGCAATGGCAATGCTCTTCATCTATGAGATATTCCCCATCGTTTTCAGTCAAATCTTCCTCATTGCCGTGTTCATATTCTAAGAGCCCAACAAGAATATCCAAGCCAGCCCTCTTCGCCCTGCGTTTAGGTGAGTTGAATAGACATTTCACAATATGTAAGATGTCCCTGTCAGATGCGTATTTGACAATGTTTTGGGTGAGGTTTTGATGATGTTTTTCAGGGCTAACAGCATAGTAGTTGCATAATCGAGGCAGCAAAGTTTTTCTAAAATCGCTCAATGACATGAGTAAAAAAGTTGCAACACTGTATTGTGCATCGCTGACTTTGATAACGCCTGTGATGATATCAAACAGCAATTCTTGTTGAGTCTCTTGTCTTGGTGGAAAAAGACACACGAAGGGTAGCAGAATTTCTAAGCGTCTCTCATAGAGGGTCGTTGCGGGTTCAAGTTGGGTAAGGTAGTGATATGCTTGCTGCGCGTAGTTGAAGCCTTCATTTCGAGACCTCTCAGAAAGAATCGCAGCACATAGGCACATCTCATAGATCACTCTATTTTTATTGTGCGGCGTAGTCCCTAAACCCACAGGCAGGGCACTTATAAAGGAAGCATAATCCTCTGCAGCATGAATGCTACCTGTATGTTCTAATAACTTGCGAAGGCATTCGAAATGTAACTCTACTGCATCCGTTGCATCCATATTAAGATAGGAAAAAAAGAAGCCATTATCCCGAATCATTGATATTTCATCACAATCATCATTGTATAGATCACTTTCCAGACTTGTGAGTTCTTCTATCATTCTTCGTAATGAAGAGCCGATCTCTGCCCGATAATCAATCCCCATCGTCTCTGTGAGCAAAGCTAATGCGGCGCGGAAGAAAATCGCTGGCTCCGCCTTCAATGCATATTGCTTGCATTGCCAGGAAGCATTTTCTAATTTGATATAGCTTGGGATAACAGGGAAGAAGGCCGACAACTTTGCTGTTTCGATATCTTGTAAAAGATACGCATACACGGATTTATATTCCTCAGATTCCCACAAAAAGGCTAAGTCAGCAAAAGTTCGAGCCCTGCAGTCATTGGCCTTTAGCGAATTTCGAGCCAGTTCGCAACTCATCTCTTTGTCACCATTATGGCAATACTGAACCTTTAAGCCATAAAAGTGCTCAACGACATCGTCGCTTTTTAGCATGGCTTGACGGCTTTCATTATTGACCAGAGCCTTTGCCATGCGTTCGACATCTCTATAGGGTCGGGCATACATGCCTGTCTTGAAGAATAATGGGAAATCATAAAAAGGAGAATAATGTCCGCTGGTGTATCCCTCAGGATCGCGTTCTGCTGCGATCTTGAGCAGAGCTATATGATTCTCTAAGCGCCCATAACACGTTAAGTCCACAAAATCAAAATACATATAAGAACGGCTTTCAAAGCTTTCGTGTATTTTCTGATAAGTAAACAAAAAGTTCTGAAGACCCTCAATAAGATCGCTATTTTGGCATTTAAATATCCCACTGATAAACATGGGGGACGGAAGTTGGTTGATAGCGTTCTGAATTGTCTTTTGGCAAAGAGCAATGATTCTTGGATTGCCTTTGTCAATTTCGAGAGCCAGATAATCACTTACAGGGTAAAGCTCCTTTTCTCTTACATGGAAAAGCTCCTCTTCTCTAAAAAAACCTTCTTCGTAAGGATCGTAATAAAGGCTAGGAGCGATGAATTCATCCTGAAAACAATCCTCAAGCGTGAACCCTGACTGTTCGAAGAAAAACATGAGTACAAACAAATCCGCAGCAGTATTTTCATGATGATATATCTTTCGGCTTAAATATGGTGGTCCGGCGTAGCGAATGTATTTGGGCAAACGAGCAAGAAGTTCAAAAAAATCATCGGTGTATTTACCGAGGTAAGCCTCGAAGAATACTCTAGATTCGCGTAAAATTCCCAGATAATCAAAATAGGCATTCTCGACATCAAATGTTAAATTTGGGCTATCACCAAAAATATGTGTTGGAAGATAATCCAAACCATAATATGTTTCAGTAAATCTTGGAAAAGATAAGTCATCTGTATAGTCTATCATATTCTCGTGCGCGGAAAACCATCTTTCAAAGGCATCTGCTGCGAGTGCATTGCGGTCACAAGAACGCTTCTCTACTTCGTCAAATATTTCAGTTTGAAAGAAATAATGTTCAGAGTGGACATATTCGCCTTCACTAATTGCCCAAAGATCACCTGCGCTAAATATGGCGCGATGGTAAAATTGTAAACAGTACTTGTAGACGTAAAGCGAAAGAATGGGCACATCTTTAGGAAGCTCAGCCAGTAAGCTTAGCCAATCTCTAATTCCACCATGATAGAATGTAAGAGGGTAGGTGTGTTCGAATTTTTTTCGTAGTTGTTCTGTTACATGGAACTTTAGTTCTTCGCGCATGGTAGTCTCTTGCAGAAAATAGTCGAAGGTAATCGGAGCAGGATACCTATATGTGACGCCTATTATAGGGAATTGCGGAATTGCTAACAAATGGATTGGGGTCAAGGATAGTTGCAAGAAATTGCTTGTGTCAAAGTCTTTCGCAGCTAGCCATGACTCCCAGCCCAGCATTGCAGCATGCCCCAATCAGGTGGTACAAAAAGCTTGCATTGCAAGGTTTGACCTATTAATCCGACATATATATAGGTGATATCTCATTCAAGTTGTGTTAATGTAACAAATCCATTGTGATTTAGCAATGGAAAAATTAACAAGCATTTTTACAGGTTAATGAACGATATGAAATCAGACGCTAGGAAATTAAGCACTGAAGAGCAATACCTTTTGCGGATACGCGCAGTCGATATGTATTTCAAACATAATATTACTCAACGTCAGATTGCTAATTTGCTTTGCATTTCTCGACAACACATAAACAAATGGTGTAAGGCATTTGAAGAAAATGGTTATGAAGGACTGGAAATGGGGATACGTGGGAGACGAGCGCAGGAACAAATAGCTCTCCAACATCTTCAGTGTGCTAGGATTGTTAACATAATTAGGGCTCGAACCCCTGAGCAAGCTCCCATTTGCACTTTGGGAACGAGTCACTGTTAGAGAGCTCATTAAAAAGTTGTTTGACATCACACTTAGCCTTAGCTGTGTCGGTAACTATTTAAAACGCTGGGGAATGACTGCGCAGCGCCCCATGGAACGCGCTTATGAAAGAAACCCCGTAGCAGTAGAAAACTGGAAAAACGAGACGTATCCACTTATTGAGAGAAGAGCAAAAAAAGAAGATGCAAACAACTTAATATTTTAATTCGAATTCATTGAAATATATTGAACAATGTGTGTAATGTATTTACGTGTCGGATTAATAGTTATCAACAATACACCGAATGATTTTTTGGGGAGGAGTCTCAGAAGTATCTAGGGCATAGATAGATGCTGTTTTGAAGAACTTTGCCCCAGGTAGTTCTCTGTCTACCGCATCTTGGATCTTTTTATAGCCCAGCAAGTTCATGGATTCAGAGACCATTCTACCTATGCTCTGTCTGAGGAACTCATTGCTGAGATCCACTTTGCCCTCGCAGTATGCTTCTATGTCTTTGACATAGGCCCTAAGTGCTGCTTTTCCATCCTCTGAGCAATCTACAGCTAAAATTCTGAGATCCTCCTTAAAGATGATGTTCTCATAGATGTACTGAGCATCCTTATTATCAGCTAGCACATTGAGGGTGGAAAAAGATTTAACAAATTGATCAAAAGCTAACATCTCAATCTCCTTTTTAAGGCAGGACACCTTGGTAGTCAATCTGCCAAAGTGCATGTAAAAGTAGCAGACAAGTCATGTAATACCCTAGATAGCACGCTAAGGCTAATTCGGGAGAATTTGCGTTCTCCAAAATGTCTGCATACAATGAGTAACGCATTCTGCACACAGATCGCTGGTCAGCGTCGTGCATTTTGCTTCACAAACTTTCGTTACACAATCTGTACACTCCAAAAATACTACAACTCTATCACTGCGGGATATGTTTTTGCCTGTCGACTCGACCACCTTATCTTCAATAGCCTCCAGCATTCTTATGCACGCTACAGTCGTCCGATTGGAATCAAGCGCAATGATGCACTTTCCTACTGAGCTCTCACAGCGAGCCGCCCACCAATCTTCGCAGCTTGGCTTAACAAACATGACAGAGCGTGTCGACAACTATGCCATCTTTACTGCTTGTGTTCAATTTCAAGGTATCCTTTACAAGCTTGCCGCAGATCACTAAGGATTGCCTCGTCTCGATTTTCGCAGCAGGATGAAGTTCTTGCATTGAAACCTCATATTTCACAGCTCCCTTTTGATGCTTTTCTCCTTCACAGCTACAGATAAGCCCAGAACTACCAAGAAACACTAAAATCGTGAGTAACGCCTTTCTCATCATTCCTATCCCCTCTCCTCAAAATGCCAAATAGATCCATTAATAGAACACGAAGCCCCGTGAATCCCATATCGTTCAATCTTGCAGCTCATGGTCGTGGGTTCACATAGCGTTTCAATACAGAAGTCCCAAAGTGTCCCAGAGTTCACAAAGCCAGAGAAACTTGGGAAATGCACTGTGCAGCGCAATCCCTCCCTAAAAAGCAGTTCTCATCTGTTCAAAAGGAATGATTGGCATTTTTAAACTATCCTCAACGTTAGAGAATCGAGCGCTTGAGAAAAGCGTCCATTCAAGAAGTCAGTATATCTACAAAAGACTAAGCCGTCAACCATTAAAATCAACATAAATTAAAACCCTATGAATTCCGCGGGTTATATGCCGCTTACACCCCCTACCTTTGCCTAATCAAGAATTTAACTTATCAAGGTTCGCAAATCAAGCGCCAATGAGACCTTCGCGCTGCAAAGGACATTATAGAGACCCATCCACTAACTGTCAACATCCAAAATCAACAAAACATAAAATTGTTTGAAGTATGTGGGTTATCTGTGCCAATTCCGAACCCCCTTGGCCCTGTAAGGCCGAAGTTACTCATCATTTTCAAGGTTCGCAAACCGAGCGCCAATGAGACTTTCGCGCTGCAAAAGACATTATAGAGACCCATCCGTAAACCGTCAACATATAAAATCTACAAAGCCAAAACTTGTTTAAAAAATGCAGGTTAAGTATCGCTTGCTCACACTCTCACGGGAGACTCTGGCTAATGATCCCCTGCCTTAGCGAGCAGATAAATCATGCAATTCACTCATATTATTTTGCAAATCATCGAAATGTCGCAATAAATAAGTGGCAATGGCAAATATTTTGAATTTTCTTTGCGTAGCGCCGTCTGCCGCTCCGCCAAGGGTCTTAGCCCCATGGAAGCTTTTCTGTTTTCAGTCTTTCCCTAAACAGACCTTGAGATTGCCTTGGATAGCCGCTCGCCGAGGGGGTAGCGCGGGATCGCCGAGAAAAAGGCGCAATGTTCGCATTTTGTGCGGTGGTTGAGTGTTTAACGAAAACATCGCACAAAATTTGCGAATATTAGCGAACTTTGCGAGGAAGCCCGCGCGAAGGGGGCGGCGAAGCCCCCTGCCAAAAAATAAATATAAAGTATGCTTAGACTCGTATATTCTTGAATTCAAGCAACGATTCGCTAGCATAGTATTGTGTTGCACGTATCTTCGTGCATTGTAGCTTAGTTTCGATAACCTTTGGAGGCGAAAATGAAGAAATTCTTATTTTTCATAGCTGCGTTTAGTTTAACTTTTTTAGCTTGTGACGACAATGATGCTCGCATTATTGTGTGCAAGAATGACCAGACAAAATGCGTGAGACAACAAGTGTCTGTCTGCACAAACGGCGCTTGGGCTCCGCCTATTGCTTGCCCTGAAAATCAACTTTGCGATGCGGTAGAGCAAAAATGCAAAGAGGGAGGACAGCCACCCCACGAATGTGAAGGCGACTCCCAAGTTTGTGACATAGCCAATGGACTGCACCAACGCTGGGTCTGTGTTGATGGCACTTACGAACCCTTCGATTGCAAAGCAGACGAGGTTTGTGTCGCAACGAGTACGGGAGTGGTGAGTTGTAAGGAATGTATTGTAGAGAATGAAAAAAAATGCCGAGGAAACAACATTGTTGAGTGTAGTGGCGGTGTTTGGAACACCATACACGAATGCCGCGAAGCTTGTAAAGACAGTAGCGACGAAGGTCCGCGCTGCGATGACCCTGTTCCTAGCGACTGCACTGAAGCTAACGCTGGGCAAAAGCGTTGTAGTGCAGACAAAAGCAGTATCGAGATTTGCCAAAACCTCGCCTGGGTAAGTCAACCTTGCACACCTCCTACGACTTGCATCGCATCTGGCGATGACTACGTATGTGACGAGCTACCCGCTCTCTATTTAGAATCTCTAAGCCCAAGTGCGGCCAATGTCGCTCCTGGAAGCTCTGCGTCTTTAGTGGCTAGGCTAAACGCCGTCGCTGCTGACCCCACTTCTATCCACCTCTCAGCCAGTGGCGAAGCCTGTGACAGCTTCCCGAATTCGGTCGTCGTAGCAGCGGAAGCACAAGAGAGTTCATTTGATGTAAGCATCAAAGCGGACGCACAAGCGGGACAAACGTGTGAAGTCACTGCAACTCTAACGGAAAGCTATACATCGACGCTCACTGTTGTCAGTGAGTCAGACTGCGTACAAAATGAAAAACGTTGTAAAGCAGGTAAGCTCGAAACCTGTACTGAATCAGGGCTGTGGAGTAGCGCTTTGGTGAAAACCTGTCCCGCAGGCTATACTTGTCCTGAAGGCGTTGATGGGATCAATAGCTGCCAAATTATTGAAATCGTTGAAGTTTCACCCTCAGAAGTCTATGCAACTCACGGCGTAGAGTCTGTAGAAATTACTATTACACTAAACTATCCCGTGTATGACCCCCCGTTTACGATTTCTTTGGATCCAACGAACTTCACTGGAATGTCAAGTATCGTTTATACGCCTAGCTCGACATTCGACATCACTGGTGGCGAACAATCAGGAAAATTCACCTTTGTTCCTAGTGGTTCCCATAGCAATCCATTTAAGATCACTGTTAAAGGCCCAAATAATGATCCAGACCCCAAAGCAATTATTGTACATTATGATCCCCCTTGTAGTGAAGACACGACAAAGTGCTTGGGGCATTTGGTACAGACGTGTACTACAGAAGGTAAGTGGGATATTCCCAAACTTTGCCCCGAGATAAGCTCAAGCTTGGGTAACTCACATAGTTCCTGTTATGTGCAAGATGACGTTGGTAAATGTGGGCTTACAAATCTTCTACCCCCTTTTGGAGCCCATGGCACAAAAGGCAAACGCATTAAAGTAAAGCTAGGCTTTAAGGAAGCTGCTATTAGTTATGCATCAAGCATCAAAGCGGTGTCGGAAGATAGCAGCAAACTCTTGCCAATTCATGAAGTAGGCGCAGACACGGGCGATGCGCTATTACTACCCTCAGGCACCCAGCACAGAGTTATGGCCTTAGAGGTATTAGACGTTGGTGTGGCACCAGTAGTTACCTATACGGACAGTTACAGCGGCAGTTCTGTTAGTATTGGTTATAAACTTATTCCTTGTGTAACTGGTGATAAACGCTGCCAAGTCATCCAAAATGTCGCGCATCAAGATCTTTGCACCAATGGCACATGGAATTCCAACACAGCTCAGCCCACCTGCGGCGCCGAAGAAGTCTGCAGTCTCTATACCTCCGAATGTGAAAAGCCTCGAATTGAGCAGGTCTTCCCAAACATTATCGTGATGAACAGCCTTGTACACCAAAATAATACCATCGTTATAGACTTGAATGGCCCGCGTGACATCGCACAAACTCTAAACTTCGAAATCAATGGCAGCACCGTCAGCAAAAACATCCCCCCCAATACCCCCCGCGTCACTTATCCATTAAACTCTAATCTCTTAAACTCTAATCTCTTAGATGGCCTTTCGAATTATATCCCATACACACTCAAAATTACACTCGGAGACTCTGAGGAAACTGTCACCATCATCAAAATTTAACGAAGTTCATGCTAGCCATGGAACACCAGAGTTTACGCGTGATTGCCGTGTTTTTGCATTGGCGGGGGGCATGCCCCCCTCGCCAAAGCCTCACTCAAAATGGAGTCATTCGCGCAGTATTTTGTGCGCCGTTTTGAATGCATGCCATCCATGGCATGCAGCCCTACGGGCCGCCTATCGGCGTTCGATTTCGACTTCCTTGTCGAAATCCCACTGGTCGCTCAACCGCCGCACAAAATGCGCTCATGGCTCCATTTTTTCGCGGGGTCTTTGGCTACCCCCCAACAGCTAGCCTAGGGAAGCTCTGATTCATGAGGACTTGAACTGAACCCCAAAGACGCTAACGATTTTGGCTGAACTCGCTACGATCCCCACTGTGCCCTCACCATTACGCAAACAAGGCTTGCTCAATACGAACGAGACGAAATAGCGATCGCGCCGCCAATATCGACTTGCGCAAAAAACAACGCCCGCGATCGCGACGCAAACCCTGAACTCTAGCCCCACGCCAGCTCAACTTTTTTGCCGAAAAACCCAACGCCTAGCTTGGTTATCTGCTGGTATCGTTTATCCTCCAAGACTGAGCTGTAGCGTTTTTCGTTGATTTGGGCGAGTGCTCGTTTGGCGGCATCCGCAAGATCGGCCTCGTCTTTGGCTTTTTTAAATTCGAAGACGTAACCGCGTTCGCGCTCATCGTCTTCGATCAAGATATCGGGGCGCCCGTCGCCATACTCACGGTTTGAGGTAGCGCGAAAGCGATTGCTTCCAACCGCAATAAACACGCCTAAGACAAACATATGAACGGAATTTTCACTTAAAATATCGTGGTAGCTCGGATGTTCACGCAGGAGTTTTTTGAAGTAGAACTCGAACTTTAAGCGATCCTCGCCTAGCCATTGGGGAAGCCCGTAATATTGTGTTTGCATTTCGATAATGCTTTGCAGAGAAACGCGGTAGCTGTCACGGATTTCCTTATTTGGCATGCGCACTTCACACAGATTGCGGCTATCGGGGGGAGTGGCAAGAGTAAGGTAGCCCGAAAAAAACAGCAAGCTCCACAATTCATCAAGGGTAGCGCTTTGCTTCATGGATTGTAGTACAGAGCGATCATTGAGTTGAATGGGGATGCTCTCCCCGTTGACGAGCTTTTCCAAGATGGGAAGAGCCGTCATGATCTGTCTTTTTAAAATGTCATGAATAAGTTTGTCTTGGCCAGTATTGACCCAGTGCGCTTTGAGTTGCATCGAACTCATGGCATAAAGCACGCTCCACGGATTGTATATCTCATAAAGTCGTACACTGTTGCCGAAAGAATAGCCGTCGTACCAAGATCGTAAAGCTTGGATGTCGAAATCGGATATACCAGCTAGTCGCTCTTGTTGTGATTCCAGCAATGCGGCGACCTCAGCGTCGGTAAAACCGAACTTATCGGCAAACTGAAAATCGATTACCGAACAAACGCGCACATTGTTGAGACCCGAAAAAAGACTTTCTTTCGATACCCGCAAAACACCAGTGAGGGCGGCAAATTCAAGATGCGGATTCGATTTAAGTGCAGAGCCCAAAAAGACGCGGAAAAACTTAATCGCTTCGTGATAATAAGCCTCTGCATACGCGTCGTGCAGCGGTGCATCGTATTCATCAATAAGTAGGATAACTTTTTTGCCGTAGTGTTGGTGGAGGATTTGGCACAGTTGTATTAGGCTAGCCCCCAACTCTGTACGAGACCAGCGTCTATCTCCTCCTTGTATCAGGAATTTTTTACTTAACTCACTAAAACCATCAGACATCGCGAGAATCTGCTCACATGTCCTCGCAAGCTTAATCGCAAGACTTTCGAGCATCGTCGGCCAATCGACGGGATCCAGATCTTTGAGCGTCAAAAAAATTACAGGATTTGTGCCGCGACGCGCATAGTGCGGCGAGCGCTCGATGGCTAAGCCGCGAAACAGCGCCGCGCTGCGTTCGCGCTCTGTGATGTCAAAGAAATAGCGCAGCATCGACATATTCAGCGTTTTGCCAAAACGGCGCGGTCGCGTAAACAAAGTGACGTGAGAGCCATTGTTTAGCAGCTCATCGATCAGCGTCGTTTTGTCGACGTAAACATAGTCGCCTTCGGAAACCATCGCAAAATCATCAATACCTATGGGCAGTTTCGTTTTCACGGTATGCGCTCCTTGATTTACCCCCTTGCGATAGTAATAGCATGGAATTTGCGCCAGTTCCAGCACAGTGTGAGTGCCAAACACCGAGCAGCTCTTGGAATAAAGCGCGTTGGCGCTAAGGGGGTAGCTTGCGCGTAGGGGGAAAGCTCCTAGGGCGACAGCAAAGTCCTGTTTCGGCAAAAACTGGACGGGGCGTCGCGGGGTGTCCCCGCGGAGGGGGTAGACGCAAACCCGCGCACAGCGAGGGGTTGCGGCGTAGGGGGAAACTTCCCCCACAAAAACAAACAGCTAAAATATCGAATAAAATAAAGATTATTCGATAAAATACCGAACAACATACGTGAACCTTGGCGAAAAAGCGATAATCGTCTGCTATCTCGCCAAGGGCTAAAAAGAGCCGAAAAGCGATAAGCTCTTACTGGTAATGGTGCTGACGCTTTACATCGTGGGGCTTTCGACCCGCTTTGAATTGTACACGATCTGGCAATATGCATGCATATACAGGGCAGACATTGACGCAGAGATGGCAGCCGACACAGCGATCGTTAATGCTCACCTTGCGTGTCGCGGGATCCCAATCTATGGCTTGGTGCGCGGAGTCGTAACACGAAATGTAGCATCGTGCGCAACCTACGCACTTTGATTCGTCGATTTTGGGAATGATCTGAAAGTCTCGGTCCAAGTCTTCGGCGGGGATAATGTTGGGGATAGCCTTTCCGATGAAGTCTTCCAAGCGATTAAAGCCATTGGCCACCATATAGTGCTGCAAGCCGTTGATCATATCTTCGACAATGCGGTAACCATACTGCATCACCGAGGTGGTAACCTGTAGGTTGGTAGAGCCGAGCAGTAAAAACTCTACGGCATCTTGCCAAGTTTCGATGCCTCCAATTCCGCTAATAGGAACGTCTTTGAGGTCTTTGTCCTGCTTTAATTGAGCAATAAAGCGCAGCGCAATCGGCTTTACCGCTGCACCCGAATAGCCAGAGATTGAGGACTTCGCATTGACAACGGGCTTTGCGGTGAAGTGTTCCAAGTCAATGTTACAAATAGATTTTACCGTATTAATGGCAGAGATGCCGCTCGCTCCTGCGCGAATCGCCGCTAGCGCGGGCTCTTCCATATGGCCAATATTTGGCGTCATTTTGGCAAGCACGGGAAGCGTGGTATTTTCAACGACAATGCGGGTATAGCGCTCCACTAGCTCGGGCGACTGGCCCACGTCCGAACCCATGGCGTGGCTGGTCATTTGCGGGCAAGAAAAGTTAAGCTCCAAAATATCGGCTCCAGCCTCGGTCATAGCGCGCGCAAGTAACGCCCACTCCTCGTCGTTGGATCCCATGATCGACACGCCCAAGACTTTGTTCGGGTAATCCCGCTTTAGGCGGCGAATGATCTCCGCGTTTTCTTGGTAACTCAACTCGGAAATTTGCTCCATATTCTTAAAGCCAACCCACGGCGTTTGCTCCTTACTGTGAATGTCAAAGCGCGGCGAGCATTCATCGGGGATAAAGACACCAACGGTTTTGTAAAAAATGCCGCCCCAGCCCGTTTCGAAGGCTTTGGCAATCATTTCATAGTTATGACAAACGGGCGAAGAGGATAGAAAAAACGGATTTTCACACTTTACGCCTAAAAAATGGATACTGATATCGGGTTTTGCCATGATTTCCTCCTACTACTACGCGAGAGCCAAGAACTTTAGAATTGAGAGAGCAGCTTCCTTGCCCTCGGCGACAGCTTCAACCACCGTACGCCCGCCGTTAACGGCGTCGCCTGCTATAAACATGCCATCCTCTAGCCTGAGATCGCGGTAGTCATCTGCGATACGCTGGCCTACGGCAAAGATCACCAAATCAGCGGCAAGACTCATGTGGGAATCTTTGTTAACGGACACAAAATCCACGGCTTGAACGCTATCTTTTCCTTTTAGCTCTGTCGGCACGAAGCCCGAGATCAAGGTGGCTCCCAAAGAAACTACGTAGTCTCGTTCGGCAACACCTGCTGGCATCTTGTCCATGGATTCCATAAACACGACGCGAACGCTTTCTGCTCCGAGCTGAATCGAAGTCGAAGCACAGTCCATGGCCACGTCGCCGCCACCAATGATAACAACACGCCCAAGCTTAGACGCTAGAGCCTTGCCCTCAGTTTCGCGGGCAATTTTAAGAAAATGAATGGCAGCCTGTGTTCCCGCTAAGTCTGCTCCTGGCAAAGTCGTTAATAGCTTAGCCTCACTCAACCCTACCCCCACAAAGATCGCGTCATATTCTTTGCGCAGAACCGGTAGCTCATCAGCCGAAATTCGGCGATTTTGCTCAAAACTCACTCCCAAAGCCTCGACACAGGCAATGTCCTGATCCACAACGCTTTCGGGAAGACGAGAAGGTGTAATGCCGTAGCGCAAAACGCCACCAGCACGTTCGTGCGCATCGACGATATGTACATCAATGCCATGTTCGCTAAGCTTTGCCGCGCAAGCCAAACTCGCCGGACCCGCACCTACGCAGAGCACACGCTTGTTAACGGGCTCCGCGCGCTCTAGAACCCGCATGCCGTAAGCTTGCTCATGCTGCATCGCAAAAGCTTGCAAACGCCCAATTTGTATGGGGCGATCAATGCCCGTTCGACTGCACGCGCCTTCACAAAGCCTATCGTAGGGACAAACCAAGGCACAACTGGCGCCTAAAATATTGTTTTTGCGAATCGTTTCAACGGCACCGCGAATATTACGAAAACGCAGGGAACGAATGAATTTCCCTGGATCCGTTCCCGCAGGACAATCGCGGCTACACGGCGCATCCTCACACAAAAGACAGCGAGACGCCTCTTCCATTGCCAAACGCACATTGTAAGTAGGCGTAGCTGCTTCGCCGTAACCTAAGTTTAAAACCTTTCCCATAGTTCTTCATACCTCCATTAACAGCGACCTTGGGTAGCCGCTGTCGATTCCTAACACAATCTTTACTGCTAAAGCTAGGAAATCCCGTATTACACAAAGAGAGCTTTGCAAGGGGGAAAGCTTTTCTTTGTGCCAAAGAAAAGATGTATTTATTTTCTTATTTTCTTCTTATTTTTCTAGAACTAGGCTCAAAATGGCAAAGAAAAGCCACATTTGATTTTTGACTGAGTTCGAACAAGCCAATATAGCTTTCCACACTTTAGTCTAGCTACTTTTTCACTGCTCTTGCGTTTAGCAAAGTATCCCTAAGTTGATAGCATTTTGGGGTTTTGCTTCTCTACAAAATGTCTCATTTTGTTTAAAACTATATCGGATTTGTAAAATTAAATTCACTATTTCTAGCCATGTAAATGTCTCATTGCATTAATCAGAGTTTCCCTAGCCAAACTGTTAGCGCTTGTGCTCTATGTCGCCTGTTCAAGCTTGCAAAAACTGATAATTTATCCTATGTTTGAAGGTCGTGAATGCTTGTGTGGGCTTTCGCTTGCGCTTTGCTTTGTCAATGATAATCGGGAGGATACTCGAATGAAAAGATTACTCTTAGTCGCTCTACTAATCAGTTTATCGGCGGGTTGCGATGAAGGCACAACCAATCCTGCAGATGATATGACGATGGCGGAGCGCATTGTCGTGTGCAGCGATGGTCTCGATCATAACGGTAATGGCCTCATTGATTGTGCAGATCGAGAACTCTGCGATGCTACCCCGATCTGTAAAGACGGACAACGCATTGCCGCTGAAAATACTGAAGAAATGTGCCAAGATGGTTATGACAACGATTTAAATGGCAAGGCAGACTGTGCGGATGAGGCGTGTGCAAGCTTTTCATATTGTGAAAATACGGAAGCAGAGGATACGGAAGAAAAATGCAAAGATGGCATTGACAACGACAAAAATGGGAACATCGACTGCGACGATGCAGCCTGCGCTAGATTTGAACACTGCAGAGAGAAAAATAAAGTTGAAAACACGCCAGAGCTCTGCCGTGATGGCATAGATAACAATGAAAATGGCAAAATTGATTGCGATGATGATGACTGCAAGCGCTTTGCGCACTGTCAGTCGCAGGTCATCATTGAAAACACGGAAGAACTTTGTAGTGACAAAATCGATAATGATGCAAACGGCAAAACCGACTGCGACGATCTCAATTGCGCGAATTTTGCGCATTGCAAAAAAGCGAACAACCGTATTGGCGAAAATACGGCTGAACTGTGTAAAGATGGCGCAGATAACGACGGCGATGGCATGATCGATTGCGATGATCCTGAGTGTTCTGAATTCCAGCATTGCATGGGGCGACTCATCGATGGTGAAAGCTCAGAGGCCGATTGTAAGGATGGCAAAGATAACGATGGCGATGGCTTCATCGACTGTCAAGAGGGAGCATGCCAACAGTATGCCCACTGCAAGGACGCTTGCCCCAGCGATCCCTTTAAGTTTGTGGCCGATGATTGTGAATGCGGCTTTACCAAGGTAGTTCTTGATGAAGATAAGCACGAGTGCGCTAAGAATATAAGCTCGAAAGAGGAGTTTATAGCCTTTTCATCCGCGAATACTTCGGGCATCCTGAAAATGGACATAGACTTGGGAACTATTGATGAATGGACCCCCCTCTTTTATCCTCCTACACCGTTTGGGAAGTACTTTTTTGGCAATCACAAACGCATCACTGGCGACCTCTCTTGCAAAGATCTAGCATATAACAACGTAGGATACTGTGGTCTTTTTGGTAGTGCTGCTGTTGCGCACTTTCGTGACCTAGATCTAGCGCTCACCATTAAACTGCACTCAAGAGGTATCAAACATGCCTATATCGGTGGTTTATTGGCCGACGGTCGTTCAGTAACTATCGACAACGTCAATGTTTCAGCAAAAGTTTATGTGAGTGCCCGCGGCGACGACAAAGAAGAGGAATTTTGTAAATCTAGGGCTGTGGCTGGTGCCTTGGCGGGTTCGCTAACTGAAAATAGCAAGCTCTCTCGTGTGCGTTGCAGCGGTTCTTCCTCTTCGCGTACTCGCTATACCAACACCGCGATCGCTGGTGCGGTGGTGGGGGAACTCATCGGTTCCACGATGGATGATGTCTATACGTCGGCACCCACGACAGCCTACGTTAGCGGGGCGTGTAAAAACTCTAACTCATCTAGCCACAAGTGCTGCTACATCTACGCAGGTGGTGCAGTGGGCTATGCTAAAGACTCACAGATCTCGAATGTTGTTGTCGAAGCCCCTACCAAGGGCTATAACTCTGAATATATTGTAAGCTATACACATCACACTATTCATACTGGCGGAGCTGTTGCTTATCAAGAAGGTGGAAGCCTAAAAAACTTGCATGTTCGAGGACGTATTGAAACCATGCCAGAGGGAAACTATGGGTATAACTATACCGGTGGCGTTGCGGGCTATCTGCGAAGTACAAAGCTTGATGGTGCTTCCTTTAAGGGTTCAGTGAATGTTGGGAGCTTGCCACCAAAAACAACTCTAGGCGCTGCTGGCGGGATCGTTGGTTCCACCTGGAACACGACTGGCATCAATCTCGATAGCATGGCGGATCTTCATATGCACGCAACGACGTATTTTACACAAGGAGGTCTCATAGGAAGTGCTGATTCTTCGCATTTCGCCAACGCTGTAGCCAAAACCCGACACTACTTTTATAACACCGTCGAGTTTAATGATGGTCGCGTGGCGGGCTTGGTGGCTTATGCTAAGGATACTACGCTTGTCAACACCTATGCCAAGAGTTCAGCTGAGCTTGCCACTGATGCTGAAAACAATCCCGTTAGCCTTTGGACCGTGGGCGCGCTTGTCGCTGAAGGCACGGGGTCTTTCCTCTACGAGAGCTACTGGTTTAAAGATATCGCCGACAAGATTATCACTAAGATAACGAATACAAATGTCGACTCAACTTGTCTGCGATACGAACTCAACGGCGAAGGAGCAAACGCTCGTCCTGTGCCTGAGTATGGCACGAAAAATCTCTTGGGATACCTCAACTACAACCTCGGCATCCAGGGCGTGGTCTCCATCCATCTACCCTCAGGCAATTACGTGCCTTGGGTCGAAGTTGCCGAGGAAGACGGCATTTGGCCAAGGCTAAACTTTGACGCCACAGAGAGCGAGCGTGTCGTTAAAAATTATGATTAAAGCCACCCACCCTCTTCCTCATGGCTCTTGGCATGGGGGCTAACACGCGAGGATAATGTTTCATGACTTGGTGCTTTTTGAGGAGGCGCCTTCACCAAAAAACAAAGCCTTAAAAATCATCGCTTCACCTTAGCCTTCGTGCAAGCTTGTAAAAAACGATACCTTAGTCTATTTAATCTGCGTCTTGATCTATGTTGGAGCTTGACGCATTTAGCATGAAGAATCTTAGGAGAATAGTCGAATGAAAAAATTACTCTTAGTCGCGCTAGTAGTCAGCTTATCGGCGGGTTGCGATGAAGGCAAAACCAATCCAGCAGACGATATGACGATGGCGGAGCGCATTGTCGTGTGCAGCGATGGTCTCGATAATAACGACAATGGCCTCCTTGATTGCGCAGATATTGAAGTATGTGAACAAACGCCAATTTGCCAAAACGGACAACGCATTGCCGCTGAGAATAGCGAAGAACTCTGCTCCGATGGTCACGATAACGATCTGGATGGGAAAACAGATTGCGACGACCAAGATTGTAAAGACGGAGGCTTTTGCAGCGACATTGTTCCAGAGAACACCGAAGAACTATGCAATGACAAGATCGACAACGACAAAAACGGGAAAACAGATTGTGATGATCCCAAGTGTATGAGTTTTGCCCATTGCCAAAGTCAAATTGAGCCAGAGGATACCGAGGAGCGTTGCGAGGATGGCATTGATAATGATAAGAACGGCAAAGTTGATTGCGAGGAAGCAAGCTGCGCGCAATTTGAACACTGTAAGAATAAGCCGATTATCGAAAACACGGAAGAACTTTGTAGCGACAAAATCGATAATGATGGAAACGGCAAAACCGACTGCGACGATCCCAATTGCGCAAATTTTGCCCATTGCAAAAAAGCAAACAACCGTTTTGGCGAAAACACGGCTGAACGGTGTAAGGATGGCGCAGATAACGACGGCGATGGCATGCTCGATTGCGATGATCCCGAGTGTTCGGAGTTTGAACATTGTATGGGGCGACTCATCGATGGTGAAAGCTCAGAGGCCGATTGTAAGGATGGCAAAGATAACGATGGCGATGGCTTCATCGACTGCCAAGAGGGGGCATGCCAACAGTATGCCCACTGCAAAGACGCTTGCACCGACGATCCCTTTAAGTTTGTGAAAGACGAATGCGACTGCGGCTTTACCAAGGTAGTTCTTGATGAAGATAAGCACGAGTGCGCTAAGAATATAAGCTCGAAAGAGGAGTTTATAGCCTTTTCATCCGCGAATACTTCGGGCATCCTGAAAATGGACATAGACT
>JBBAEA010000050.1:0-22093 GCA_041656175.1 Bradymonadales bacterium | reverse complement strand
AAACTCCTTGTACAAATCCTTCGCCGTATCGTACAAGCCCATGTTGCGCAAATTGTTCCCCATCGAGCGGCCCAACAAGTACTCCGCCGACAAATAATACACGCGCTTCGCATCTTGCACGTAATAGGACTTCATCGTTTTCATCCAACGATGTATCAACCTGTCCCGAATCGCCAAGGACGTCGCCATGTAAACGTCCTCTTTGGACGCATTCTTCGTATTCTTCGCAAACGAGTAGCGCAAATGGTCTACCACCGCCCGCACCAACGTTTCCTTGTCCATGCCAGTTCGGTCGTCTTCTATCCTTACAATCGTATTTTTTTCGTCTTTCTTGGCCATCTAAGTCTCCATGATGAATGGTTATGCCATGCCGCGTTAACCCATATCGCGCGCTTTTGGGCTACAAATCTGCTGTCTTTTGCCCGTTTTGTCAAGCCTTGCCACCCACTGCTAGCCTAGTCAAGCCACTAAAGACTCAGTTTTGGGGGCGAGAGGCCTCACGGCTAGGGCAAGTGCAAAGTCGTGTATTTGGCAGTTTTTAAGTTTTCATTTTGCTGGGGGAAGTGTCCCCCTACGTGTCAACCCCACGCTTTGCGCGGGTTTGCCACTACCCCCTCCGCGGGGACACCCCGCGACGCCCCGTTCAGTTTTTGGCCGTCATAGAGCTTTGCGCTTGCCCTAGGGCCACGAGGGGAAAGCTCTCAAGTTTAAATTCCAAAACTCTCAATTTGTATTTTACGAACAGCTATGCTAAGTAGCCAAAGCCCATGGTTAAGGGAGCGGGCACAAGCTAGATTTTAATTCCCTTCCACTTTGAGGCTGAAATGGCATCGTTGATTGTTGTCGGTTCTATTGCTCTAGATACGATTACAACTCCTTCTCATCAAGAAAAACAAGGCTTAGGCGGGTCTGCTACCTATTTTTCGGCAGCTGCTGGCCTCTTGAGTGAACCCCAAGTAATCGCCGTCTTGGGTGAAGATTTTCGACTTGAAGAACTCGATTTTTTGCGCTCTCGCGGCGTGAATTTGTCCCAGGTTAAGGTAGGCAAAGGAAAAACCTTTCAGTGGCAGGGTAGCTACGGCGACGACTTAGGGGAAGCGACTACTTTGCGAACGGATCTCAACGTTTTTGCGGAGTTTAAACCACAGCTCTCTGAGAGCCAGAAAAACTGCGATTTCCTGTTTTTGGGCAATATTTTACCCCAACTACAATGGGATGTACTCGAGCAAGCTGAGAACGCTCGCTTCGTAGCAGCGGATACCATGAACTTGTGGATCAATAACGAAAACGCGATGCTGCGCAAGGTTTTATCGCGCATCAACATGATCGTTATTAACGAAGCCGAAGCCAAGCTTTTATCGAACTGCAGCGATATTCGCGACGCAGCGCGAGCGATCCGCCAAATGGGTCCCGAAATCATCGTGATTAAGCGAGGTGCCTTTGGTTCCTTTATGTTACACGAGGAGCGCATGTTCCTAGCTCCCGCCTACCTCGGCTCCCAAGTCATCGATCCCACGGGTGCTGGCGACACCTTTGCGGGTGGTCTTATGGGTACGCTCGCGCGCTTTGGTAGCGTTACCAATGACAATCTGCGACGCGGTATCATTACGGGAACTGCGCTGGCTAGCTTTACGATTGAAGAGTATAGCTTAGGTGGGCTTAAGCGAGTTACGCTAGAGAGCTTAAGAGAGCGCTACGCGCTATTACAAGAAATGATGCGCTTTCCCGACTTCGATTAAAACAGCAACAAGACAATCTTTACAGCGTAAAACTCTTCGAGCGCTGAGCTTTATGCGCAAATCCAGTGATGAGTGCGCATTTTGTTCGGATGCCTTGCCTTGTTCTTGCGGCAGTATAGAGACAAAAATTGTTTCAGTCTAACGCCAACTTCACAACACTCACAGAGCTATACGACGTCATGCAAGAGCATGGCGTCGCCTATAGTCGCCAGCAATTTGGCGGTAAAGCCTGTCACTTAGCCCGACTTGCGCATGAGGGTTTTAACGTCCCAGCCAGCTTCGTCATTTCGACCACCGTCTTTGATAAGCTCATGGACACGTTGCTCGCCGAGCAAACGTCGCACGTAAACCCGCAAGTTCTGTTGCAATCGGCGCCTTTTCCCGACAGTTTAACGAGCAAGCTCAAAGAGGCCTACGAAACTTTTGCTGATTTTCCCCTCGCGATTCGTTCCAGCTCTAGTGACGAGGATTCGGCGCTTCATTCTTTTGCGGGCTTGCAGCACAGTATTCTAGGTGTAGAGGGTTTTGACGCATTTTTAGCGGCAATTCGCACGGTTTGGCGAAGTTTCTATGCAAATGATCGTCTTTTGTACCCGATTCAAACACCCCCCGATGCTCGTGTTCCCTCGATGGCGGTTATCGTACAACGTTTTATACCCGCTAATGCGTCGGGCATTATTTTTACGAAAAATCCAGTGAGCGCCAAGCCACAAAGCCTATTGCTCAACGTTGGGCGCGGTAGCGGACAATGCGTCGTTGGCAACGAAGCTGTCGATAGTCTTACGCTCAAGCGAGGCACACTCACAAAGGACGCCTCATTTTTACGAAGCTATGACGAGCTTAAAGACCCAGTTCTAAGCCTTGAGCAAATACAAGCTGTTTGCGAAGCGGCGCTCAAAATTGAAGAGATTTATAACGCGCCGCAAGACATCGAGTTTTGTTTTTTAGGCGATAAGCTCACTATTTTGCAAACGCGTCCCATCGCCAATGGGGGCGGTAGCGCTTCCGAAAAGCGTCAACTTTTTAGCAACGTTAACGTTGGGGAAGCCTTAAGCGACGCGGTCACACCTATGACTTGGTCTGTGGGAATGGCTTTTGCGCAGCTGGGTTTTGATACGATATTTAAAACGCTAGGGCTTCGCGTTCCAGCCGAATATCGTTTTGTCACGACCTTTCATGGGCGAATTTACCTCAACGCATCGCAGTTTTTATCGATTTTAACGCAGATTCCCTTTATTGATCCTAAACGCTTAGGGCAGTCCGCTGGCGTGGCCAAAATCAGCGATTTTGACTTTGACTTAGAGCGCCTTTCGCCGTGGAAGCTCTTGGGCTCTTTACCCAGAACCTGCATAGAACTTGGCAAAACGCAGTATAAATTTTGGTTTAAACTCAAGCCTTGGGCAAAAGATTTTAAAAAACAACGCGATGAGTTTTTACAATTGGATTTAAGCAAGCAAAGCCACGCCCAGCTCTGCGCGCTGCAAGGTCGCGTAGAGGCTATGCTCAATGATTGTGGGCAGTCGATGTTGATGGCAGCGGCGAGTTTTTTGCTCTCCCATCAGCTTTTGCTTGCGATTTTACATGCAGTGGCGAGTCGTGAAGATGCGCAGAGCATGGAATCTGCACTTTTTAGCGGTCTTCGCAACGTTCGCAGCGCCGACCCAGGGCTTGCTTTATTACAAATCGCCCATGGTATACGGCGTCAGGCGCCACTGATGCAGCGCTTTTTGGCGGCCGAGAACTTTGATAATTCTCATGAATTTATGGCAGAACTGCGTCAAATGCCCGAAGCAAGCGCGTTTTTGCAAGCTTTTGACGAATTCATGAAAAAGTATGGCCTACGAACCACACAAGAGGCGGAGCTAGCCACGGCGCGTTGGAGCGAAGAACCGAGCTATTTGCTGCAAATTCTGCAAGCACATCTACAGACCGATAGCACGAAAAATCCCAATGCAATTCAAAACGACGCGGCAAAAATTCGTAAAGAAAGTACAGAGCAGGCATTTAATACGTTTTTTAAGCGAGGTGGCAGCATATTTAAGCTTGCGCTGCGAATGGCACAAAAGAGCGCCAGATTGCGCGAAGAATGGCGTGCTTACGTCGTGGATTGCCTCGGTTTATATAGATTTTTTCTCAAAGAGTGTGGTGCACGATTGTCGGCTCAATCCAAATTGCTGCAGAGTGACGACGTTTTTTATTTATCGCGCGCAGAGCTTTGTGCGTGGCTAGAGGATGAGGCTAAGCTATGCGATGCTCAACGCATTGTAGCCTTTAGGCGCGCACAACAACTCGCCTTTATGGCAAGTCCGCGTATGCCCGACAGTTTTGTGTTGAATCATCGCAAAGTTAAGCAAGGACAACGGCAGGCGCGTCAACAATTCCAAGGCATAGCCGCTTCACCTGGAACCGTTGTCGCGCGCGCGCGCGTTCTACACTCACCGGCTCAAGGTGCTAAAACGCTGCAACACGGCGAAATTATTGTAGCTCGCTACACCGACGTGGGTTGGACGCCGCTCTTTTTACTTGCTAGTGCGCTGCTTACCCAGCAAGGTGGCCCACTCTCGCATTCTTGTGTAGTAGCGCGAGAATATGGTTTGCCCGCTATCGTTGCGATTCCTTCTTTACTAGAGCAAGTTAAAACAGGCGATATCTTACATCTTTGCGCGGATATGGGAATCGTGAGTATAGTAGAGCGTGCGCAAGAGCCCTGAGTGATTTTGGCTGCGTACAAAGCCCGCTAGGGCTTTGGCAAAATCGCGTATTGCCGAGTATTTGGGGGGCGTTACGGGGGGCTTGCCCCCCGTAGAGGGGGTAGTGAGAGACCCGCGCGAAGCAAGGGGCTCACACGTAGGGGGAGACTTCCCCCCACAAAAAATGAACCTGTATCTGCATCGCTTGATGAGAGGGACGAATGCTGCGTATAGAGCTAGAACGCTACAATCAAGAAGCAATCGTGCGGCTTTCGGGGCGGCTTTGTAGGGCTGAGGCGGAGGCGCGGGGGGCAGAGTTGCTGGCGCTAGCTGGGCTTGGGCGCGTGCTGCGGCTGGAACTCGGGGCACTTGAGGAGGTGGATAGTTTTGGCGCGGCGAGCATAGCGGCGTTGGCGCGAAGAGCGGCGGCGAGCGGCTGCGAGTTGCGGCTTGAGGGGGCGAGTGAGCTGGTGCGGGGGCGCTTGGAGCGGTTTTTGTGGGGGCAGCAAAAAGTCAAGAAACGACGGGGCTTAGCTGATATTTTAGAGGGCGTCGGGGAGGGGTTTTTAGCGCATTTGGCGAGTTTAAAAGCGTTTTTGTACCTCGTGTCGGACACCGTTTTGTGGAGCATCGCGGGGGCGGCGCGAACGCAGCGAGTGCGGCGAGGGGCGGTGTGGTTGGAATCGGTACGCATTGGTTTGGACGCGCTGGGAATTGTGTGTTTGATAGCGTTTTTGGTGGGAACGGTCGTAGCGCTGCAGTCGGCGTCGATTTTACGAATGTTTGGTGCGGATATTTTGGTAGCCGACATGATTGGCATATCAATGACGCGTGAAATGGCGCCATTGATGACGGCAATACTCATGGCAGGGCGAAGCGGCGCGTCGATTGCTGCACAAATTGCAACGATGAACATCAACGAAGAGATTTCGGGGCTGCGAACCATGGGGTTAGAGCCCGTTAAATACGTCGTGGTGCCCAAATTTAGGGCGATAACGCTAACGATGCCGGGTTTGACGATTTTCGCAAACTTCTGCGGCATTTTCGGTGGTTTTATCGTTGCTGTGCTTTACATGGAGCTGGGAATTTCGGCGTTTTTGCATGAATTATCGCAAGCGCTCTACGTAAAAGACATATTAACGAGCTTGCTCAAGAGTGTGGTTTTTGCTTGGATCATCGTTTGGATTGCAGCGCATAAGGGTTTCCAAGCTTATGGTGGCTCGGACTCGGTAGGACGCGTAACGACCTCGAGCGTTGTGGCGAGCATATTTTGGTGTATCGTTGCGGACGCTGTTTTTAGTTTAATATTTTATTTTTAGAGTGCATGGGTGGAAGCTAACGAAAACATCGTTAATACGAGCGGGCTTGCCGTTGCATACGGCGAACGGACGGTTTTGCACGATATTAATTTGCGCATTGTACGCGGTTCGGTGACCTGTATTTGCGGAGGCTCGGGCTGCGGCAAATCGACGCTGCTGCGTTCTCTCATTGGGCTTACGCCCATAAAGTCTGGTAGCGTGCATATTATGGGGCAAGATATGCAGGCGCTGGAGGGCGATGCGCGCTCTGTATTTTTGAGTCGTATTGGCTTTATGTATCAGAGTGCGGGGTTGCTCAACTCCTTGTCGTTGCTCGATAATTTGCGCATTCCTTTTAAGGCGCACACGCAGCTTCATGACGCTATTATCGACGAGCTCGTGATGCATCGCTTGGCGCAAGTTCAACTCAGCCATGCTCTACACCTTTTGCCTGGCGAATTGAGTGGTGGCATGCTCAAGCGAGCTGGTTTTGCGCGGGCTATAGCCTTGGAACCAGAGCTTGTCCTCTCGGACGAACCTTCGGCAGGCTTGGATCCAGTTACGGCCGCCGATCTTGATGCCTTGATGCTTCGTCTTAAAGATGAGTTAGGTATAAGTCTCGTTGTGGTCACGCATGATCTCGATTCCATAAAGCGCATCGCAGACTACGTGGTTATGCTGGATGATGGTTATGTAAAATACTCGGGCTCGCTCCAAGGCGCTCTAGCTTGTAGTGATCCGATGGTTCAAAAATTCTTTGCTCGCGAGGCTTCGTCCCACGGTAGCGCCGAGGGCAGCCTTTGGCAGCAATGGCAGGGTAAATCCCCATGAATGCTACAAGATCCCAAAAAATCAGACTCGCCATATTCTTGCTAGTTTCCAGCACTATACTTGTTGTTAGCTTAGTCTACCTTGTTGGTTCGAGTCTTCTACAAAGTCGCGACGACTATCGTGTGCTTCTACAAGGTGGCTCAGGAGGTCTCGAAATAGGTGGGCAAGTGCGCTACAACGGCGTGGTTGTTGGGCGCGTCGAGAGCGTTAGGCTTAACCCCGACAATCCCAGCGAAGCGATAATTTGGCTTAGCGTCGATGGAGGGACGCCAATTACCGATGATACTGTTGCGATGCCGGAGTTTGCTGGTGTAACGGGTACAAAGTTGCTCTCGTTAACAGGCGGCACAAAGAGCTCGAAGCTGCTAAAACCAGGGGATATCATCGCTTCGGAA
Source organism: Bradymonadales bacterium (assembly GCA_041656175.1). GTDB lineage: Bacteria > Myxococcota_A > Bradymonadia > UBA4248 > UBA4248 > JBBAEA01. The sequence goes on along the minus strand of JBBAEA010000050.1, from coordinate 15,140 downwards.
CCGTCGGATTTCTCCATGATTACCACAAAAATCGCGAATATTTCGACTAAACTCGAAGATTTGCTCGATAATCTCGTCGCGATTACCGACGATACGAACGCCGAAAAGTTTACGCAACTACTCAACGAACTGGAAGCTACTGTTCGCAATGTTAATCAGATTGTCGATAAGCAAACACCTAATATTGATGCGACTATGCAAAATATCGCTTCTATTAGCGTAAAAATCGATCAATCCATGGATCATGTGAATTCTGTTCTGCAATCCTTCGATTCTATGAGCTCAAAATTATCCACAAAGCAAAATTTATCGTATATCACATCGACGTTAGCGAATGTCGATGCGAGTATGGCGTCGATCAGAGATCGCGTCAGTTCCGAGGAGCTAGGGGCTACCATTGCATCCATCAACAAGCTCTCTACCGACACCCACGTCGCAGTCATACGTATACGCGATGATTTGCGTCGCTCCTTTGCCGAACTTGAGCGCGGGATCGAAAACATCAACGAATTTACACAGATCCTTGTCGAAAACCCATCAGTTCTTATTAGCGGACGAAAAGAAAAAGATAGAGCGCTCCCGTAGGGTTCAATGCAAAAACACGCAAATAGAGCAAAAGGGAATAGCATTGGTCAGCGTAGGGGCAGGTTTCAAACCTGCCCTCTGAGGGAATCCATTAACCAGAATATTCTTTGCTGTTTTTGGCTTCTGCTCTAGGCTGCAATGCGTTAGAATTATTGTGTGCTAACTTAAACTCGCACAAAATAGCCAGAGAAATGCAAGTGGAAGCGCAAAAACAAGTCATAGCATATTTAAGAAACAGCGGCACAAGTGCTAAGTATGCGCGCCGACGTTGCGGCGTGCTGTATTTAGTGTTGATGATTGTATTTGGGTTTTGCGGTTTTGCTGCTTTTACAGCGCAAGCCCAAGAGCAGCTTATGGGTATGCGCTATCGCGTTGCGACAGCGCCCGAAGACTTTTTTATCACTATAAAGTTATCGCATAGCAGCGCATATCTTGGGCAAGCGGTCTTTGTTCATTACGATGTGTATGTGGCGAGCCAGTGGGGAGCGCCGATGTATGAGGCGCTGATGCCGGAATTTGTGGGGGCGCAGAGTTTTGAAGTTGATTATCGCATACTAAAGACGACGACAGTCCAAGAGCGAGGTCGCAGCTACAACATTGAGCCGCTGGCTTCATACACTCTTGTTCCGCGACAGTTTGGTAAACTCGTTATTGCGCATGCATCGATCGAAACGCCATCCAGCGTCGATCGCGAATCGGAGTGGATATCATCGCCTTCGGCTGTGCTCGACGTTCGCCCCTTACCAACGCCTATGCCCCAAGGTTTCGATCATCGTAACGTCGGTGAATTTAGTATGCAGGCGAAGCTTCGAAGTCCAGCGAACTGCAAAGTGGGTGAAGGCATAGATATTGACATTATCGTTGATGCCAGCGGACCCAGCGATAAACTTGCGTTTCTCCTCGACGACTCACCCGAGTTTGTAGCGAACTTTAAGAGCCACGGGGGCGAAAAGATTGATCAAAGTATGGAAGTTCTGCCAAATAGCATCCAGAGTCAAACAACGTATCGCTTTCATTTTACCGCATTAAACGAAGGGGAATACTCGTTATCTGCCGCAAAACTTGTGTATTTTAACCCCAAAACCGAAATGTATGCTGTACTCAGTGCGGAGCCTATGAAGATCACGGTAGAGGGTACCGCGGCTTTTTATGAAGAGCACAAGAGAGCGCCAGACGCGACATTACAAGGTTATGAGGCGCGTACGATGCAAATCCATAAGCAGCGTTCTTCGACGGGGAAGTACTTATATAGGTACTTTGTGATAGCGCCCCTACTCTTTGTTTTGTTTGTTATTTTTATTTGCTGGCGCTACCCGAGTGCTGCGATGAAGCTTCGTAGGGAGAAGGCTGTGGCGCTCAAGAAGTTCCGTATGCGCGCGAGCGCGGCAACGACGCCGCCACAACTGCACAAGGCGGTGCTACAGTTTTTTAAGGAGCGCTACGAAATTGCCGAGAACGTCGATTCTGAGCGCTTTCGACTTAGCTTGCAAGCCTATGGCCTTAGCCCAAAAACTATCGTGCGAATGCTTGAAGCAATCGATGAACTCAAGCGCGCGGCGTTTTCGCCTCATGCTTCGCTTGAAAACGAGCTACGCGACGAAGTCATCGAAGCCGTTGCCAATTGCGAACAAGCTAAAACGGCGCGCTTTTTACGTCTTCCCCTCCTTTTGGCTGCGAGCTCCATATTGCTTTTGCTCATCGTCGCGCCTCGCGCTGTAGTTGGGGAAGAAATCGTCGCGCCTCGCGCTGTAGCTGGGGAAGAAGCGGAGTTTAGTGTGTATCAAGAGCAGATTGCAGCCGCTTTAGAGGCAGGGCTAGGCAGCGAAGCGCTAAAAAGCATAGAGCAGCTTCGCTCGGCGCTCGAAAGTCATGGCTACCATACGCTGCAAGCGGGGCTGCTCTATAACGAGGGGCTTGCGTATATGCTCAATCGCGATTTTGGCCAAGCTATTGCGCGATTTAAGCACATAGTCGTTTTAGATCCTAGCGATGAAGCGGCTATTGCGCGTATAGCGGAATGCCGCGATGCGATCGAGTTGGCTATTTATAAAGAGCATCCGAACACGGTTTTTTTACACGGCGAGTCTACGGCGTTTTTGACTTGGTCGGGGCTACAACGTTTGAGGCAAGAGCGCGTTGTTGCTGTTTTACTCGCGCTTTGGTCCTTGTTTTTTGTAGTCCTTGCGCTTGCGTTTGTGCCCTCGTTTAAGGACTGGCGCAATAAACTCTTGGTAGGCAGCAGCGTTGTATTTGTAGCAGTAGTGCTGTGCTTCGTCCTGCTTATGATGCAGCGTAGTAGCGCTAAAGATCGCTATGGCGTAATCACCGATAACAGTGAACTTTACATGAGCCCCAACAGGCTAGGGCGTAAGATCGACGCGCCCGATTTTAGTCTTGGGCTAACGCTAAAGGTTTTAGCTGAACAAGACGATTGGCTATATGTGCGACGCTATGATGGGGTCAGTGTTTGGTGCCCTCGTAGGAGCTTGTATCTTTTACGCGCCCAAGACTAGAGAGCATTGCACGGGGGGAAACCCTTTTCTTGTTGCACAAGAAAAGATGTTTCCCCCCGTACCCCCCTTCCCTTTAATCGCGACATGGATGTCAGCGATTGGTCGCGGCTGAGGCCGCGCGCGAAGCGGCCACAGCCTGGACGGCTGTGGCACTAAAGAAAGCACTTTTTTAAGCGTTTACCGAATAAACTGTCATTCTACATTCTCCTGCCTAATTTTATTCGCATTTTATTGTTTTGCTTCCCTACAAAACGTCTAATTTCCTTTAAAACGGTTTTGTTTTATGAAAAAACATCCAATTTTTTGGTCCGTGCAAAGGTCTCGACTAATCTGTCGAATAGAACGACGATAATTGCTTATAGAATACGTTCGGGTTAAGTCATTGATTTTACTTACTTTTTTAGTTTGCGGCTAGTAGTTTTTTAACGTCGTTTCCGACCAAAACGCGTTCGTTATCTACCCAGATAGGGCGTTTAACGAGTTTGCCGTCGCTCGCTAGTAAATTGAGTTTTTCTTCGTCGCTAAGATGGGGTAGTTTGTCTTTGAGTTTTAGTTCGCGGTAAACGACGCCGCTAGTGTTGAAGAAGCGTCTCAGTTCTAGCTCACTTTTTTCCCACCAGTTGCGAAGTTCTTCTTTCGTTGGTGGTTGCGCGACAAGATCGCGTTTTTCGAAGTCGATTTTTTCTTCATTCAAAGCAGCTTCGATTTTTCGACAGTTAGAACACCGTGTGTAGCATAAATATAAGCCCATTTTGTTCCTCCATATATAACGTGGTAGTGTGCAGCTGCGCCAAAGAGCTACTCGGCGAGCTAGACGAGTTTAACGCGATATTTAGATTTTCTTCTCTTAAGGCGTCGAGATTCCCAGTAATATAGCACAAACGCTGTGGCCGCCCCGCCCAAGTGCGCAGGAAAAGCGACGTCTCCACCGATGGAGATCCACATGAGAAAATCTATGCCAAGCGCTATGTATAGTAGCGTCATTGCCTTCATAGGGAGCACAAAAAACAGCAAAATAGTGGCTTCGCGGTGGCGCAAACAGAACAATGTTAGCATAAACATAGCAACGCTCGAAAATCCTACAACAAGCATGGGGTTCTGCTCCCCAAAAATACCGCCAACAGCCCAGAATAGCAGACAAAACACGCCGCCAACAATAGCCGCCGTTGCCGCCCAAAGTAGTGCCGTCATCTTAGAGCGAAAGTGCAGCAACACCGAGGAGAAGAAGTAAACCAAGAGCATGTTGAGCAGCAGATGAAAGGGGCTGCGCAAGTCGTGGAGGAAGGCATAAGTAAAGAGTTTGTAGACGTGTCCTTCAAGGACTGCGTTGGGCTGCAGCGCTAGGCTTAGGTACAAGCTCTGACTCCAATCCCCAAAAATATAGCTGCCTATAATAAAGAAGAGCCACAAGGCGCCATTGACGATAAAGATTCCAAGTGTGATTTTATTGAGTGGAGGAAATTTAAAACGTGGGTTCATCATTCTTTGGGTTTTGGGAGGAGAGCCGCACTTGCATCCTCCATAAATATGGGGCTGGTATGGTGATTGCCCAGTCTCTGAATTTATTCCTCAAAATCGGGTACTTGGCTATTACGCGCCAACCACGCCCTTGCCTCTTTGGCGTAGTCGGAGTCTTTGTAGTCGCTTGCCACGCGTTGTAGGTCGCGTTTAGCTCGGATTGGGTCTTTAAGTTTTAGGAAAGCATGCGCTTGTAGGGTAAGAGCGCGCGGCACTAAACTCGACTGAGGATAGAGTTTTTCGATGCTTTGTGTACGTAATATAGTGCCTTCGTAGCTCTTATGTTTAAAGTTGTACTCGGCTACATAGAGTTCGTAATTTGCCAAGCGTCGCTGTACTTCGTCTAGTTTTTTTTGGGCTTCTTCCGCGTTTTTGTCGTCGGGATGGCGATTTAAGAAAACTTTGTACGCCGTTTCCGCTTGTTTTGTGCTTTTTCGTTCTCTTTGCCATGGATCGGGTAGAAAGAATAGATTGCTCGGCATTTGTTCGTAGTAGCAGTTGGCGGCTTGGAACATAGCGTAGGGCACTTCGCTGTGTGTTGGGTAGGTGCGAACGAAGTCTTGATAGCTTACCGCCGCAACACTGTACTCTCCGCTTTCACGGTGGGCGTCGGCTATGCGAAGATCTGACATAGTCGACCAGCGCGTTGCGTAGGGGTATTTTAGCTTTAAGTCGCTAAACTTCCGTATCGCATCTTCGTACGAACCACTTTCTAATATGCCTACAGCTTCGCGATACGCGGCTTCAGCTTCCGATTTTGGCTGTCCCTCGAATACCGTGCGCTGCGTCGATGAGCATGACGCTAGCAGCAGCAAACAAAGCAGCGTAAAACTTGCAAACCTTAACATTGAATACCTATTTACGAATATCGAAACTTTATAGTATTGCCAATACTTCCCCCAAAAGCATAAAGGCAAACTAGCACAATTTGTCTATAAAACTACAGCTGTCAAGCAACGCTAGCACAAAACGTGCTACCGAGCCTTATACGCGTACATCTTGTATCATCAATTGATAATTACTGCGTCCGTTCCAGCGATTGAGTCGCAAAAACGCCAAGATATCGACTTCAGTGCCTACGCAGGCTTCGTAGTGTTCAGCGCCACCAAACCAGATGAAGCGAATGTCGGGATAATGGGGGGCAAAATTTCCACTCAAATGCTTGTTTTGTAGCACTCTTACGTTGTTAAAGCGCAGCTTCCGGAAGCAAAGCATGGGTTCAGGATTATCTTTTCCAAAGGGCTCCAGGGCGCATAGATTGCGCCAAAGCTCATCGTCGATGTCGGAGAGCTCTAGTTCTAGCGCGATATCGATGACAGCAGCAGTTTGTTTGCCCTGGGTCTGTTTGTGCGCAGATTCTTGCATTTTTTTGCAAAAATCGTCCCAGTTCGACATGGATACGGTAAAACCAGCGGCAGCGGCGTGCCCGCCGTAGCGCAGCAAAATCGATGACGCCGACTCCAGTGCTTTTAGCGCATGTACGCGTGGTATACTGCGAGTAGAACCGACGGCCGTGTCGCCAGCGATAGAGGCGAGTGCTACGGGTCTGTTAATGGCTTCACGAACATTTCCTGCCAATATGCCAACGACGCCGCGGTGCCAAGTATCGCTTTCTTTGTGCGCAATACAAAGATAGTCTGGCAATTCCTCGGGTAGCTCCGACAAGACGCGCTTTAACATCTCTGCTTGCAGCTCTTGGCGTTCTTTATTGATTTCGTCGATCTGGCTCGCCATGACATTGGCACTTGCGGGGTCGTTACTACGCAATAGTTCCACAATGGACGTTGCCGTACTTAGGCGCCCAGCCGCATTGATGCGTGGCGCGATACGGTATCCAATGGTTTCTGAAGTGATCTGTCCGCGTTCTGCTTTTGACACGTCGAGTAAGGCTTGTAAGCCTGGTTTATGTCGCCCGTTATTGAGTTCCTCTAAACCCAAGGCAACAATAGCGCGGTTTTCGGCTGCTTTGAGTGAAACGACATCGGCCACGGTGCCTAGGGCAGCAAGTTTCATGAGTGAGCGCAGGATGAGGTCGTATTTGGGGTGTGAGCGCAGCATCGCTTGAGCAAATTTGAGGGCAATACCGCAGGCGGCTAAAGCAGGATTTGGGTAGCTGCAACCGCTTTGTGGCGGACAGAGCACGACGAAGGCTTCTTCGGGTACGCCTTGGCCTTCGGGCAAGTGATGATCGAGTACCATGACGTCGATACCGTGCTCTTGGGCATAAGCGATAGACTTGTGATCGCGAACTCCAATGTCTGCAGTAACGATGAGTTTTACGCCGTCGGCTACGGCACACTCTGCTGCTCGCATCGAAAAACCGTAGCCCTCGGTCATGCGATGTGGGATGTGGTAGCTAAAATCTTTGTGTCCAAGGATTTCGAGTACACTTTGTAGTATGAGGCTGCTCGTTGTGCCGTCGACGTCGTAATCGGTGACGACTCTTATGCTTTCTTGCCTTTTTATGGCATCGTTTAGTCGCGCTACCGCTTTGGGCATGCCCATCATGAGCTCTGGTTCATAGAGGTCAGTTATTTTGGGCTCCAAGAACGCGGCTGCGCTTTGAGCATCGCTTATGCCGATAAGTGCAAGGCAGCGAGCGAGTTTATGGTTGTAAGAGCTGGCCTCTAGAAGCGCGATGACTTGAGGGTCAATTTTTTGGCAATTCCAACTCGCCCCTTTGAGCGAAAGCTCTTCGTTTGTGTTTTGTTCGGCGTTCATTAATATTACCTTATTTTAGGATAAGCCAAAGTATACTCTGATTCATGCGATATTTATGCTATTTTTTGTGGGGGAAGTTTCCCCCTACGTGTCAACCCCGCGCTGTGCGCGGGTTTGCCACTACCCCCTCAGCGGGGGCTCAAGCCCCCGCAACGCCCCCACAGCGATTGTTCAGGCCATCTTTAAGGAAACTCTGATGCATGCAAAAACAGTAGGGGGCAGCTTTCAAACCTGCCCTTGATTAAAACAACGAAAGTCAGACAAGAATTCAAAATAAAGTGAATAAAATCAAGGTTCTAGATAATAAAAATAGAAAAATACGCTTTTCTTTGCCATTTTGAGCCTAGTTCTAGAAAAGAAAGAAGAAAATAAGAAAACAAAACTCGCTTTTCTTTGCAAGTTGGAGCCGAGGTCTAGAAAATAAAAAGAAAGAAGAAAATAAGAAAACAAAATACGTTTTTCTTTACCATTTTGATGCGGATTCTAGGAAACAAGGAATGAGGCAAGGGAACGACCTCAAGGTCGTGACCGCGCCGAATGACGCAGTTGACGACGAAGACGCGCAAAATGGTAAAGAAAAAAAGGTCGTGACCGCGCCAAGCGAGGACAGCCGACGACGAAATAGGCCAAAATGGCAAAGAAAAATTGAAAACCGCGAAACTTTGCATAGGCTACGCGACCTTCTATGTTTTAGCATAGTTTTTCCCTTAATCATTCCTTCTCATGTTTTAAAACATCAATAATATGAAAACTCCACAAATAGAAGCCATACTTAGAGCCTATAGCCTTAAAGCGCTAGCGCGTAGTGGCTGGCAACGCGTTGGTCTAGAGAATGTCGAGAGTGTCGCGGCGCACAGCTGGGGTGTCGCCTTGCTGTCGTCGCTGCTTTGTCCTGAGTTTTTGGATCGCGCCAAAGTGCTGGAACTGGCAATCATCCACGATCTTGCCGAGTCGGAAGTAGGCGACATTACGCCGCACGATGATTTTGCTCCAGAAGAAAAAGATGCTTTGGAGTATGCTGCCATGCAGCAGATTTGCGCGAACGCTCAAGCTCAAAACTGTTTAGTGCTTTTTGAAGAATACCGCAGTAAGTCAAGTCCTGAAGCTGCTTTTGTACACAAAGTAGATAAGCTGGACATGGCGTTACAAGCCATCGTTTACCAAAGAGAGCAGGGTGTGGATCCTGCTGAATTTTTGGAATCGGCTCTTAGTGTTTGCTCTGAGCTCATAAGTCGAGAAGAGCTAGAAGCTTTGCAGTACAAAGCCGAGTAGGCCGTCCTATTCTCTGTATGGCAGCGATCGAAGAGAAAGTTGCAAAATATTTTGCTTTTCGAGGCGATGGTTGGGGCTGCGCGATGTTTAGGCTAGCCACTGCGGGGGTAGCGCGGGATCGCCGAGGAAATAGGGCAATGAGCATAGTTTATGCGGTGGATGCGCGAAACGAGCGCATACGCCGCATAAAGTATATGCGAATTGGCCTAGAGCCGAGGAAGCCCGCGCGTAGGGGGCAGCTGCCCCCAACAAGCAAATAAAATGCGCTACGCTTCCTAGAACTCTGTTATTCCCACGCCTTAATAACGATATCGTCGAGGAAAATTTTGGCGTCGTCCACTTTCATATCGTAAGGGATGAAGCGAAGCTCGACGTTTTCTTGCTTGGAAATATCGCCGTTGAAAGCGTAAGAGCTCGCGGAAGTCGGGTAATTGGCGTTGTAGTTTGCGAACTCCTTGAGTTCGACCCACTCACCATCGCGTTCTAGGGCAAGAATCATTTTGTTGTGCACTTCGGGTGTGGTGTTGATAGTGTAGTTTCCTTTGTGCTTAAAGCTAAGGGCAATGCCGCTTTTACCCGCGGTGCTGAACTTGAGCGAAAAGTAGGGGACGCTTGAGCTTATGACGGCGGCTTTATCGCTGAGCAATGACCATGTGCTGGCTGCTGCGGCTTGGCTTGCATCAACGCCTTGGGCGGGAGCGAGCTCTAAATCGCCTGCCGGTACGCGGCTAAGGCTAGCGTCTGTGGTGAGGGTGCCAGAGCTAGGCGTGTAGTCAGTCTCGAAGTTCCAGCGGGCGAGTTCGACGCGGTCGGGAAGGTCGAGGGGGAGAGTGTCGTCAATGTTTGCGGAGGATTGGGCTTTTTTCCCTGCTTGGGCTGAGCACTGGTATGAATCCCAAGAACCCCAGCTGGAATTTAACTCTGCGGCTCGGCGAACTTGTAGCACACAGTGGTGTAGACCAGGGCCTTTGGACGAAAACGTTTCAAAGTTTCCATCGCCGTTATTGGAACGAGCAGCTTCAAGATTATAGGTGATTTCGTAAACGTCATTATTGTTCGCTGGGACTAGAAATTTTTCGAACGTCATGCGAATGTCGGTCATGTGATCGGCGTTGCTGCTCATGGTTTTTGCGCAGGACAATCTAAATTGATATTCTCCAGTGTTTGTGCCTGTTTCAGGGGTAAAGCGTAGGCTCAATGTGTTTTGATCGACCTCTAGGAATCGGCAAAGCCCTACATGGACATAGGTTTTTATATCGCAGGCGTTATCGTCGATGGTGCAACTATCGCTGCACTTCACTTTACCGCCGTTTGCGTTGTATTTGTTCGAGGCGTAAGTATTACAATCAATGCCTTCGCCGCTTAATTCGTGGGACGTATCGCTGGCGTCACAAACTTCGTCGGCGCTCTTCGTACCGTCGCCGCAGACGGTTTGCTCAACACAGCCCTGCGTGATGTCGCAGATTTTTCCTTGGGCTGCACAGTCGATGGCTTCGCTCCACATGCCGCTGCTACACTCTTTGTACTTGTTATCCTCGCAAATTTTGTTGCCGTTCTTACACTCGCCGCATGAGATCGTGTCTTTACAGCTAGTGTTGTTGCAGTCTTGCCAGTTTCCTAATAGATGATTTACGCATTCGCGCCACTTGTCGTTTTCGGGGTTACACCTGCTGGTGTCGCAGTAATTGATAGCTTTTACGCATGCATTGGGCGAGTAAATACCTATTGGGCACTCGTAGCCTGGATCGCAGGGGACAGGTGCTTGTAGTTCGTTATCGACACAATACTGGATGTGTAGATTGATGCCTTCGCACTTATCCTTGTCGCAGTAATTGGCTTTTTGTCGACAAGCATAATAACCGCTTTGGCACTCATAGCCCGAAGAACATTCGGTTCCCTCGTCCAGTTCCCTGTTATTGCACTTGTATTCCTTGTTGTCTTCGCATTTTCCGTGCTCGCAGTAGTTTGCCTTTTTGCTACAGCTCGTTGCGCCCTCGACGCACTCGTAACCAAGTTCACAGGTGGCGTCACTCTGCGCGTTCCATAAACCGTCGGCGCAAGTTAGGAGCTGCCCCTCGCTGCACTTTTTCGTGCCATCGCCGCAGCGCTCGCAGGCGCTGGTATCGAAGCTTTTGCAATCAGCGGCGCAGGCGAGCGTGCCCGTTGCACCTTGTCCAATTTCAGTGGCGCAGGTTTTGGCATTGAGATTCGTTCCATCGCAAACTTCGCCAACGTCGATTTTACCATCGCCGCATTTTGCGCATGATGTCGTGATAATGTTTTTGCAATCAGCGGAGCAGGTCAATGCACCCGTTGCTCCAGCGCCAAGTTCGCTGGCACATGTTTTGTCGCCAAAGTTCGTTCCATCGCAGACTTCGCTGCCGTTAAGGCGCCCGTCGCCGCATAGAATGCAGTCAGCAGTCGAGATTTGCGAGCAGCTATCTTCGCAAAGTAGCTTACCCGTGGCGCCTGTTAAATAGCTGTTGTCACAGGTTTTGCCCGCAAAGTTACTGCCATCACAAAGTTCTTGACCTGTAACTTTACCGTCGCCGCAATAGACGATTTCGCTACAAGCCGATGTATCGATCGCACATTGCGCTGTACAAACAATTCCGTTGGAGTCGGCGATTTCGTAGCCTTCTGGGCAGACGCGTTTCCCCTCGGCAAAGACCGAGTCGCCGTTCTCTAAGAGATCGCACAATTCGCCTTCATCCAAGTGTTTGTTGCCACAGCCTGGGGCTGGGAGACATTCACTAAGAACGAGCGATTTACAGTCGTTAGCACAAGATAAGCTTCCGCTAGCACCAGTGCCTAATTGCGTTTCGCAGGTTTTGCCGTCAAGTTCTTCGCCGTCGCAGACTTCGCCTTCACCAATACGCCCGTCGCCGCATTTTACACAAAGTGAAGTATCGTAGCCTGAGCAATCGTCGGCGCAAGCCAAGACACCCGTGCTTCCTTCGCCGTAGATATCGGCACACGTTTTAGCCTCCAGCAGCTCTCCATCGCAAACTTCTCCCTCGCCGATGCGCTCATCGCCGCATTTTACACAGAGGTCTGTGTTAAAATTTGTGCAATCATCGGCACAAGCCAAGACGCCTGTACTTCCTTCGCCGTAGACATCGGCGCAAGTTTTGTCCTGCAGGAGTTCACCGTCGCAAACTTCGCCCTCACCGATGCGCTCATCGCCGCATTTTACACAGAGGTCTGTGTTAAAATTTGTGCAATCATCGGCGCAAGCCAAGACGCCTGTACTTCCTTCGCCGTAGACAGTAGCGCAGATTTGGCTATCTAGCGCTTCGCCATCGCATATCTCGCCTTCACTGATCTCGCCATCGCCGCACGACCCCGCTGTTACGCAGGCAGAACTATCGATTTGGCAGTTAGTCGTACAAAGGATCTTCTCAATGTCGTCGACAACTAGTGAATCGGGACAAACCCTAGCGCCTTGTGCAAAAACGGCTTCACCGCTTTGTAAAAAATCGCAGAGCTCACCGGCATCAAGTTCGCCGTTACCGCAGCTTGCAGGAGCAACGCAGCCAGAAATATTGAGGGATTGACAATCGTTGGCACAGGCTAATGTGCCGCTAGAACCTTGTCCTAACTCGCTCTCGCAAGTTTTTCCGCCTAGTGCAGCTCCATCGCAGAGCTCGCCTTCATCTATGACACCATCACCGCATACACTTTTATCGTATTCGCCTATTTCGTTACAAGCGGCTACGCCGAAACACAAAGTGGCGCTCAAAAAAGCTAATAAAACACGTTTCCTCAATTCCTTTTCCTCATAAAATACAAGTTATTATTAAATATAACTCGTTTACAAAATTGCATGCCCGCAGGCACAAAATCAATCTAGCAAAGTGTTTTTGCTTTCTCAAGCGCATAGATACATGTAGGTGTAAAAGTACGGATCTATGTGCGTCTTGTATTGTGTATGGAGTTGCGAGCCTTGCGTGTTTGGCGTGCAAGACGCTCTCGCGTAGTGCCCTGTTTTTTTGGGGCACTTTACGTAGTTTATGGCTTTCCTGAGCTCTACTGACAAAGTCGGGGTAAAATCAAGGTGCTACAGCAAAAGCGAATTTTAAGGGCGCAAGCGCTTGGGCGGCGTTTGGGTAGGGCAAACGCAAAGTCATGTTTCGCCAAAAACAGGACGGGGCGTCGCGGGGTGTCCCCGCGGAGGGGGTAGACGCAAACCCGCGCACAGCGGGGTTGCGACGTAGGGGGAAACTTCCCCCTCTATAAAAAAAACTTAAAAACTGCCAAATACACGACTTTGCGGTTGCCCTGGGTGTTTGGGGCGGTATTCCCAATAAATCAGAGTTTCCTTAGTTAAAAATTTGCCCCAAGAACGAAAAAAGCCCCCCGTTACACTTTATGTAGGGGGCATTGAAGACTTAGCTAACAATTAAAGTTGATTCTCAACTTTAATCTCTGCTTTGCCATCGAGAATGGATTTAAAGAAGTGGGGGTAAGTGTTTTTGGCAATGAGCATGTAGTAGATAACAAAGTGGGGATTGGCGCTTCCTGTATAGTTAAACTGCATGGAGCCGCCGGTTACTTTTTTCTCTCCTATCTGCACATTGTCAGAGACGGGCGAGCTTTGTGCGTTTGCGAGCCCAGCGAGTTGCATGATTTCGTGGCCTTTGTACATTTTGCCAACGGTGGGAATGCCCATGGCAACGGCGAGTGCAAATTGCGTGTCTTCGGGTGTAGATTCGTCGCCAAGTCCGATAGTTTGGGCGATGTTTTTGGGCTCTGCGTTGGCGAGGGGTTCCTTGATAAAGAGATGCGCGTAGTTAAGAGGATCGATAGGATCTAGCAAGGGTTGCGCGATCTGACTTACAATAAAGCTATCGATAGAGACTTCACCATCATTAACTCCGAGTAGGGCGCCAAAGTAGTCGGAAACTTTTTTATTTTTGTAGTTTTCACCAAGGGCGTCCACCGAAATGCGAAGTTCTGTCATAGAAATGGAGAGCCCACCACCGCCAGCGGATAGGAAGGCACTTTTGATTAACGGTTCGACGGCAAGGAGTAAGCCTGCTTCCTGCGAACCTTGGCTGTGTCCCATGTAGAGGCCATAACTGGGGTCGAAAATGACGGGTTCGCTAGTACCTGGTCGGGCCGGCAGCTTGAGCGCTTTGCCTTCTAGTATGTCGTAAAGCACCATCATGTCGACAACGGTTTGGCGAACGCTTTCGCGTATGACTTCGGGGTTTTGGATGAACATGGGAATAAGGGCTGCTTCACTCAAGCCACCCTCGCCGCCGCGCGCGCCCTGTAAACATGCGTCGAAACCAAGCATGGCCACGGGTACGTTGTTGTTGAGCAAGACAATGCCTTCGTCATTCCGTCCAGTGCAATGCGTACGTGAATCACCGCCTGTGCCGTGTCCATAAATAATGATGGGGAAACCTTTTGGGGGCATGTTAAGTTTACTCGGCATAGATATGGAGAAATTGACGATTTCTTTTTGAGCACGACTGATAAGTTTACCCGTGGGATCAAACTTTATGACGCCTTGCCCAGCGCTCGTGTAAGGAAATTGCCCCTCAATATAGTTTGCAGTGTTAAACTTGCCATGAAAGACGCAAACAGTGTCATTACATTCGTAATCGCCTTCGGCTTTATTATCCTTATCGATCACGATAGAGCCCCTACCCTTGAGGTCGGCGGCCATGCTCAGCATTTCTTGGGCTGGATCCATCGTTTTAAAGACGCTTAAGCCAACTATTTTGTTGAGATTAAAGCCCATGGAATACAACGCCTGAACAGCGGGAGTGTGTACATCGGTGTAGCGTTTGGGGGCTGTTAAATCAATGACTTTGGATAGCTTCCTACTTTGATAGATGCCAGTACCACTTGGCGAGGACATGCAGCTGTTGAGTATGACTAAGGCGTAGTGGGAGCCTGGTTGCATCGCTAAGCCAGGTACAGGACGTACAACTAAGGTGTTCGCATCCCAAATCTTGTCTTTTAGAGCGTGGAAAGTGACGTATACAGGGACGCGTTTTTTGTAGTGTTTAGAGTTTTTATCGATGTTGATGAGTTGCACACAGGAGTTTTCTTGCATGCTCTGCGCGGGCGTTGGGAAGCGAGAGCTGTTTAAAGCGACGCTAGAGCGCATGTAAATTGCACCCTGTGGGCTAAAACCGGCACGCTCGTTTTGTAGTAAACCGCGGATTTTTTGAATCATCGAACCAACGATCGGCATATCTTTTAACGGGAACTCGAATTTTGCAAAGTCTGGTCGTCCGAACTCGTCGGTTCGCATTCCGTTGGGGTATGGGAAGCGAAGAAAATCGTCGTGGCTACTTACCGCGAGATCGTAGTCAAAGTAAAAGTGCGCCCTATCTTCGACGATAGCATTCATCTCCTCTTCGCTAATGATGGGACCCGCTGGTTCCAAAACATCAGGATCTGGGTCAGGATCTGGGTCAGGATCTGGGTCTGGATCTGGGTCTGGATCTGGGTCTGGATCGGGATCTGGGTCAGGATCTGGGTCAGGATCTGGGTCAGGATCTGGGTCAGGAT
>JBBAEA010000049.1:0-22409 GCA_041656175.1 Bradymonadales bacterium | reverse complement strand
GAGAAAAAACGTCTACAAGCGTTGTCGAGATCTTGTAAATTGACGAATTTTCGCCCATGCATTTTGGCTGAGCGCGTAGCCTCTAGAGCAGCTTGAGCGATTTGCTCCTCCGACAACGCGTAGCGTCGCGCTATTTGTTCTATGCTCGCCTGAACTTGCGGGTGCCTTGTTCCTCGCAAGGATTTTTTCCACAAATCAATGCGAAAATCGACGTTGGGTAGCGTTATTTCGACTTCGACGGCTTCCTCAAAAACTTCGTAGAACCAAGCGGGGAAGTTGTTCGCTACACCGCAAAATATATCCAGTTTACCCAAGTAATCACGTAGCAACTCTATGCGGCTTTGTTCGAGGTACTCGGGGTGCTCGCTGTAACGCAAATAGATGCAGTCGTTGTGAAGCAAGAACTCACGACGTATGTCGGTTAGGGTTTCACGTAGGCTACTAAGCGAAATACGCAGTAAGTGCGAGATTTCAACGCTCATGAGGCCACGCCCGATGTTGTTGGCAAGCGCCGCTGCTACCTTAGCTTTCTTTGTTCCCTTATCGCCCTTGAGGAAGATATGTATGGGTTTTCGGTCGTAGGAGCGTTGCAGCTCTTCCTTTTTCTCTTCAGGCAGTAGAAGATCATCAAGCTCAAGCTTTTGATCGTGGCGTTGGCAAAAAGCAAAAAGCGTTTCACTCAGGCCAACTCTTTCGCCACCCGCGGTTCGCAGATAGTCCAGTACAGCGTCAGCAATGAAGACCTCACGTCGCTCTTGGTTCATGTACGTGCTATCAGCGGCCCACAAAATAAGGCGGTTTGCCGATAGCGGTTTATCCATTCTAAAGCGCTCTGCAAACTTCTCTCGCCATCTCAAATTTCGGTAGCACAAAATATTGAGTAATCCCCCCAAACGAATAACCCAAGGCATTTCAGTAACGCCGAGCGTTAGGCTTACGCAGAGCTCACGTACCGTTTCGCTCATCGCAATGCCCGCTAACAAAGTCAGAATTTCAGCGTCCTCGCGCGTAAGCTCAAAAATCGAACATAGCTGGGCAAGACCCGCAAGTTCTAGCGGAATGGCTGCAAGCCAATCGTCACCCTGCCACTGCTCCCCCATTATCCAGTCGGCTTGCGCCGTTGAGAGCAAGCCAGGGTAGTTCATGTAATCGGTCTTGATGATGTTGGGTAAAAAGATGCCGTAGCGCAGGTTTCCCTCATCATCGCCTTCCTTAATACCATCAATGTATTCCGCTAGCATGGCGAGGCTTGCATCGGCAAGGAGGCTGGCATCGAGTTTGACTTCAAGAGGCTGTGTGCTGTTGTCCATGTTCAGTGCTTGCTCCTTTTTTCTTTGCAATTTTGGCCTATTTCGTCGTCGGCGGCGTCGTTTGGCGCGGTCACGACCTCTAGGTCGTTCCCTTGCCGCACTCCTTGCCTCCTAGAACTAGGCTCAAAATTGCAAAGAAAAGCGTGTTTTTGTTTTCTTATTTTCTTCTTATCTTCTTCTTATCTTCTTCTTATCTTCTTCTTATCTTCTTCTTATCTTCTTCTTATCTTCTTCTCATCTTCTTATTTTCCTTGCTTCGTAGAATCCGCATCAAACTTGCTAAGCAAATCCTCCTTCGCTTTGCTCCTTGCTTCCTAGAATCCGCATCAAAATTGCAAAGAAAAGAGTGTTTTTGTTTTCTTATTTTCTTCTTATTGTCGAGAGCTTTGCACGGGGGGAAACCCTTTTCTTTGTGCCAAAGAAAAGATGTTTCCCCCCGTACCCCCCTTCCCCAAAGAAAGCACTCTTTTAAGTGCTTTTCGAATAAAATGTCATTCTATCTTCACCTTGCCTTATTTTATTAGCATTTTTAGCTTATATTTCTCTACAAAATGTCTCATTTTATTTAAAACAGTATCGGATTTGTAAAATTAAATTCACAATTTCTAGCCGCGCAAATGTCTCTAATTATTATAGTAATCAGAGCTTATCTAAAGCGTTTTACCGAAATAACAAGCTTTAGTGTATGCTCGCTTTACCTAGCCGCTCTTGCGCAATACGCAAGTACTGCGGATCACTGCTGCAAAGACCTCGCTCTGCATAGCTCGTGCAGAGTATGCCAGCACCACGTCCGCGCATTTCGAGGCAGAGCTGGCGCGATGATAAGCGAAGAAGCAGAGCTTTGGGCTGTAAGTGAAGATCAATGGCGTCGGCTATCTCTTGGCAAAGTTGTTCTTGGATTTGGGGTTTTCTCGAATAATAGTCGATAAAACGGGCAAAACCGCCAAAACCAGCGATCTTTTCGTTGGGCAAAAAGATAAGATCTGCGATGCCAAAAAAGGGAACCATGTCGTGTTCGCAGTAGCTGTAAAATTGTATGTGTTCAATACCGATCCAGCCACTGTTGGCAGGTGCTGGCATAGTCGATAGTGTAGGTGAAGTTTCGTTTACAGAACTCGTCCACATTGCGATGAGCTCTGTAGCCCGTTGTGCCGTTTTCTCGGCACTCTCCAAAGCCGAGTCCAAGCCCATGGCTTCGATAAAACGGCGATAATGCTCTGCGGCTATGCCCAAATTGCGCTTGCTCTCAAGTTTCGACATGGCCTAGCCTAAGTTTCGGGAGGTACGGGTTGTGGATCAGCTTGGGGTTCGGGATCAGGGGTAGGCTCTGGTTCGGGAGTAACTGGCGGATCTTCCTTATTTGCCTCGTTGGCAGCATCGGCTGCCTCTTTAGACGAATAACACTTCTTGTCTACATCGTTGAGGTATGGCTTTTCAATGGGGCAGATGTATTTCTTCACAACTTCATCTGGTCCGCAAGCAATGAATGAAAAAGATATGAGTATTAGGCTTAATACTGTATAGCGCATGATACCTCCTACAAAAAAGCCCCCCTTGGCGCATTATGCCAAGATATCTTGTTAATAACAAGTTTTAGTTTCAGACCTATGTGAGGCAAAACAAAAAAAGCACAGACCCTCGGGGTCTGTGCTTTTGACTACAGTCAAAGTCGGAGACTAGAAGTCTGACCACCTAAAATTATCAATACCTAGGCGAGGCGCATTGCTGGAATTTAGGGTGTCTTCTTTGACGCGTAGTATCAACTTCGTAACGTTATTGCGGTTTACATCAAATTCAAAGGTTTGAGCATTGGTGCTTTGGAGTGCAGCCTCCTTCAGTATGACATCACTCTCTCCGTCATCACTATTAACAACAATCTCGATCGTTACAGCGCCATCACTTCCAACACTTTTATATTCAAATGCTAATCGACCAGCACCTTTTGTCAAGCCCGTGGCTACGAGCTTAGAGTTCTTTGTCGCGTCACTTTGCTGTTTAGTGCCAAATAGCAAGGTAATGTTGTCGATAGCTCCACTCGCATTGTTGGTAGATGCGGGGCTAACAACAGCTCCGTATGTCATCACGGTAACACCCGTTTCCGTCGACTTTATTTCGTTCTCTGTGGCATAAGGTGCTGCAAGAGTGAGAGATTCAAAATCATAGACATGATCCCATACATTTTCCCCTTTAACCGTAATCTCCATACTCACAGGGCTATCCGCTCCCAGTTGGGCGCTGATAGTAGAGCTCTCACCAACAACAGCCGTATCTGGCACTGTAACGTTAAATGTCGCCGTAGTGCTTCCCTCAGCAATAGTCACACTCGCATCTACCGTAGCGACAGCGGTGTTGCTAGATGTCAGCGTGATTAGCGCACCACCAGTTTCAGCTTTCTTGTTCAAAGTGATCGTGACTTCGACGCTAGAGTCTGCAACAGCAGTGGCAGCTTCGGGGGTCAGCGTACTAATAGCAACGGGCGCGTCGGGGTCAATAGCGGTAACGTTTGTTGTTAGCGTTTTGCCATCGTACTCCGCGACGACCGTGCCATTAGCTGTGCCGATGGTGATTTGGAAAGTAACGCTATTTTGGCCAGCCGCCACCGTGACGGTAGCGGGACATGTCACTTCGGTACAGGTCAGTGTAATAGCGGTGTCAGCTTCAACGCTTTGGTTTAGTGTAATCGTTAATTCTGCTGTACTCCCGTATTCATCGCTGATATTTTCGGGCGTTAAACTCAGCATAGCGACTCCCGTTGCGAGATCGTCTGCGCTACGAGGTGCAACCTTAGAGTTCCCAAAGTCATACACGAGCACGCCGGTAATCGAACTGTAATACTCGCCTACAGCAGCCATGGGAGCCGTAACCCAGTTAAAGTCATCAATAAAGATTTTTTTGCCTGCACTATCTTGCACTTCCCACATATTGTATGAATCTAATTTAGTAACCGTTACACCTTCGATCTTCACGAGTACCGATTGGTAGTCGCTAGCTTTTGAGCCACCCGTGGTCACATCTGCGACGTTGACAACGGTGGGAACGATGGCTGGGCCAGAACCCACTTTCTTGCCAACGGCATCCTGAAGTTGCCTTAGATCGTAGTGAGAGCCTACCTTACCCTGCACTTCCACATCGTCGTTGATCTGGAAGTTATGTCCAGGCATATGAACGTGGATACCAGAACGCTCCGTGTTTGTAGCATCGGGATCTTGGATAAAGACACCTTTAGCATTATTGTCAATAACAAGAGCAGTAACACGGCCTCTAACTTTAACCTCGGTGGTGTCATTGCAACCAGTCGCACTTAGACATTGATCATGTATGGATTTGATCGTGCTAAGCGTATCAATTGGGCATCGACCTGGGCCAATATTGGGAATTGTTGGGCAAGGATCGCAGGCATCACCTTCACCGTCGCCATCCGTATCCGCCTGATATGGGTTTGCAACAGTAGGACAGTTGTCTGAGCTATTCGTTATACCATCGCCATCGATATCGTTGGGGTTAAAAACCGGGCAGGTTTCGTCGTTGTCGGCACAAAGCGGGTAGGGATCGCAAACATCGCCAAAGCCATCTTTGTCAAAGTCGGGCTGTACGCCATTATCTTGTGGACGGATAGGATTGAATACGTCGGGGCAATTATCCACATCATCGGGGATACCGTCACCGTCTCTATCGTTAGCGGCACTGTAGTCTCCATTATACTTTGTGGTGCCTTGATTCGTCGTATCTGTATCGCGTGTGCGCTGGGGTACACAGGTCGGCTCGCCTTGTGGAGTATTGCAGAAAAACATGGGATACGCTTTAAGGTTATTGAGAACCGAGTACGATTTTCCAGAGACATCGCTGCAAACTTTTTTCGCGGAACCACAAACGTCAACGGTATCACAGTTGCTGGCGGTAACCAGATTTGCATTACCGTAAAATATTTTACCATCGATCATCACTAAGAGAACATCTTTGTTCTCGGCGTCGATCACAGCGCGGTAGCCTTTGCTGCTTGCTTTTTCGGCAAATATCGCAATGTCGCCTAGTAGACCGACTTTAATATCGCCGAGTTGGGAGTCGAGATCGAGGGAGACTGCGCTGTTGTAGGTAGCCATGCGCCAAATTTCGTAGTCGGTAAAGTGATTGTTATAATAGTGAGTGTTGAGGAAATCGACGCACACCAGCTCTCTGAGCATGTTAGCCGATCCCGATGTCACCCAGTCAGTACCGAGTGCGATGGTCACGCCAAGGTTGTCGTAAAGAGTGACCGGGGCAGTGTCGCCGTAAAGCGAAACGTTGGTGCGCGGCGACCAAATAAGCTTCATTTGCTCTTTTGCCATCTCTGCGATTTGATCTGGTGTCGCAGCGATACCATGGATGAAGGCCGCCTTAGATTGGAATAAATTAGGACTGTTTGGCTCTTTACCGCTTAAGCAGTACAACTCGTTCCAAGCTGCTTTGTTGATGCCCTCTGCAACGTGTGGACCGTAAGCACATGTATTATCAAAATTTTTCGTTTGATTGTGATAAGAGAAACTACAATCCGTTTTATAACTGGAAAGCCCACCGTCTCCGAGCGGGAAGGTTTGATATATTGGGACTCTGCTACTGGGGATGTTACCCACAGTTTCCCTGTCGACATTACGGGTAAGGCCACTAACCACGCCAGAGCCAAAGATCGAGCCCACGCCACTCATAAGCATGCGAAGTTCGCCCACCTCATTATTGTTGGTGCCAGACGCATTTTGATTAGAGTGCCCGTAGCTGCCTTTGCGCCAATCCATGCGGTGATCGAAACGCTCTGCTCCCCAATTGCCCGGCCCCTTGTTCGAGTACGTAATATGATCATGCGCATTGATAAAAGCAGGGCTAATGACAGCATTGGGGCAAGTGGTCACTGTGGCAGAATCTAGCCCTGGTGGCTCGCAACCAACATAAGTAATCTTATTGCCTTCAATTACAACACTACCACCACGATAATGTTTATCAACACTCAAAATATTGCCACGCAGAATTTTCGTAGCACCCGTGCCCTTAAGTTCACAAGCGTCTGTGCCACTAATCGTTAGCTCCCCGCATTCTACGACCTCTGGCTCAAACTTATCTTTATTGATGAGCTCACAAGCACCATCCTTGCAAACCTTGCCACTACCGCAGGACGTGCAATTCTCTTTGCCGCCGACGCAAACGCAGTATGCTCCACTTCGACAAAGAGGATAATTCTCTGAACCACAATCTACACTGCCTTGTTCCACACACTTGCCATCATCACAATAATGATCTTCTCCACAAGAACTGGGCACCTTCTTGCCGCTTATACACTTAACAAGTTCGTTACTTGCGTTGCAATACGGTGAAAATTCAGCGTCCACACATTCATCAATTTTATCTTCACACTTGCCAGCAACGCAGTCTTGGTCTGCACCACAAGGCAATTGATGCTGGTAACCCTCAACACAAGTGATGGCGATGTTACCATTACAGCTTGGCGCAAAACCTTCGCTACATGGGATCTTGCTGCTATCTACACAGACGCCATTAACACACCTTTCGTCGACGTTACAAGATGTATATTGTTTAGTGTTATTCTTGCAAGTCACTACTTGTCGCTTATCCGCGCTACAAGTAGGCGTAAATTCTGAGTCTTTACACACATTGACATTAACATCGTCTATACAATCCCCCGCAATACAGGCTTGTCCCGTATTACAGCGCGTTAACACAAGTTCACCGTCCGCACATGTCACCGCAATCTGTCCTACACTATCCACGCTACACTGCGGAACGAAACTTTGCGGATCACAATCCCAGTGCATTTCGTTACTCGAACAGGCGAACAAAGCCATGGACGCGCTACATAGCACCATCAACCATAAAACTCTGCCAAATCTAACCATAACCAACCTCCAAACGGGAAAAACCCAGACGCAAAAAACGTCAACACTCAACAAATAACCTAAGCCCCTTACGCAAGAACATCATTAACGAGCTTAGTTTAAACAAACACTTAGCGATAAAGTAAAATCCTTACACCCTAGCACAAAACACAAAAGAAAATTTAAGCAACGCAAATAACAAGCTACAGCTGCCAAGCAACTTAGCTATGCAAAAAAGATCGCCTATAAAATCAAAGCACGACGCGCCTCCATGCGCAATCACACAACTCTATAAACTAATCGTCTGACGCTTTGAAGTCAATCATTCATATGCGCTAAGCTATTGATTTTATTATGTAGTTGAGATGCCTACATGTAGCAAGCAGCTAGTCTAAATCCTTAAGAGCATCATCTACCAACGCCTTGGCCTGCCGCCCATCAAAGCGTCCCTTCAGTATGGGCGACAAGTTTTTCATCACCAAACCTGCTTGCTTCTTGGACTTCACCTCCAAACTCTGCACAAGCTCCGCAATCTTTGCCCGCACTTCCGACTCACTGAAGGCCTTAGGCAAAAACTCCTGAATCAAACCCAACTCATAGCGCTCTTGCGCCACTCGCTCTGCCCTCCCCGCAGCCTCATACGACTCCATCGCCTCCCGACGCTTCTTTGCCTCCCGGCTCAAAACCTCGACCTCCGCCTCCGCCGTCAACTCCGCCCGCGCCTCCTTCTCAGCCACCTTCAACGCGTTCAAAATCAAGCGCAGCGCGTCCCGGCGTCGCGCATCCTTCGACTTCATCGCCGCAACAATTTGCTCATGTACATCATTTATAGTTGTCATCCAAATTCACTCCTCAGCAAGTTTTGCCCCCCCGCACTCTACAAAGCCCCATGCTTCTATAGCGAAAAACTACGCGATATGCCACATAGACGCACTATTTGAACGAAAAAATTGCATTCTTTGGTGGGGGCTTCTTTGCCCCCCTACGCCAAAGCTTGCTTCAAAATTCGCCAAAAGCCGCTACGCCTTGAGCTGTATTTGCTAGACGCTCATCCAGCGCAAGGCGTGCGTCTTTAAGCGACTTTTTCAGCTGATCTTTGGCTACCCCCCAGGGATTTGCAAATAAACGAAATGACGCTAGCAATTCAAAGCATCCCTCCACGCTATACTCAAAATTGCCAGCCCTAAAATTTAAGAAAGTCTTGTATTATCGGGGTTAGCGGCTCAAACTTGTTAAGAAAAACATCTCTTCTTTGCCATTTTGATGCGGATTCTAGGAGGCAAGGAACGAAGAAAAAGAAAAAAAATAAGAAAACAAAATACGCTTTTCTTTGCCATTTTGAGCCTAGTTCTAGAAAAGAAAGAAAGTAAGAAGAAAATAAGAAAACAAAATACGCTTTTCTTTGCCATTTTGAGCCTAGCTCTATGAGGCAAGGAGTGCGGCAAGGGAACGACCTAGAGGTCGTGACCGCGCCAAACGACGCCGCCGACGACGAAATAGGCCAAAATTGCAAAGAAAAAACGGGTCGTGACTGAGCTGAGCGACGCCGCTGACGACGAAGACGCGCAAAATGACAAAGAAAAAACGGGTTCCAAGTGCGAAAGCCCAAAGACAGGGTTTGGGGCGGTAGCCCCAATGAATCAGAATCTCCTTAGCGCCGAGCAAAACGCAGTTCTTTATACTGCAAAGTCTGTGGGGTGTTGTAATTTTCTCATAATGTCTCTATGATGCGCTTGCTGTGTTTTGCGCGCGGCTTAAGATAGACATTGAGGAATGTTATGCAGCACCGTCAAATGAATTTATTTTTATTCTTTCCCATCTGCCTCTTGGCTCTTTCTCTTTTGCAATGCACGTTAGTGTACGAAGGCTGTAAGCAAGATAGTGATTGCAAAACTGGAATGGCATGTAACGACTACGGAGATGGTGTTAGGACCTGTGGCTTACCACTTCGCGAATGCACTGTAGGTGAAAAGCGGCAATGCGATGAAGGCTGTAGCCTTGAGGAAGAGGAGTGCCTAGAAAACGGACGCTGGTCGGGCTGCATCAAGGGGAAATTGAGTTGTCCAACTGGATTTTTGTTGAAGAGTTCAAGCTGTACCGATGCTGAAGCTCAGTGTTCGCGCGCGGAGGGTTACTGCATTGCATGCAAGTTAGAGGATTTGTATGAACTAGAGGATATCCAAGAAGATAAGTTTTCGCAATGCTGTAAGCTAGAAACTCATGATATTTCTCCGATTTGCTGCGTCGCGGCATTTTCATTAAAGAGCCAAGACACGAAATTACTTAATTACTGTAAAAACAAGTATCAAATCACACAAGACAATCTTGAGCTTGTACGCGATTGTTTATCAGGCGATACTTTAGCTTCTTGTGACAAAAGCATCAATCGCGATATAGAGCTGTACAAGAAAAATATATCAGGCATCGAGTGCGATTCACTCAAAAAATGCGATAAAGACATTATTGTAAATTGTGAAAAAGAGGGAATCCGTTACCATGGCGCTTCTTGTGACTTGTCCTTATTACAAGCCTGTCATAGCTTTGATAATATGGGAGCGCCCGATAATAAATCGCCTTTACGCGATGTCCTCTCAAAACCAGAACCTGGGAATTTAGCTTACTGCACCGCCTCTCTTAGAAGAATTTATGAACAAGCGTATACAGACTTCTGTCCAACAGATAGGTTGAAAATTCAAAGCTTCAGCCGCGACTTGTGTTTCAAACAAATAGAAAAACTGATAGATGTACATAAAAGTAATTGTGAAAGTTTAGGAGCCGAATGCGAGTCGACAGAACAGTCAAATTTAAAAGTACATTGTAGCTGGAAAACCGATGATGATGGTAATGTATTGTGCGATGGAAAAATATTAGAGTCTTGTTATTCCGATTTAGAGGGAAGATTCTGTGATGTGCAGGTCGAAGTAGATGAGAAGCAATTGCTTAGCGAATGTAGCGTCGGCGTGGGAGCTTGTAAGAAAATGGGCTGGAACGTTTGTTCGGAAAGTGGTTTGCGGTGCAGTGTTACGGAAGCGCTTAACCCCGATCCGAGCAAGTTTGGACTCTGCGATGGAATAGATAATAACTGCGACGGAGTTGTAGATGAATTCGAATTCGAGAATGATTTAAAAAACTTAGATAATTTAAACCCTATCGAAGAACATGAAAAAGTTTACAACGATAACTTTGACTATGATCTAGTTTCTTTTGAAATTAAAGACGTTAAATACATGGCAACCCTCTATACAGAAGAAACCGTCTGCCAAGGCAATACCGAAGGCGCCCCATGTGCAGTTTTAGTCAACAACAATTATTCAACAGTTCATGGAGCCGCCGCCGATACGACTACAGGACTTCGCCTAAAAATAATGCCCTACAATGAAGAAGGTTTTATAACTGAAGGCAATACCTTTAGTATTCAGTCAGATAAAACAGGGACTACCATGGATGGACTTACCCGAGTGTACCACACCATAAGCGATAATAAAATACCACTCAATAGAATTTATTCGCTTAAAAAACCTAAACTTATGTACTACAGGGTAGAAGATAATAGTGGTTATGTTCCGAGTTACGAGCATTATTTAATTGCCTTCTATATCAAAACGTCGCCTGTCAATAAAGACAAACAACACGGAAAACAGAACCCTCCCACTGGTGTAGCACCGCTCGCCAATCCTGCTGTATTATACGCCGATGAGAGTGTGGAACCGTCCATACCGCTTATTACTGAATACCAAGCTGCTTATGATGAACTTTACTACAGAGTATATAAAATAGAAACAGGCGACACCAGCGCTCTCGTTTCTCAGGATATTTCCATTACGAACACGGCAAGTGTAAATAAATTGGAGTTCCCAACACAATCTTTGAATTATGTTGAAGCCTGCTTAAGCTGCGTCGAAGAATTAGGAAACTTTGAAACAGAGTGTAAAGCTAATGCATATAACTGTCCGAATATCTTTGGGAAAGACGCAACAGACAGACTTTTAGCTGGGCCCGTGCAGTCCTTTGATATCGACATGCTGCCACCTACGCCAACATGTAAAATCTACGAGAGTAACGCTAAAATCGTTTGTCCTAATCAAATACATATCAGCTATCGCAGGCAACAGGAAGTTCACGGTAGCGCTAGCCCTGTAAACGTAGGGACAATTGCCACAATGCGACTAGAATTGACTTACTTTACGGCGTCGTTCGCAGGAACAGGCGAGGGAGAGAGCTCCGCGAGTAGTGATCGCTACTCCGTCGGACCCTTTGTACACTACAAGGATGATGATTACATTATCGAAAATGCATTGGACTTAAAGACAAAGCTCTTTGATAGACAGATTGGTTATGCTCTTATAACAAACCAAAAAATAAATCCTAAACCACAGGATGTGGCTGAAATACGCTTGTCCTTATATTCAGTGTATAACGTCGATACCAAAGATAATAAGGGGCGTCATGGCTCTTTGTTCCTTAAGGCAGCAAAAAACTCTCCGTATAAGGCTTCGGTAGTTTTAGATACATTTAAGATGCCAACAACAATAATGGATGACGATGCGACTCTGGTAGAGACTTCACTAGATAATGGTTATTTAATGGACACAACATTCACGACGTTTAAAGCTTTTGACAACGAGAAAGCCAACGCATTATTTGGCTCAAGCCGCGGTATTGTGCTCACTGTTTGGAAGGAGAATGAAGCCGCTTTGCCAAAAATAGCACTCAATCATATCAGCATAAAGTACCTAGACTCTACGATCTTGAGCACCGAAGTAGTTGCTATGAAATCTGGTATGCTTGAAAATGAAGAATTACTCAGAAGCATGACAAGTATGAGCCTACACATGTACACAGATACGGAGGCTTTGCTCTTCTTTGAAGCCGCATCCAAGTCTTATGCTGTAAAAATTAGCATCAATTTAGAACGCTTAAGCATGGAAAACGCCATTAGCTATGAAAGCGCTGTTGAAATTCCCTATGCGTATATGACCCCAGTGCAAAGTAAGCCTAATTTGTTCGTTGGTCATAGTAAGAATAATTTCGTTATTTCAGAATTATCCTGCGATAAAAATGCGCCGTAATGATATATTATACCTAGGGATGCTCTGATTAATGCAAAAACAGTAGGGGCAGGTTTCATACCTGCCCTTGGTTTTCAAACCGGCCCCTGCTTAATGCAAAAACGATCAAAAAATAGCTAGAGCAAAGTAAGGAAACTTAGTCGCGCGATGCTCTTACATGGTAAATGCAAAGGTTTTTGCTAATAAAATATGCTAACAACATTATCGATCAAAGACTTCGTTATCGTTTCGCAGCTTGAGCTCAACTTAAATCAAGCCTTGGTGGTCATTACTGGCGAAACAGGCGCGGGAAAGTCCATCATTATTAATGCGCTAAAGCTCATTTTAGGAGCAAAGGCAAGTGCGGACTTTGTGCGTAGAGGGGCGCCAGAAGCCGTTGTCGAAGCGGTTTTCTGTGTTGATGACGATTCGCCCGCTTGCACGTGTATCCAAGCTTTGGGATTGGAATTAGATGAAGGCTCTTTTATCGTGCGACGCGTTATACAAAGTAGTGGACGAAGTCGTATCTATATTAATGGGTCGCTACAAACGCTCGCGGTGCTACGTGAAACGATGGCTACGGTCATGGACATTAGCGGCCAACATGAGCATGTGGGCTTACTAGATGCTGGGCGCCACCTAGGCATTTTAGATAGATTTGCAGAGATTGGGGGGCAACTTGCGGATTATCAAGCGCTTTATAAGAAGTACAGCGACTTGAAATCCGAGCAAGAACGACTACAAACGCAGCTAAGCGAGAGGGCAAAGCGCATGGATTACTTGGATTTCCAAATTGAGGAACTGAGTAAGCATGCGCCCAAACAGGGTGAAGAGAAAGAACTTGAAGAGGAATTACAGCAGCTAACTCACGCCGAGAGTATACAAAAAGTCATCAATGCAAGTTTACAGCGCCTCTATGATCAGGACGGCGATCTGTTATCAGAGATTTCGCTGTTACTGGGAGACTTGAAGCGAGCCAAGGCGATGCTACCGCAGCTCACGGCGATTGTGGATTCGCTTACGCAAGCGCAAATCCTTATGCAAGATGCTGTACACGAGCTGAGAGGGATCGCGCCGATGGAGTACAACCCCCAAAAAATAGATGCCTTGCACTCGCGACTTCAGACGATTGATAAACTCAAACGCAAGTTTGCTCGTACCGCCGATGAGTTGCCCGCTTTGCTCGCGCAGCTACGAGAGGAGCGGGAAGGCTTGGCGCTAACCGATGAGCGATTGCGAGACATCATTAAACAGCGTCAAAGCATAAGCGAAAAATTGTTGATTCTGGCCAATAGTTTGCACGAAAAAAGGCTGAAGTCGGGAGAATTGCTCGGCGTGAAGGCGTCCGAAATCTTGCAAGAACTCGCGATGCAGAACGCGAGCATCCACGTGAATTGTGAAGCAGGGCAAGGGGAGGAGGATTTGCGCGCGGATGGATTTGATAGGGTAGAGTTTTTTCTTGCACCAAACCTAGGGGAAGCGCCGAAACCATTGGCAAAAATCGCTTCTGGAGGTGAACTATCAAGAGTTTTACTTGCATTTAAGCGCGTTCTTGTGAATAAGGATAACGTGGGGGTCTACGTTTTTGACGAGGTGGACGCAGGGATAGGGGGGATGACGGCTTCATTTGTCGCAAACGCGCTCAAAGAGGTCAGCCTCCATAAACAAGTGATTTGCATCACGCACCTCGCCTCTATAGCCTGCTACGCAGAGCAACACTTCCAAGTTTCCAAGTCGGTGGTTGATGATCGCACATTATCGACTATTGTGGAGTTGAGCGCTGAGCAACGCGTGCAAGAAATTGCACGTATGCTTGGTGGCGTTCATGTTAGCGAAAAAACACTTGCCCACGCGGCGGATCTTTTGCTGCAAGCGCGAAAGGCCGCTAGCACGGCGAGAGCACAGAGCGGTAACAGCGAGTAGCGGCTATTTTTCTGGTTGGTATCATGTCAAAAGCTCCACTACAATTCCACAACAGCGCCACGAAAAGGCGTCCAGCGTGGATAGTCTTGGCGATTTTCGCAGCCGTTGTGGCCATTATTGTATTTGTAACTTGGCCGCATGGAAAAGACGACATCCCGGAATCAGCGCCACATATCGAGGCATTTGGTATGCCTGATTGGAGCGAGGCCGAGCTCATTCGCCAAGTGCTCCCTGAACAGGAACAAGAAAGCAGCAACGAGCTAGAGCAAGTTGAAGACCCCTTCCTTATTAAAGGACGCGTTAGTAGAAACCAAACTCTGTTTGTTGCGCTAAAAAATAAGGGTCTCGATCCTAAAGACATCCACCCGCTCATAGCTTCCATGTCCAAGGTTTTTGACTTTAAACGCTCTAAACCTGGTGACCACTATGAGATCGTTATTGATGAAGACCGCAAGGTTCTTAAGTTTAGCTACAACGCGTCGGCTGAAGAACAATATGTCGCACACTTCGATGGCCAAACTTACATTTCGGAGAAAGTCGAAATACAGACACGGACGGAAACTGAGGTTTTCGAGGGGGTACTGCAGAGCTCACTATTCAATGCTTTTACGCAGCTAGGCGAGTCAGGAGAGTTGGCAACCCACTTTATGCGCCTTTTCATCTATGACATAGACTTTGGTTCACAAGCTCAAGCGGGAGACCGCTTTCAAATCATGGTTGATAAAACGTATTTGGATGGCAAGTTTTATAAATACGGACGCGTTTGGGCGGCGCGCTACCAACGCAGTGATGGCAGCCAAGACCTACAGGCCTTTTATTTCGATGATGAAAAAGAAGGCGGGTTTTATACCCCTTCGGGTCAAGCGCTTAAACGAACGTTTTTAAAAGCGCCTGTTCTGGGTTGCGTTATTACTAGCCCGTACAATCTTAAGCGTATGCACCCCATACTCAAGCGAGTGCGCCCGCACTACGGTGTGGACTGGGCTGGACCGACGGGTACGCCGATTATGGCGATCGCAGACGGCGTTGTAAGCTTTGCGGCGTGGAAGGGAGGCAATGGGTACTTACTCGTTATTGAGCATGAACGCGGATACACATCCTACTCGGCGCACCTCAAAGGTTTTGCTGCAGGGATTAAGAGAGGTAGCCGCGTAAAACAGGGTCAAACCGTTGCGTATTTGGGAAATACAGGTATTTCGACGGGGCCACACCTCCACTTCGGTTTGAAGAAAAACGGAAAATACATCGATCCACTTTCTATAGATTCTAAGGCTTCACATGTACTAAGCGGAGCAGCGCTCGCGCGATTTGAAACGCAGATGGCAACGTATATCGCGGCGCTCCAGACTACGAAAGAACTGAAAGAAAACACCAGAATCCATGCACTACTCAAAGAAAAACTTATACCATTGGGAAGACAGCAAAACAGGATCGAAGCCCTTAATGACGAGTTATGAAAGCTAAAAGACTGTTCAAGCTATTGATCGTACTTTACGGCTTGTGGTTCTTCTTCTTGGGGGCGAGTTATATTTACCAAGCCAACAGGTATGTAAAATTACGATTACAGGTGGCTGGCACTGGGCAGTTAGCTCCTGGGCTCACCAACATTATGCGCGTTTGGGCAAGCCATGACGAGAAAGACTACGATTTTTCTGCCCACAGCGTGAGCTACATACTGAATTGCAAGAACGATAATTCCAATGAGTTAAGGGGAAGCACCGAATTATCTGCGCAAGGGCAAGGAGTTCTTCGTATTGCAGTGCCCAATGCGACGTGTTCGGAGTATTTTATGCAGTTCACTCTGCACTCAGCAGAGGGCGAGAGTCTAAAAGTTGCGGACCTATACCTACCTCAAGGCGGCGAGCTAAAGGTGCTGGAGCTTAAAACTAAAAAAGGCATCTTTTTTGACTCGCGCCAGCTCAATCCTTTTTTTCGCTCTAAGCCCAGTGACATCATCGTAGCTCTCTTCGATGAGAATCATAAGCCCTACAGAGAAAGCGTGCAGCTTTCGCTCAAATACGGCGGCGGCGCTATACCCCAAAGTATTCGCTGCAATCGCTTTGGGCTCGCTGGCTTTGCGCCCGCCGTCATGTCGGAAGCTGATATCGAATTATCGCTAAAAACAAGCGATGACCAAGACTATAAGCGCTACATTGTTTTGAGCTTACTCGGCGCGAATTTAAAACTCAAATTTTTGAACGCCCCTATTTTAGAGATGGGCAAAGACTTAGCCATAGAGCTTGAGACGATGGGGGGAACTAGCACAATTTTTAGCGACATCTTTTACCAGAACGCGTGGATTGAGCGGCAAGTGTTTAGCGAGTCAAAGAAGATGCAGCGCTTAGCGGCCCCAAAATTAGAATTCGACAAGCCACAAATTCTTAGCATTAACGCGTGCACTTACGATTGGGACTGCGCTGATGCTGCCAATAAGAAAAATATCATTTATAGCCCCTACAAATTAGCGCTAAGAGATGCCGTGGACTTTGCTCTTATAGAATTCAAATTACATGCCCCAACCCACCCTGTAGTACAGCTTCTTGAAGGCGCGCCCGAACTTTTGGCTAACGCGAGTGAGGATGAGCTGACTTTATTGCTGAACTATATTTTAGCAACGCTACCGAGTAACTCCGCGCAAGTGCGCTTGCTGCTTCATACCGACAGCTCTGATAAAGCGAAAATTGAAAGCGAAAAAGCACAGCATAAAATCAGTGCCAATATTTTGTTCCTCATCACCGTTATGGTCGGGGCGCTCGTTTTACTCGTGATATTTCTGAGATCGAGAGCAGAAAAACGACTTATTTACCAAGAAGACGACGATGAACCCACTCAAAAGCCACAAATCGATTTTAGCCTCATTGTGATCATTTTTTCACTCATAGCGATGATCGCGGGTTTCTTTTACTTGTTCCAGATCATCTAGTGTATTGCGAAAAACTACCGCCAAATTCAGCGCATAGCCCTAAAAGGTTGAGCTGAACAATTGCGGTGGGGGCGTTACGGGGGCTTGAGCCCCCGTTGTGGGGGTAGTGGCAAACCCGCGCACAGCGCGGGGTTGACACGTAGGGGGACACTTCCCCCCACAAAAGATAAAAAATCGAATGCATCACAGACTAAGTAGCGAAAACTGTACTTGCAGCTTTGCGCGGGAATGTGTTATGGATTAGCTGGAAGTTTTTCCTAGTACAAAGGTTGCTAGGAGCATATATTATGACGTCAAAGACGTATGAGAGCAGAGAATCAAACTGGTGGGAGACAAACTCATGAGCTATGGGCGAAGGTCTGTGCAGGGTTTGTGTGTTTACTTATCGTTCGCTTAAGCGTGTTAGTTTTGGAGAAGACGAGGGCTGGATAGTGTTTTAGTGCAGTGCCTAGCATACTTTGTGATGGAGTTTTGCTAAGGGGTGGGGCTGTGCTGCCGATAAAATCATATTGAGGCGATGAAATAGGTAAATCACGCTCTTTCTAGGGTTTTGAAAACTCTGCGGGGGAAGAGAGATGACTTTTTTTGAAGCAGCCTTAGAGGTGTTGCGTAGTGTTAAGAGACCACTGCATTTTAGAAAAATAGCGGAGTTGGCTATCAGTCGGGGTCTGCTGGGACATGTGGGAAATGCGCCTATCATGACGATGGGCATTAGACTGCTTCAGGAAGTTAGGCGAAAACAGAATGACTCGCCTTTGCTTACGGTGGCGCAGGGGATATTTGCGCTGCGCGCCTGGTCAAAGGAAATCCTAGAAATTCGTGAGGAGTCGTCGCAAGAACAAGCGTTGGCACTGCCTTTGGTGATGAGCCAAGAAGGAGTCGAGACAGAGGAACTCAATAAAGAGGATGTGGCGCTTTTGCTGCGTGTTGCTGGAGAGGCGGTGCAGGCTAGTTTAAGTGTAGAAAGGCAGTCTGAAGTACAAAGTAGCGAGGAGCTTAGCGACCCACACGGTGCGGAGGCGAGTGTTGAGCAGGCCGATGCGCTGCAAAAAGAAGAACTTAGCCCCAAAACGCGTAGCCGGGACGCGGCGCGCGAACACTACAATGTCGCTGCCGCTAGCGTAAAGATGCTGCGAAGTACGGGGGAAGACATGACGAGCGAGCAAATCGCACAAAGCCTCAATCAACGCTTCTCTCCCAATATGACGGCGAAGAAGCTAGTACTAGCGCTGCGAGCCGATAACTGTATGCGAAGCGAGCGCGGTAAAAGGCCATTGTTTCGTCATATAGCACCCAATAGCTGGAGACTGACAGAACGCGATTATACGCGAGCAGTTCTACGCGCCGAATCCAGAATCTACGACCTCGCGCGACAACTACGAACACTCGCCCTACAAAGCATGCTCAGTAAGCTGCGAGCCCTCGACACGCAAGCGTGGCTACAACTCGGGACGCTGCTACTTCGACAGCTCAACTATACCATAATCTCCCAGGTGCAGCTTCAGTCGAACGCGATACTCCTGCGTGCAGAGGAGGCGCGCGGCATCAATTATATGTCTGTGCTCGTTCTGCTGCACCACGGACTAAGTATCGATGTCGACGAGGTGCTAAAATTTAGAAAGATGGTGCAGGAACACCATTTGCAGCGAGGTGTCATTATCACAAACGCCGAATTTACCCGTGACGCCGTTGTGGAGTGCGATGCCCAAGAGATGCAGATTATCGCATATTCCGCGCGACAGTGCGCAAGCATCATGCTAGAGGCTAGGATAGGCATACACAACGCTAGGCTGCCACTATTTTTTATAAACCATAGGTTCTTCGACGCGCTACAGGATGAGACGGAAGTATGAATTATGCGCAACTAGAGCGAGTTGTTGGCATACTCAATGAACAGCTCTACGCCGCTTCTCTCGACGCCATCAGCGATGGGGACGAGCGCTGGCTCCTGCGTTTTCGATGCCACAGTGAGAAGGCAGTCTTTTGGGGAACACGACGCATATACTTAATCATCGACACGAAATGCTGCCGCTTCCACACGCTCGATGAGCGTTTCGCGCAAGCTGAGCCAAAGCCCTTTACCATGCTTTTGCGAAAACATCTGCTGGGGCTAAGGTTAAGGGAGCTGCGACTCGATGAAGACGACCGCGTGATTACTATGCAATTTGGTAATCGCGAAAAAACATCTTACTACTTGATGCTAGAGCTTACTGGACGCTGGGCAAATATATATTTTTGTGACGAGAAAAAATGGGTACTTGCAACGGCAAGTTTTAACCCGCGACGACCAGCAAATGAGAGCTACCAGCTGCCTGCGCCCCCAAAGCGTGCTCTGGATAAAACGCAGAAAGCTCTGCCTGAGCTTAGCGATCTTGACTACCTGCACGCGCTTAGCGAAGAGTTCAAAGAGCAGGACAAAATACAGCGCAGCCACGTCAGGTTAAAAGAGCTCCTACAAGGGCTACAGCGTTTGCAAAAACGCAGCGAGCGCCTCCGCGCTGAACTCACACGCGATCTCAAGAGAGCACAAGATATACTCTCGACACGCGAGCAAGTCGATCTGCTCGCCGCGAACTTCGCAAGCCTCAAAAAGGGCATGAAAACAGTGCGGTTGGAGCGTTTCGACAAGTCTAGCACGTGCGAAATTACGCTAGAAGAAGATTTAAGCCCCCGTGAAAACATCGATGCACGATACAAACAGCTAAGAAAAAGCCAGCGCGCAGTCCCCATGATCGAAGAGCGCATCTTGACGGCTGAACTCGAGGAAGAAGAAATAAGCGCGTATTTAAAAGAGCTAGCTCAGCTCGAGTATGCAGATGATAGCGAAAAACGCATCGAAAACGTCGAAAATTCCATACTCAAGGCTTTTCCTCGGATTTTTGCGAAAAAACAAAAACAGCTAAAATCAAAAACAAAGAATGAAACGAAGCCATTGCCCTACCGCGAGTTTTTCTCAAAAACTGGGGTGGCGATTTGGGTGGGTAAATCCGCAAAACACAACGATAGCCTTAGTTTTCACTACGCAAAAGGGCGCGACACTTGGTTACACGTTGCGGGAGGAGCTGGCTCGCATGTCGTTGTTAAAGCCCAAGACCCCGACTCCGAGACCTTACTTGATGCTGCAACGCTAGCTCTGCACTACTCCAAGCAATCAAGAGCTAAACAGGGAGAGGTGCACGTATGTCCGCTACGCTTCGTAAAGCGCATTAAGGGCGCAATGCCAGGTAAGGTGAGTATATCGGGAGCCAAAGTGTTCTTCATAAAAGTAGAAGGAGAGCGAATAAAACGTTTAATGCAAGCGGTAACGCCGAATTAAAAGCGCTTATCGCTCTAATTGAAGGCATATAATTCAGGATCGCATAAGGTTCAGAAAGAAAAAAGCCCTTCTCAAGGAAGGGCTTTTTTAAGAACTAAGGTTTTATTTGTCTTTAAGCATCGTTTCGCAAACAAACTCGATGCTCTCAACCACGATTTCGTTGCCCTTGCCATCAAGAGAACTGATGTTCCACTTTGTGGGCATGCAATCGACAAGCGTCCAACTCATACGCTCGTTATCGTTTACCTGCTGATCACTTAGCGAAATGTTGATATTACGCCGTTGCATGGTCTTGCTCTCAACTTCTTGCAGCCACGCTAACAACTTGCGCCCATCGGCTTGGTTGAGGTAACCCCGCTTTAAGGTGACGCGTCCTAGCTTATTTAATCCTTGGCGGAATCTTGGTACCATGGGTTTATCGCTACTGCGATATTCAATCATGTCCACTTCATAGCTCAGGCCATCAACACCATTGCAGTGAACATCGCCCAAACCATCAATGCTGGCGGTAAACATGAAGTTTGCTACGGGATCGCCCACGCGACGCGCAGCTCCCTTCTCTATACCCTTAAAACTATTTCCCACTGCCATCGTAATATCCTCCAAATATATCGCGAGTTAAGAATAACACCCATAACCCTGTATAAACTATTAGCAAAATCTATGCCGCGGCATCATAAAAATATTAGCCCTAAAATAATTGAGTATATGCGAATATAAACTATAATAGCTTCGTAGCTAAGCCCAGGGAAAGTGGGCGCAGTCGCCTTAAGTGGCGACAATTGACCCCACTGTTGGCCATTATAGCATAGATTTACAAAATTCCATCAACAAAAAAGGAGACGAAGAAAAATGAAAAGATTTGCCATTTATTCGATAACCACTGTTTTATCCCTGCTTTTATTCGCTACTATTACTTACGCGCAGAATAAAGTTTTCCTAAACAACGTAGACGTCACGGGTTTACAGAATCAACGCTTCGAGAACGTCAATGTATACTTCGATAGCCTCGGAAACCTCCACCTCAGCGCCCCGCAATACCACGTTAGCGTGAGCAATCAAGCCCCAGCACAAAATCCCAGCTCTCTCCCTCAATCACCCACTTACGCGCCCCAAACTGTCACCACCACCGCCGCCATAGCAAACCCCAGCTACCCACAGACCTATCCCAGCGCCCCGCAAAACTACGCTCCCCAAAACCCACAAGATCCCACACCAATCCACTCATACTACGTCGTAGCCTTCAATAATAGCCCAAGCCTCCTAGGTTTCGACATCGAAGTCTACGTCAATGGCGCACATTTCCACACCATACGACAACACAAAGCACAAGACGTCCACGACATCACTCCCAAATTAAAACGCGGCGAAAACAAAATTCAATACCGTCTCGTACTTGCCGCAAGCGCCGGAAAATCGAGCAAAGCACGCGTCGAAGTCTTTGTCGCCACACGCACTGGAGGCGCTGGAAACCAACTTGAGCTCTCTGGAGAGCAAGGAAAATTGCTCATTAAAGGATCAGACGAAGCCGGAAAATGGTACGATACCGTCATTAACGTGGAATAATGATTTGACGTCTTTCTTGGGTGGGGGAAGTCTCCCCCTCGCCCAAGCTTCCTCGAAAATAGCCAACAAACGCTAAAAAAAATGCGATGTATGCGCTCAAAGCGCGCATTCATCGCATTTTTTGCGTTTGTAAGGCCATTTTCTCGGTGATCTTGGGCTACCCCCTCGAGATCTCGGCTTTCTCCATAAAATCGACAGATTGCATAAGCGGGGTTTGGGGCGCAAGCCTGCGTGAGTGCAGCGCAAATCGTAGTCGGAATTGTGGGATGTGGCAAACCCGCGCAAAGCGTGGGGTTGACACGTAGGGGGACACGGTAGATCTTCATTACGAGTGTAACAGGGGACTGCACGAACTTTCTGTTGTATGATTGTTTTGCAAAAGACTCACACTCAGGAGGGTTCATGCAGTCTTACAGTCACTTTACGATAGAAGATAGATTACGTCTAGAAAAAGGTCTTCGT
>JBBAEA010000048.1:0-22842 GCA_041656175.1 Bradymonadales bacterium | reverse complement strand
CCGCGACCAATCGCTGACATCCATGTCGCGATTGAAGGGGAGGGGGGTACGGGGGGAAACATCTTTTCTTTGGCACAAAGAAAAGATGTTTCCCCCCGTGCAAAGCTCTCTTGGCTACGATGTTATAGAAAACTTTCGCGCGACGTGCCTCTGGGGGGTAGCGCAAGATCACCTGAAGGAGCGGCGCCTGAGCGCATTTTATGCATTGGATGCGCGTTTTAGCGCATACAATGCATAAAATCTTGCGCGAAGCCGCCGATCATGAGGGAAGCTTGCGCGTAGGGGCGGCGAAGCCCCCCACAAAACAGAAGAAAAAAGGTTTTAGCAATGCCACAAATCATCATTGAAGATCTAGAATTTTACGGCTACCACGGTGTGTATGAGCGGGAGGGGCGCGAAGGGACGAAGTATAAGCTAACGGCGGTGGTGGAAATCGATGAGTTGCCTTGTTTTAAGAGTGATGAGGTGGATGATGCACTGAACTACGAGTTTTTGATTGGCGATATTTTGGAGCTGGCTTGCACAAAGCGTGTGAAGCTTCTAGAACGGCTGTGCGACGCGATGGTGGAGCGTTTGCTGACTTATGCGGGGGTGCGCAGCGTGGATGTGAAGTTGTCCAAGTGGCTGCATGCGGCGGGGAGCGAGAGTTTTTGGGTTGCAGTGCGCTTGAAGCGGGCGAGGAGCGGGAATGCTGTTTGATGATATTTTAGGACACGAAGCCATAAAACGCGGGTTGATGCATGCGTTGCGCAAGGATAGGGTGCATCATGCGCTTTTGTTTATGGGGCGAAGCGGGATAGGCAAAGCGATGCTTGCGAGGGCGTTTGTGCAGGTGAATTTTTGCGAGCGCTCGAGGCCGGCGGATAAGGAATGGGCGCGTTGCAAGGAATGTCGGCATTGTCGGCGCGTGGCGGAGGGGCAGCATCCAGACTTTTTGGAGCTCAAGACGGAAACGGCGAGTATAAGTATCGATCGAATTCGTGAGCTGCAACAGAGTGTTGCGTATCAGCCTTACGAGGCAAGTCGGCGTATGGTTATTATTCATGATGCGCATTTGATGCAGATTGCGGCGGCTAATGCTTTGCTTAAAACGCTTGAGGAACCGACGACGCGGACAAGTTTCATTTTGATAACCGACCAGGAGCAGCGGCTCTTGCCTACCATTATAAGTCGTTGTCAGATTTTGCGTTTTGCGCCCTTTAGCCAAGTAGAGGTGCAGGAGTTTTTGACGCAGCGCGGTTGTGCGCGCGAGAAGGCGCAAGCGATTGCGGCGCTTAGTTTGGGCAGTTTGTCGGATGCCATTGAGCTGAGCGAGGGCTCTCATAGTGAACGGATTTTGGAGCGCTTCGATGATATTACAAATCTTTCGCATGCGCTGGACTGCTTTGCACTTGCCGATACCATTAGTAAAGATAAGGAAATACATTCACAATTATTATTATTATTAACGGCGTATTTGCGTGATTTATTAATATTACAAAACGATGAAAATGCGACGCTTTCACTAGAACACCAGCGTCAATCTTTGCTCAAACGTGCTAGGCACACGGAGAGTTCGCATATACATCGTTGTATGTTATTGTGCGACGAAATACATGCTGCACTTTTGGGAAATGCCAATGCGTTGCTGAGTTTTGAACGCTTGTTTTTGGGTTTACGTCACGTGTTTTTTTGAGATACTGGGAGCTTTGAAGAAAATCTCTTTTAAGGAAGCTGTGGTTTATTGAGGTATCGCGAAAAATTGTTTTTGCTTTTTTATCTGTGTTTTGCTACGGTTTAGGCT
Organism: Bradymonadales bacterium; assembly: GCA_041656175.1. Taxonomy (GTDB): domain Bacteria; phylum Myxococcota_A; class Bradymonadia; order UBA4248; family UBA4248; genus JBBAEA01. Next base: position 21,059 of record JBBAEA010000048.1, on the reverse strand, counting down.
GGGGAAATATTAACTTTTGAGGAGCAGTCATGAAAAGAGTGTTTTGGGTCTTGTGTGTGCTCGCATTTGGGCAGCTTTTGGCTTGCACAGAGGAAGTGAACAGTGGAAACACGGTGATTATAGGGGATGATAGCTGTGGCAACAAGCAATTAGATGAAGGCGAGGAGTGCGATGATGGCAACGATGCATCGGGCGACGGTTGTAGTTCTCTGTGTCTTATTGAGAGTGGCTGGCTCTGTCCCGAAGTAGGACGTCTATGTTATAAACAAGAAGAAGTATCCAAGTGCGGCAACAGGCATCTCGATGAGGGCGAATCTTGCGATGATGGCAACGCCGTTGCAGGCGATGGTTGTGACGATCATTGCCAAATAGAAGCTGGATATGAATGTGATAGCAGCGGTTATCATTGTAAGAAAATAGTCGTTGTAGAAGATGGCTGCGGGGACGGCTTTGTCGATCGCGATGAGGGGGAGCAATGCGACGACTATAACAAAAACAACGGCGATGGCTGCGACGAAAGCTGTCAAGTTGAAGACGGCTACGTTTGCCCCTACATGGGAGGTAGTTGCGTCCCTGTTGGTTGCGGTAATAGCTTTATCGATGAAGGGGAAGACTGTGATCACGGCGACTATAATGATGCGGGCTATGGAGAAACTGGGTGTGCGTCCAACTGTATGTTCCCGGGAAGATGCGGTGACGCCATAGTTCAGGCTGAGTACGAGAAATGCGATGATGGGGATGATCATAATACTGGTGGTTACAACGCATGTCTTCGCGACTGCTCGGGGCTTGGCACATTCTGCGGCGATGCTAGAGTTACACACGAAGAATCATGTGATGACGGCAACACCGTTCCAGGTGATGGTTGCGATGCAAACTGTAAAGTAGAGGAAGGGTATTTCTGCCCAGCGACTGGTGGCGCTTGCGTTAAGCTGCGCTGCGGCAACGGGCAACTTGATGAGGGCGAGCAGTGCGATGATGGCAACACCATTGCCGATGACGGCTGCACACCAACCTGCCGCATAGAAGCGGGGTTTAAGTGTATCATACCAGGTCAAGCGTGTGAGCAAGTTATCTGCGGCGACGACATTATTGATCTGGAAGGCGGCGAGCAGTGTGATGACGGCAACGTGGTTTCGGGCGACGGTTGTACGAGTAATTGTAAGCTTGAAACAGGCTGGATTTGCCCAAGAGAGGGCAAACCTTGTATTGCGAGCCACTGCGGCGATGGTATCGTTGCACGCGGTGAGCTTTGTGATGATGGGAATTATGTTTCAGGCGACGGTTGCGATGAACGCTGCCAACTCGAGGAGGGCTGGCATTGTCCAACGCCTGGTCTCGCATGTGTGCATACTACCTGTGGCAATGATATCATTGAAGGCTTGGAGGAGTGCGACGATGGTAACGCAAATTCTGGCGATGGTTGCAGTGCGCAGTGTAAACTAGAAGAAGGATGGCATTGCCCAACACCGAGCAGCCCATGTGTGCGCACGCAATGTGGAGATAGTAAAATCGAAGGTTTGGAGCAATGCGACGATGGCAACTTAATTTCAGGTGACGGGTGCAATGCGCAGTGTAAGCTAGAGCAGGGCTGGCACTGTCCAACGCCAGGCGCTCCATGCGTTCATGCGGTGTGTGGAAACGGCGTACGCGAAGGTCTTGAGGACTGTGATGACGGCAATATGCATGCGGGGGATGGCTGTAGTCCGCTTTGCGAAATTGAACCCATCTTTAGCTGCAGCGACGGAGAGTGCAAACCCGTTTGCGGCGACGGCATTACGATGTGGATTGCAGGCGAAGAGTGCGATGATGGCAACTTAATTTCAGGTGACGGCTGTAGCTCGGAATGTAAAATAGAAGCGGGCTACGAGTGTACAAAATTCACAGGTCAGCCCCCCAAAAGTATTTTTGTGCCCATCGTATACCGCGATTTCCGCTCTTATTACGAACAAGGCGCTGGCGCTGGGTACTTCAGTGCGGAACAAGTCGCTGCGATGACGCCAGGTTGCTTCTTTGCGGGCAGGGGGCATCCCGATTTTGACCGATACGACGGGAGTGGAGCTACTTTAGGTTTAGTCGAGAACGAACTTGGTCCCGATGGAAGACCTGTCATGAATAAGGCTAGTATTTCCTTACCATACGGGTCGCAGATTTCTTGCGAGGAATCCTTCAACATGTGGTATCGTTCCGTCGAGAACGTAAACATCGTTATTCCCGATAAACTTGAGTTGGAACAAGATCTCGCCTTGGATCCCACGGGATTAACTTACGTCTATGAATCCACGTCCTTCTTTAATCTGGACAATAAGGGGTATGGAAACTACTACCACGATCCCCCGCATAACTACGGCTTTACCTCGGAGTTTCAAGCCTATTTCCAATACCGCGGTGGTGAGACGCTCTCCTTTAGTGGCGACGACGATGTTTGGGTCTTTATTAACGGCAAACTTGCTCTTGACCTCGGTGGGCTGCATCCGCCAGTAAGCGGTTCGGTTACCTTAGGTAACGCGACGCATGCAAGTACTGGTAAAAAGTGGGATTCTCGCTTTAATATTTTCGAGGACGGTATTTACTCCATTGTATTGTTCCACGCTGAGCGGCATATGACAGGCTCTAACTTTAAGTTAACGCTTGCTGGCTTCCTCAACATGGGTACAGCGACTTGCGCTTCCGTATGTGGGGATGGGATCATCACTGCTGAGGAAGAGTGCGATACTAAGCTTCCCGAAGAAGACGCTATCAAAGAGGGTTGCAAGGCGTGTCGGATTCAGCCCTACTGCGGTAATCACAAAATTGAATATCCCGAACACTGCGACCCCCCCGGTGGCAATTGCCAAAGCGACTGCACTTTCGCCTTCTGTGGCAATGGTGTGCTTGATAGCGCTGTAGGCGAGGAGTGCGACGGGGATCTTGGCTTGGCACCAGGTGAACGCTGTTTGATCAACTGTAAAATTTCGCGTTGCGGTGATGCATACGTCGATAAGGAAGCAGGCGAGGAATGCGATGATGCAAATGACAGCAATCTGGATATGTGCACCAACGATTGTAAGCGCCCATATTGTGGTGACGGCATCGTAACGCTCTTTTTGGGCGAAGTTTGTGATGATGGCATTAACGATGGCTCCTACGGTGGTTGCTCGCACGATTGTAGTTTTAAGCCGCCGTACTGCGGCGATGGCATCGTCGATAGCCTACACCAAGAAGAGTGCGACGACGGCATTAATGATGGTAAGTACTTTGGTTGTACTGCCGAGTGCAAGTTTGCGCCTCGCTGTGGTGATGGCATCGTCGATGCAGTCTACGAAGAGTGTGACGACGGGAACCTGATTTCTGGCGATGGTTGCGATAAGTTCTGTCGCGAGGAAGGCGGAGTAAACTAAAATAGCGAAATTCACCCTAGTAAACAGCAAGTTTGCTAGGGAAACTCTGATTCATTGGGGCAGAGCCCCACGAAAGGAAGCGGGGCGTGGGGCAGCGCCCCACGATAGGAAAGTCAGGCAGGCATTCAAAATAAAGCCTATCAAATCAAGACGCTGCACAGAGGAAGGGTTCTAAGGGCGATAGCCCTTAGCGGGGCGTGGGGCAGAGCCCCAATCATAAGCGGGGCGTGGGGCAGAGCCCCACGAGAGGAAAGTCAGGCAGGCATTCAAAATAAAGCCCATAAAATCAAGACGCTGCACAGAGGAAGGGTTCTAAGGGCGATAGCCCTTAGCGGGGCGTGGGGCAGAGCCCCACGAGAGGAAGGGTTCTAAGCATAGCGAAGCGATGCATTGCAGTGTAATCTAATCTTTGCTACGCTTGTGAAGCCTGCGCTACATATAGTCGCAAGCGTGAACGTATCAAAGATTCTGCATGATGTTCGATGACCTAGAGCAGCTCCAAAATCTAAGAACTGTTGATGTGCTCAAATCCGCGCCGTTCCTTATGCGCCGCGTCGTTCGAGACCCAGCAGGCGACTTGATGATAATAGAAAGCCTAAGCGCTGAACTCGCCCAGACGCTAGAACTAAAGCTGTATTTTCAGGATGCTGCTCGTGAGTTCGCACAGCATAAGATCGACGGGGTGGTTGAAATTCTGGAGATGGGTTCCTCCCAAGAGCTAGGGTTCTATGTGCTCTACCCTTTTCTGAACAATATTACGTTAGACAAGGTTCTTGACGCACAAAACGCGAAAAACTTCGCTCTTCCCGCTGAATACTCGGCTAGCATTATCTTAGAGACGGCGAGCATCTTGGAGCGCCTCCACGAAAAAGACTTCTTCCACTTAGGGCTTCGTCCTGATCACATTGGTATCGATGAGCATGGGAACCTTAGCGTTACGGGTTTTTTGGAAGCAGCTCTACGAAAGCGTTTTGGCTTTAAAACTTGGGGTTGCGAAAAACTCGATCCTCCCGAGTTGCGGCAAGGCAAAGCTCTGAATTTTGCCAGTGACATCTACGCGCTAGCGGCAATTTTGTATCGTCTCTTCACGGCAAAGGAGCAAGCCGATGAGTGGGAACCGCAGTGGATGGGTATGATGCTGGAGCTTGATCGAGCGCTGATTCCTGGCGATGCACTCACATCGACGATTGATTTTTTCCAACGCGCTTTAGCTGAGCGCCCCCAACAACGTTACGCGTCGATGCAAAAGTGCGTCGAAGCACTGCAAAAACTGATGCTCAATATCGGCAACCGAAAATCGCCCGAACTTATCGCCGAAGCCTTAGCCCCGCTTCGCACAATAGCGATTCAGCCAACTATTCAAGCGGATTTAGAGGAAAGAAGCGCTGTTTTTGATCGCGGGGAACAGCTCTATCACGTGCCCAATACGAAGGTGCTTAGCCCTGAACTTGCAGAAGAAAACCCCATTATCCTTGCTAGCCCATCCAAGGAAACGCGTGTTATTACTCGCGCGAACTCGGGGAACTTCCGCGCCATATCCTCCGAATTGCGAAACTCACTGCAAAACTCTGCTCTTAACGTTCTCGCGCGCAGCCGCTACCAAATCATGGAGGAACTTGGCACAGGTGGGACGGGTACGGTTTACAAAGTTCTTGATACCACGCTAGCCGAAATTCTGGCTCTCAAAATATTGCGACCCGAACTCGTCAACGATTCGGCGTGGTTGCATCGTTTTAAGCGTGAACTCAAGGTTACTCGCGATCTTGACCACGAGTATATACTCCCCGCCTACCACCTCGAACATATTGATGGCGTGTACTTCTTTACCATGCGCTACATCGATGGACAGAATCTGTACCAAAAACTTAAGTCTGGCCCCGTTCCTTACGCGGAGTGCACTCACATTTTGCGCTGTGCAGCCCTAGCTTTGCGTGAAGCCCACAGCCAAGGAGTCATACACCGCGATTTTAAAACTGCCAATATCATGATTGAAAGTGCGAGCGGGCACCCTTATCTTATGGATTTTGGCATAGCCTTATCGCGCGAAAATCCTGGGCTTACCGTTGCAGGACAAGGTATAGGAACCCCCTACTACATGGCGCCCGAACAATCGCGCGGGGAGCAAATCAACGAGCAGGCCGATATCTACTCTTTTGGTGTAGTTTGCTACGAATGCTTTGCACGGCGCCTCCCCTTCGATGGCCCCACCACCGTTGCTATTTATACCGCTCAAATCAGCGGCGTTTTTGAGCATTTGAGAGAAATCGAACCCTGTATTCCAAAGGCTCTTGATGAACTTGTCGACCGATGTTTACAGGCTGATGCTGCAAAACGCCCCAAATCCATGCAAGAAGTACTCGACATTCTCGATAGTTTGCCAAAATCATTGAAAGGTGAATACATTTAAATTTCACCATTAATTAAAGGATCCCATGCAAAAACCAAGCGTTATTTTTCTCGATCTCGATGGCGTTTTAGTTGATCTTCACCGCTCTTTAGTTCTCTTGTTTGGCGACGACCCCAAGCAATACACAGAAGCGGACTGGGCTAAAGTTGGAGAATGGGGATTGTCAATTCCGAAAGGAGATTTTTGGGGTCGCGTTCGCAGTCAAGGCATACAATGGTGGGCTAATCTCTCCAAACTCCCTTGGACAGACGAACTCTGGCAAGCGGCTCAAAAGACGGGTGCCGATTGCGTCGTGCTCACGACTCCCGCACCCTTCCCCGAGTGTGCTGCTGGCAAATGGCAGTGGGTTCACGAGCAACTCCAAACCACGCGCATGCTCATTGGCCATCCCAAAGAAGTTTGCTCAAAAGCAGGGCATTTGCTCATTGACGACCGCGCTGGTTACCAGCCGCGCTGGGAAGGCGCGGGCGGGCAAATTTTCTCGCTCAAAAGACCATGGAATCCCCAAGGAATGAGTATCGAAGCCATTATCGCCCAACTTCGGGCTTGGGCTGAATAATATTTTTTGTGGAGCGCTGCCCCACACCCCGCTAAGGTATTCATCAATAACGTCTTTTTTTTACCACGAAAAACACGAAAGGCTCGAAAGCTTTTTTACCACGAAAGGCAAGTAAGATTTTATCAAATCAAGCTGGTTCTATAAGACTAAAAAAGAATTTTTCGTGGTTTTTCGTGTTTTTCGTGGTTTATAAATTTTCGCATTAAGCTACTCTTGCCCAAGACTTTAATACAAAAGGCGACCAACGCGGTCGCCTTTTGTATAGTGCGCTCATCTCCATGCAATGAGCGCAAAGTCTATTTTTGAGATTGCTTCTACGCTTTACCAGCGAGCGCGTGATCCGCGCACGTCATAGTGTGTGAAGGTGTTGTATTTGCCTAAGCCTCCATCCTCCATCTTTTTGTCTTTGATTAGTTCTAGTATCTTATCGTAAACTTGAGTTGGAGTATAATCGGTTACCCTTATATCGGAGGCAGTGCCATACATGTGCTGACTGTTCGTGGCGCCACCAACTGATTTGTTGTGACTCTCCGAGCGATAGCCACTGTTGATTCCAATGGCTTTACCGCCTAGAGACTCGCGCAAAACTTCTAGGTTTTTGCACAAGCGCTTCACGTTTTCCCTCAAATTGGCAGGTACGGGAGTACCGCGTGAAGCGAATTCGGACCACTTAAAGTTTGTAGTAATGTTCCCTTCTGGGAGTGCTTCTTGTGTTTGTGCCTGTCCTTGGGGTGAAGCGGGCTCCTCTCTTGTAGTAGGGGCCGTTTCCGCTGCAGTAGTGCTCGTTTCTGCTGTGCTGCTTTGTGTCGCAGGGGCGGCGGCGGGGCTACTGCTTACACTAGCACTCGCAGATGCGTTTGGCGACACGCTCCCTCTACGATTCCTCGTGAGTTCGCCGAGGTTTAGGCCGTAAGACTTTGCAGCTTGTGCCGCGCCAGTGTACGTGTTTCCGCCTACTCTATAGAAGTAATTGATGAGTCCTTGATTTGTTGTGATTCCGGGGTTTGCTTGCAGCAGTTGCGCCAGCGAGCTGTTTGCAACCTGGGTGTTTTCGCCGCTTTGCTGTGCAGGTGCAGGTGCAGTAGCGGGGTCTTGGCTTCGCGTACCGACAGTAGCAGCTGTTTGTGGCGCAGCGACATTTGTGTCTTGACTTTGCTGCTCTTGCTTAGGAGCGTTTTGTTGCGCAGTTTGTGGCTGAGCAGTTTGCGAGCCACCCTTTTTAAGGGCAAGATACGCGTTAGCCACTCTGTTGTTCCAACCATCAAGATAGTTTTTGGCATTGCCGAGTGTCGCGTAATCCTCTTGGCGAGCCTGCGCTACGTGCAGGAGTGTAAGTTTGGATTGGTCTATTTGTTGGCGATCGCCGACCACGGGGCCTGGAGCATATTTTTTGGCTAAAAGCTCAAGCATGCTACGGTTGCCGCCATGGCCACGGTTTGTTTCATGATCCACGATCATGGTTTGGATTCTGTGATCCAAACTGTCTGGATCCAAGCCATAGCGTCGCATATTGCTTTGTGCCCTATCCACATACATCTCGCCCCACGCAGCGTACTGCACGTCTTTGTAGAATCCTGCGTACTCCCCTTCATCCGCGCCTATGGTATCTAGCCACTTCTCTACTTCTTTTTTATCTTCACCTGTGACTTTGTAGCCAGCCTTTTTCCCTTTTCGATTGACCTTATCCAACACGCTTTGGGGCACCTTCGTGGTTTTGCTCATGCTGTTGTACTTAACTAGCAATGAATGAAGACCACCCGAGGTTTCGGTGAATTGGAATAAACCAACCGAGAGGCCAGCACCATCACCGATGTCGCCATACGTGTTGACTCTTCCACCCGTTTCGGCAGCACCCGTTAGCCGCGCCGCATTCTCAATTAACGAGTCGTTTTCGTCGAATTTGGATTGCTTAATTTTGGATTCTTGGGCATTACCAGCTACGCCATCATCCCAAGCCTCTTGTGTGAGTTTTGAAACTTTGCTTCTAAAAGTCGCAGTGGCTTTTGTTCTGGCTTTACCACCTACTGTAGCGGTCGTGGTCTTGGCGATGTAACCGCGCTTACCCAATGCCTCAATATAGTACCAATTTCCCTCCTCTTTGAGCAGCGAAATCTGCGTACCCGAAGCTAAGTACTTACTTCCCAATATGTTCGGCGAGCTCGCTGACGCACTTTCACGAAAGACTACTTGCACACTTTGAATTCTACCTGTGTCTATCGCGCTTAGCTCACCCTTTGGCCCTACTTTATTATCTAATGCAACGTCCGTGCTTTTTGCTTTATTTGTTTGTTCCTGTCGAAAACCTGCGTTTTTTACTACCATGGCATAACTCCTTCTTCAAATGCCCATAGTACGTAAACTGCAAAATGAGTACCACCTTTCCTAATATCTTTTGCTTAGTTTAACTTGCGAAAGTTAACTGTAGCCTATATTTGCTCAAAAACTGTGCCAAATTGGCGCGCCGTTCGTTCTAAGCTGAGGACAAGAATACCCAGAAAATCCGTTTACCTCAACTACGTTTACCCTAGGTATAATCTCATTAAAGCGATTTTTATTTTTATTTATTTTTGTGGGGGAAGTCTCCCCCTGCGTGTCAACCCCGCGCATGGCGCGGGTTTGTCACTACCCCCTCCGCGGGGACACCCCGCGACGCCCCGTCCAGTTTTTGGCGAAACAGGACTTTGCGGTCACCTTAGGGGAAACGCCTTACAAATATATCAGAGCTTCCCTAGGCTAGCGGCGCAGTACTAGGATTTTTGCGCTTCAACGCGTAGTCGAGGGGGTAGCGCAAGATCACCGAAAAATTGGGCCAATGAGCACATTTTGTGCGTTGGTTTGGCGAATAGCCAAAACATCGCACAAAATAGTGCAAATTGTGCCAAATTTTGAGGAAGCTTGCGCGTAGGGGGAAACTTCCCCCCCCAAAAAAAGGCATAGGCATAGGTTTTATCAGAGTATTTTTCTGCTCAGCTAGCCCGCGCTCATCACACAAGGGCGCCAGCGATGGTCGCGGTCATGAACGCCGCAAGGGTTCCAGCAATCATTGCGCGCATGCCCAATTTTGCCAACTCGCTGCGCCGGCTAGGAGCCATCGCGCCGATTCCGCCGAGTTGAATGGCGATGGAGCCAAAGTTCGCAAAGCCGCAAAGCGCGTAGGTCGTAATAATAATGGAACGATAGTGAAGCTGGTCGATAACGTCGGCGAGGTGGAGATAGGCGATAAACTCGTTGATGGCGATTTTTTCGCCAAGCAGCTGGCCAACGAGGAAGCAGTCAGAGAGGGGGACGCCCATGAGCCAAGCAATGGGGAAGAAGATCCAGCCAAAGAGAAATTCGAGTGTTATCATAGGCCAGAATGAAGTTTTTTTGAGCTCGGGGCTCCAGAGTTCGGATTGCGTTTTGCTCAAAACGGCGCCACACGCCGATACGACGCCAGCGCGGCAATCGGTGAGCATTTCGCTGTCGTGAAGGGGAGCGCGGGTGTGTGCGATGAGTAGTTGCGAGAGGCTGTTGGTGCGCTCTATTTTGTCGAACTGGTCGTTTGGGAGCGTGGCGAGTTCGGGGGGAACGGAAACTGCGTTGATTTTGGCGATTTCGATGAGCGCTTTGTGGGTGCACACGATATTATCAGAGGATGAATAAGGCGCGTCACAGCCCTCGGGGATGCTTCCTTGGCTAGAGACGAGGAAAGCGTTGGCGTTGTTGAGCGATTGCGCGTTGTTGATGCGACTAGGCAGCCCGAGTAGGAAGTTTATCATGGCGATAATGGCGATGAATGCGATGAGCATGGCAAAAACATTGATAGCTAGTTTGATGCCGTCGGTGGCTCCACGTGCGGCGGCATCGATGGCGTTGGCGTCAAGGCGCGTGTCGTCGAGCGTTGCTTTACCGTAGGTTTCGGAAACTTGCGTTTCGGGAACCATGATCTTGGCAGCGACTAGGGCTGCTGGCGCGCTCATGACGCTTGCAGCGATGAGGTGACCTGCGATGTCGGGGAAGTATGGTTGAATAACAGCGACGTAGGCTGCCATGATCCCGCCCGCGATGGTGGCAAAGCCACCTGTCATAATGGCCATGAGTTCAGAGCGCGTCATGCGTTCGACGTAAGGTTTAACAACGAGGGGCGCCTCTGTTTGGCCAACGAAGATATTCGCCACGGCAGAGAGCGATTCAGAGCCAGAAACGCCCATGACTTTCATCATAAACCCAGCCATACCGCGCACGATAAGCTGCATCACACCGAGGTGATAGAGCACCGTCATGAGGGAGCTAAAAAAGATGATGGGCGGGAGTATGCTCATGGCGGTGTTGATGTTAGCCGCCTCGATATTGCCCGTAATGTGGCTAGTGAACATGAACTCGGTTCCCGCTTTGGTGAAGTCGAGTAGCACGGTAACGGCGGTGTTAAGTGAATTAAAAATCGCTTTACCTACCGGGGTCCAAAGTATGAAAACCGCAAAAAGTAGTTGCAGCCCGACGCCGACGCCGACCAGCTTCCACTTGATTTTCCCGCGGTTATCGCTCATGAGCCAAGCGATGCCGATGAGGAAGAATACGCCAAATATACTAAGGAGGCGCCCTAACCAATCGCCCGAGTCCTCAGCGCGTTTTTTCGCAATAATAGCGGCGCTTCGTACGACTTCGGTATCTTCACCAAGGTAGCGCTTGGGCGCGACTTTTTCAGCTTTTGCGACGCCTGTCGTAGCCTCTTGCGTTTGTTCGATAGTCGCCGTGCTACTTGAATCTTGCGCGACGGCTTTTCCTTCGTCTCGAACCATAATACCAAGCGTAAGCAAAATGAGGCATAGTGCTACGAGCGCATACGATAAATAACGAAGAATGTGCCTTGGAATGCTGAAGTGTTGCATGTGTTCAGACCTTACGTGCGCATGGTGCGCTGTTGCTGGTATTCGTTAAGCGCCGAGAACTTATGTGTTCAAGAACAAAAGCGTTTTTGCACCTTCCCTATGGATGCTCTGATTAGTGCAAAGCTAGTCATAACAAGAGCTAAGGAAAGTTAAGAGATTTAGCTGAGTCTTCAAAATAAAAGGTAATAAAATCAATGCACTACACACAAAAACGCGTTCCAAGGGCGAAAGCCCTTGGACGGGGTTTGGGGCGGTAGCCCCAATGAATCAGAGTTTCCCTATATCTACTTAAGCTCTACGATCCCGAATTAGCGCTGGGGCTGCTACTTTTTCCTCGCTCATGACGAAAGCGTCCTTGAGTATGGCTTTTGCCTTTTGCAGCTTATCCTCGTCTTGGTAAGTAATCTTGAAGAGGGGATCATTAAAATGCAATCTATCTCCGATTTTGTGTAGAACCTCGATACCGACGCTATGATCAATGGCTTGCCCAGCGACTTCGCGCCCACCACCGAGGACGCAGGCGGCTTTGCCGACGGCTTCACAGTCAAAACTAGCGATGTAGCCGTTTTGCTCAACACAAAAATCCGTGTTGTATTTCGCAAGGCTGAGCAAGTTATAGTTGTCGATTACAGCGGGGTTTCCGCCTTGGGCTTGAATGTTTTTTCGCATCTGCTCAAGGGCTGCGCCACTTTTTACGGCGTTTTCTAGCTCCGCCATCGCCTCTTTGTGCGATAATTTTTTAGCCACCATCAGCATTTCAGCGCCGATGGCATAGCAGATTTCGGCGTAGTCTTTGGGACCTTGCCCCTTTAGCATGTCAATGGCTTCTATCACCTCGTTGGCGTTACCAACGGCGCGTCCCAAAGGTTGATCCATGCTCGTAATGCAGGCACGCGTCGTACAATTCATCGCGTTGCCGATGCTAATCATGGTATCGGCCAGTTCGCGTGCCATGGCTTCCGTTTTCATGAATGCGCCACTGCCGGTTTTAACGTCTAGAACCAGTCCGTTTAAGCCAACAGACATTTTTTTACTCATAATCGATGCAGCAATAAGCGGTATAGAAGCAACCGTTCCCGTCACATCGCGAAGGGCGTAAAACTTTTTATCAGCAGGCACAAGCCTCGCGGTTTGCCCCGTAATAACGTAACCCGCAGTTTTGACGGCGCTTTGTATCTCGTCGTTGGAGAGATCAACGCGGTAACCCGCGATGGCTTCGAGCTTATCGAGTGTGCCACCAGTGTGCCCAAGCCCGCGACCGCTAATCATGGGAATAACAGGTCCACAGGCCGCAACCATGGGAGCGAGGCTAAGGCTTACTTTATCACCGACACCGCCAGTGGAGTGCTTATCAACTTTGTACTGCGACTCTAGAGCATCAAAGTGCATGGTATCGCCGCTGTGGATCATCGCCTCTGTAAACGCCACGAGCTCTTCTTCAGTCATACCGCGAAAGAAAACTGCCATTAAGAACGCCGCGGTTTGGTAGTCGGGAACCTTCTCACTTGCTACCGCGTTGACAAAATCGCGCATATCTTTGGGGTCGATGGCTTTGGCATCGCGTTTGGCTTCAATAATGTCTACTACTCTCATCCTTGCACCTACGTCGTTATGTGGATACCCCCACTTTGTCTTTCCCCTTTAGGGTGGTTTTTATCCTTTACTCCGGTTGCTTTTTGACCGTTTTTGCGCTGTTTAGAGCATCTTTTGCTAAAATTAGCCACTTCGTTGAGCACAAAGACGAGTCGCTCGGCAACAAAAGCTAGCTCCCCCCTAATTATAACTCATGGGATACGAAACCTTCTTAATCGATCCACCAAAAGCTCTAAACTTTAGCGACTGAACGATGGATAACAAGCAATCGTTAAGCGCTCCTGAAGCGTTGGTTGTAGCGTTTCGTACAGTACCGTTTTGCGTAATAACGAAGTTCGCAGTAATACGTTGGGATCTTCCGCCACCGTGATTCATGAAGCACTCAGATTGCTTACGCATCGAGCGAGGGCTTAGCAACTGCTCCTCGACTTCCCAGTCGAGTAACGGCGGCAAATCTGCACCCGGCCCGTCAAAGCTTATCACGAACATTTCGTCTTCCATCCCGCCCGCAGAACCTGGCCCTTTGCCCGCCGCCTTGCGTCGCGACGCGAAACGTTTACGGTGCTCCGCCTCCCAAGCGGCAAAAGCAGCTTCTCGCTCTTCCGCACTAGCTTTAGGATCGAACAAAGCCTTAGCCTTACTTTCATCGACGTTGAGCGAAATTTCTTCCATTTTGGGAAGTTCAAATACGTTCTCAAACGGCGGAAAAGCCGCGTTAAGATTGAGTGGCTCGGGATCTGGAAGTAAAGATATAACGTATAACAAACCACCGATAACCACTGCCGAAATCAAAACGATAGCAACTATAGTCACTGTCGAAGCTTTCTTGATGGTTTCCTTCTTCTTGACGCTAGCGGCGAAGGCATCAGCGCGACGCTTCTCTCGTATAGGTAAGTATGCTGCGACCTCGGCTTCAAACTCTGGGATTTTACCCAAAGCTGCACGTTTTTGAGTGCTTACGTCGAGGACGGGTGTGGATTCATTGATTTCGTCAGCATGTAGTTTCTCAAGAATGCCAGCGTGCGTAAAGGGGCCATAGTCGAGATTGTTCTTCTTATAAATCCAGTTCTCGCTATCTTTAGCCGAGCGCGTTGTACACTTTACGCTTCGGTTGTCGGCGCGATCGAAGAGATCCGGTTTTCGCGCAGCTGGCGCCGAGTCGCTAACCCCCGTTAACGCGCGTAAATCAGACACATTGAGCACGATCGAAGAAAGATCACCGTCAGCCGGGGCATCGACTGCCGATTTCAGATCATCTTTAAAACTGGCCAGGTCGTTGTAGCGCATTTCGTACTTCTCGGCGATGGCTAGACTTAAGCACTGCTTGACCGCAGCGCCAGCATCTACGCCATCTACGAACTGCGCGAGTTCCCCACGAAAATCTACCAAGGAAACCGGCGAGAGCAGCTCAACGAAGAGTAGCGCGAGAGAGTAGACATCTGACTGGGGGCAAGCTTGCTGACGGGCGTTTCGCACTTCAGGGGCAATAAACGTAGACGAAAAGTAAAGCCCTCTCCCCTCATCAGACAAGAATCTCTCGGCGAGGTAGCCAAACACTGGGCTAGCAACTTTTACGCGCCCTTGCTTTGTAACAAAGATGCTTTCAGTGGATAGCGCAGCATAATACAAGCCCTCATGATGCAGTCGCTCCAAGCCCGAGGATAAATGCGCTAACATGCTGTATGCGGCCTTGTGCCCTAAAATTTGACCTCTTTGGCGACGCAGTTGCAAGTGTTCTCCGAGCGGGTCGCCGTCGACATACTCCGAAATAATATGCGCTCCTCGCTGATCACGTACGAGTTCTCGCACCGTTGAAATACTGCGATGCTCTAAACGCTGGAGCTTTTGAATCAGTGCGTCTACTTCCTGCGCATCCTCATCTGAGAGTTCAAAACTGAGAGACTTTAGCAAGAACTTGCTTTGACGCTCCGAATCACTCACCAAACAAGTTGTACCCAAAGCGCTTTGGCCCATCACTGAAACCACCGCGAAACGCTCTGCAACAACGTCGCCAACGTTCAACGCTGTGTGCCCCATAGTTTACTCCTCTTTAAAATCTTGCTCTTCGCTTGCAAGCACCCACAACACTTCCTAGCTTAGTCAAACACCGTACCAAGTAGCCACCAGACCTGCTCGCAGCCACCCTTTGCCTATATATCCGATTATTCTAAAATTTGCAGTGTTTTTGCGATCCCCAAATCGACAGTCCAACGCTCGCGTTCTCTTGTCATTTTAACGTCTAACTGCGTCCCATCCTGTTTTTTAATCCCCACAGTCGCAGTATCGCTTTCTTTCTCGATGGTCTCATAACGTTTAAATTCCCGCGTCAACGCAAAAGCATTACCAAAAACTAGCAGCTCTTTGGCTTCCTGCTTGCCCTCTTTGGCAAGAGCCTCCAACGCTTCGCGATCCTTTTGCGATAAGAACTCCCAAACCACATCGTTATTTTGGCGTTCCGCGTGAATAACAAAATTTTGTAAGGCTTTTGCTGGATCTTTCTCCATCCATGGCTCTTTTGCTGAGCAGGCAAAGAGACCGCTGAACAGGGAAAAAACAAAAATACTGAGAAAAATATTTTTTAGAGACTTTCTCATCAATAGAACACCTTTGGCTTAATTGAGCTATGCGCTTTTTTCTTTGCCATTTTGGCCTATTTCGTCGTCGGCGGCGTCGCTTGGCGCGGTCACGACCCCTAGGTCGTTCCCTTGCCGCACTCCTTGCCTCCTAGAACTAGGCTCAAAATGGCAAAGAAAAGAGATTTTTGTTGTCTTATTTTCTTCTCTTCTTCTCTTCTTATTTTCTTCTATTTCTAGAACTAGGCTCAAAATGGCTAAGAAGAGAATAAAAAAAGCGCCACTTACAGTAATGAGTAGCGCTTCGTCTTGCACAGATTTTAGTCTTTACGTCGTAGAGATTTTAGCTTTACTGCGCCGCGGCTTTAACAAAGCGCTATTGTTCAAGCGCTTTTCGGCAATGCCTAACGGCAGCAACAAAGTCTCTCCTTTTACTGTAGTTATTCACGAAAGCTCTTGTTTCTTTGATGCGCTCCTCGCGCTCTTTAAAGTCCTTAATCTGTACAACACTAGTACACATAACCTGCATACACTCTGGGTCTGGCTTGATATCGCAGCTACTCTTAGCCGTGATATATTGGCTTTGAATAATTTTAGCCTCAACCTCTTCAATGCGACTTGCAGCTCTTCCCGCAAAGGGCGATTCGGCTGACACCTCGCTATACTTCTCAATCGCTTCTTCGTAAAGCTTGCTTACATATAACGCATCTGCCTCACGCATCAATGCATCGTTATGCAGTTCTTTCTGAATTTCTAGCAACAACTTATTGGCACTAATATCATTTGGCCATTCGAGCAAAATCTCCTGCACGACTTCTTCGGCTTTGGCATATCGCATCTGCGAGTAGTGCTCGTTGGCTTGACTTAATTTGCTGCTCAATAACAGCTGTGGATCCTGCTTTAGTTCAGCTACAGGCTTAGCCTTGCTCTTACTCTGGCTCGACAAGAAGTAGACAAGCAGTAAAGAGCAACATGCGACGAAAACAATAATACTGGCTGCAACAATGACGTAAAGTGTACGATTGCTGCTATAGCGGCTCCTCGCATACATGTGTAAATCGACGCGAGCAGAGATGGGGACAAAAATAAAACGTATATTTCCGAAACGGATTTCGTCGCCTGATTGAAGTAAAATATCGCCCTTGACGCGCTTACCGTTGACAAAAGTACCGTTAGAACTACCCAAGTCTGTGAGGCGGCTTGTAATACCCAAATTGTGGATAGCAGCGTGGTTGCGCGAAATAGAGGGATCCGAGAGCAAGATGTAATTGTCCTCTGTACGCCCAATACTGTTTTGCGACTCCGAGAGCGAAAACTCCTCTCCCGCGAACTTATCCCCAACGCGTACGAGCTTATAGCCGTTCTGATTGCTCGCCACGATTTGCGTACGCAATATATCCTGTTCACCAGATAATTTTTCTTTGTACTCAAGGTAGAGCGTGTACTCACCTATGCGCACCTTCGCGCCATTCTTGAGTTCCTGGCGCGTTTTCACAGAGACACCATTAACAATGATGCCGTTTGCGCTACCGAGATCGTCAATGTAGCATTTTCCATTAGATATGGAGATGCGCGCGTGAGTTCTAGACACCGAGCTAGAGGGAAGGATTATGTCACTCCCCTCCACCCTACCTATGGTGTAGCTTCCCTGACTAAAGGATATTTCCTCAGCCGCCCTGCCGTGAGCATCCTCAATAATGAGTGTATACATACCTTGGATTACCTAGTTGGAAAAAATAGTAGAATCTAGCGAAACTCCGCCACGTTCAAGCTCTTTGTAGAAGTGCGCAACGTTACCGCAACCTCTAAATTTGCCGCTACCCGAAGCTGCTTCACCCATTCCCCCATCCTCAAACTCAAAGAGCGGTGTTAGCTGCACATCAGCATTACTATTAACCACTAGTTCTGCAATTTCAATCACCCTGTGCTTTTTATCGCCATACGCGCGCATGCACACTACAATATCAATGCCAGAGAGCAGCAGACCAATGTTCCCCGCACCCGCACTGCGCCCGTCAAAACTGAGTAAACGCGCAACGTGATCCACGCCATCTTTGGCGCGCAATCCCATAATGCTTGCCATGCAACCCTGTACCCCGCCAGCCAGCGCTTGGACAAAAGCCGAAGCGTCCGCACCCGTTTGCAACGAGTCGGCTATAACGCGTTCCGCGCGCATGCGCACAGCTTGACGAATAAGGCTAGCCATATCCGAGCCTTGCCCAAACTGTACGGGTTGAGCCTCTAGCGAAATCACCGAAACCTGCGGCAACATCATCATCGCGCCAGATTCGACCGTAGCAATGCGCTCACCGTCTGAAATCTCAGAACATAGCGCGTTGAGCAAACTTGTTCGCCCCGAACCTTGCGGCCCCACGACGAGAATATTGCGTCGCGCCTTCATAGACATGAGCAGGAACTTCTCCATCTCAGTGGAGAGCACACCAGCGCTCACAAGCTCGTTTAAAGTGTAGAAGCTGCGGCGAAGT
The DNA here is from genome assembly GCA_041656175.1 of Bradymonadales bacterium. Lineage (GTDB taxonomy): Bacteria > Myxococcota_A > Bradymonadia > UBA4248 > UBA4248 > JBBAEA01. The sequence continues at coordinate 3,193 of JBBAEA010000048.1, read as the reverse complement.
TTTCGCACACAGATCGTGGCAGACGTAACCGCTGCAGGCGGCAACATCACTTGCATCTGCGTCCCATCGCCTAAGCGAATTTCGTTAAACGATGGCGCGGTTTGAGTACTTAAACCTTGCAAAGCAAGCAAACGTTGCGCTGCAATATATAGCGTGTTGGCGCTTGTAAACTGATAGTCCGATACTTCGCGGTGCCCATCGCGCTCAATGACAACCATATCTGGGCGATACACCGTGAAATCCGTCACCGCTTCATCATCGAGCAAATACTCAATGCTTCCCAAAAACGCCGCCTCTTTAAGGCAAAAATCTAGTAAATCATCATTGTTGACTGATGTCGGAATACTCGCGCGGTTTGCCTCCAAACAGCGGTTAAGTATCTCGTAGCACGAATCCTGCAAATCGCTAGGAGGCGGATAAGCTTGCTGCATCAAAGCATCCATGCCCACTTCAGCAATATACGACTCCATCAACACACGAGCCGCCTCAATACGCGCATCACCCTCACGACTACGCGCATCCTCCACAAACACATCCTCTGGCAAGCTCGCCGCATACACCGCTCGTTCGCCACTCACCAACCCCACCCCTTGGCTCGGCGAAGCTTTCGCTTTATCAAGACTGGGCTGCACTCTCACCGGTTTCTCTAAGTTCGCCTCGGCTACTGCACCAACGCCCATGCTCGGTCGCGTACTAGGCAGAGAAGCCGGCAAACTCGTTGGAGAAACACCAGCCAGCCCCTCACCATGCCGCGTTGCCGCAGGCGTCCCCGCCGTGGATGCCCCAGGTCCAACACCAATACCCGACACGCCCGGTCCCGCCAAACTCGGTGCAGAAGCCTGATGCCCCGCTGGCCCCAACGACGGCGCAGCACCGGGACCCGCCAACGAAGGCGGCGCACCCATTGACTTAGGCCCAGGACCCGCTGGAAAACTCGTCACCGATGGCGTCGCACCTAAACTCGGCATACTCCCCGCATAACTCGGCATCGACCCAGCCCCATGCACATCACCATGCGTACTCGGCCCCTTAAGCTCAGCAACACCCGCATCAAGACCACCCGTCGGCGGCAAATTCCCAACACTCGGCCCCGCACTCCCAAACGTCGGCAGCGGTATCGAACCCGCACCCATCGGACGCGCCTCCTCACCCACATGCGTCTCTTTCACATCTAGCGTAAAATCACCGATAAAAACTTTGTCACTCTCCGTCAATACCTGCGGATTCGTTATCTTACGCCCATTGACATACGTACCATTGGTGCTCTTAAGGTCAATGAGTATAGTCTTGCCATCCTTCACCACAATACGCGCATGACGCTTGGACACATTCGTTTTCGGCAGAACTATATCGTTCCCCTTCACTCGCCCAATCGTTACCTCCGACTTGTCGAAATTCGTACTCGTCGCTGGCGCGCCCTTTTCACTGATGGTCACAATTAGCATACTCACTCCTAAAATTTTTGCTTCATAAGTTAGCGCTTTTGCGCCCGTTTGAAAAGAAGTCCCTTATCCCCAAAACTTTCTAAAGGGGAAGGGGGGAAGTCTCCCCCCTCGCCTGAGCCTCTCTAAAAATTCGCTAAAAGCTGCAAAATATCGTGCGGTGTATTCGCTATTCGCTCATCCACCGCACGATATGCATCTTTTGCGAATTTCGTCGAGGGGTCTCAGGCTCCCCCCTCTTATGGCTGCTACATCGTTTTCAATAAATTCAACGACGTATTAACACTCTGTCGCTCTACTACAGCTTCACTGCTAAGAACTGTATAGTCCTACAAATACACCTAAATAATTGGCCCCACTGTGTCATAACACACCCTAGAGCAGTTCTATACGCACACAGCGCTACTGTCAAGATTGCGCCTTATGATCCTGTCAAGATGACGGCTCAGTTCCCATAGCCAAAACCTCCGCGGCAATATCGCGCGCAGCATTCGGTTTCGCCAGTGAACGTGCCCTCTCAGCTCTCTCAAGCAAAATCGCAGGCTTTTCTATACATTCGCGAATAAGTGATGGCAGTTCCTCGCCAATGCGATCGTTTAGTATTTTCCACGAAGCGCCAGCCTCTAGCATAGCATCGGCGTTCTTCTCTTGGTGATTGTGCGCAGCATAAGGAAAAGGGATAAGCACTGAAGCTTTTGACAAAGCTTGGATTTCCGCAATACTCGTCGCCCCAGCACGACATACCAGCAAGTCCGCCCATGCATAGTATTTTCCTATATCGTGAACGAACTCCTGTATTTCGTACTTACAAGCACAGGACGCATAAGCCTCCTCGCAAGCCTGAAGTTTACCGCGCCCACACTGGTGAACGACTTCAATGCGCTCAAGCTCTTTGGGACTTAACTGTTTGAGCGCATGCGGAACACCAGTATTAAGACTTAACGCGCCTTGAGAGCCACCAAAGACAAACAATCGCAAATTCCCATCCTTGCGCTCGCCCCCCTCCTCGGTTCTTAACGCTAAATGACGAACAGGGTTACCAAGCACACGAACTTTTGACGCCTTAAACGGATATTTCACATCGAAAGATACGAAGATTTTATCTACAAACCTCGCTAAAATACGGTTTGTTAAACCTGCAATCGCATTTTGTTCCATAATCGCTGTGGGGTAGCCCTTCATCGACGCCATCGCAAGCATAGGCCCCGAAACATAACCACCACTTCCCACGACGACGCTCGGCGCCTCATCCTTTAATATGCGCTTACACTGCCAAGCACTGCGAGGAAGCAAGAATATACGCTTTATTTTTTGCAAAAAACTCGTTCCCTTAAAGAACTTCACATCAATTTGCCTAAATTCATAACCCGCAGCTTCGATCCAAGCGCGCTCTGGCCCATGACTAGAGCCTACAAACAATATTTTAACTTCCGCATCCTGAGCGCAAATCGCATCGGCCAACGCCACCGCGGGAAACACATGCCCGCCTGTGCCACCAGCAGCTATCAGTACTTTCTTTTTCAATGTATACTCCTTTTTGTGGCGCCGCCCCAAACCCCGCTCTTTTTTTGGGGCGCTGCCCCAAGCCCCGAGCTATCGCCCCTAGAACCCGTTTTTCTTTACTTTTTGCGCGTCTTCGTCGTCAACTGCGTCATTCGGCGCAGTCACGACCCTTAGGTCGCTCCTTTGCCTCATTCCTTGTTTCCTAGAATCCGCATCAAAATGGTAAAGAAAAGCGTATTTTTGTTTTC
>JBBAEA010000047.1:0-22853 GCA_041656175.1 Bradymonadales bacterium | reverse complement strand
GCCGCCACAGACAAGTACGAAGATCTCTTGAGCGCTGGCGTAATCGATCCTGCAAAAGTTACACGAAGCGCCTTGCAACACGCTGCTTCGATCGCGGGGCTATTGCTCACGACGGACGCCATGATCGCCGAAATCCCTCAAGAAGATAAGGGAGCGGCAATGCCTCCAGGTGGCGGTATGGGCGGCATGGGTGGCATGGGCGGCATGGGCTTCTAATTTTCTTTACCATTATACATGGCTTTTGTAGGGGCGAGCATGAGGCTCGCCCTTTCGTGTTTCTGGCATAATCGTGATTTTTAGTGATTACAGCGCCATTTTGATGCGGATTCTAGGAAAAAAGAAGAAAATACGAAGCCAAAAAGAGCTTTGCACGGTGAGATACGGCTTATTTTTAACCACGAAAACCGCGAAAAGCTTTTTTACCACGAAAACCACGAAAAGCTTTTTTAAAAACGCTTTGTTTTTTAGATCTTCGACAAGAAACCGATAGTTCAGTTTTGGAAAAATTCCTACAAACGTTTTGCAAGGGGATTTATGCCTTTCATTCAAAGGTCTCATAGTTTAAACAAAATTGTTTAATTGCTCAGAATGCAACCTATGCATTTGTTCTTTGATGAAAGAAAAACGAGGGTGGGAGGAGCAAAATAATTGTCTTTCATGCGGCTTGGGTATACTGTGTAGTGCTACTTAGCTAACGAGTGTTGTAGCGAGGATGAACTTTGTTGGCATTTTGTTAGGCGTAGCAAGAAAAAAGAAGAGGAGGCTAGAGATGAGAGTTTTTCGTTACTTCCTGTTGCTGAGTTTTTTGCTTTTTGCAACATCCTGCCAACCTAAAGGCGGTGGCACAGAATTTGCTGATAGCGATAAAAATGGACAAGCCACAGATTCCCAAATCGTCGACGAAGCAGATGAGGCAAAGCTTGATCCACAACCCAAGGTCGACGAGAGCGCCGAAAAAGAGAGTGAGCCCATAGTTGTTGATCAACGCGATGATGCAGAGATTGCAGCGAAGCGCAAAGCTGGCGCGGAGGCGCTCAGCGCTATTTTGGCGGAGCAAGCTAAGTTAGAAGCGGAATTACAATCCGAAGACAGCGAGGGCAACTTTGTAGGAGGTCGTGCTGCTGCCAAAACAGGGGGAGTTTACGCTTCTCCACCTCCTGGGGCTATCCGTTTGAGCCCTCGTGGAGGAAGTGGGGGCGGTCATTTTGGCATTGCGCGCGATATGGCCTTGCCAGATTTCAATACCGCGGAATTTAGCGATTTCGATCCCAATCGTTTTATGTCGGTCGCGGCCAATCCGCTGTCGACCTTTGGCGCGGATGTGGATACGGCGTCTTACAGTATTTTTAGGCGCATGGTTAATGAGGGTAGCATACGCGAAGTGGGGGTATTTCGCAGCGAAGAGATGATCAATTATTTTCGCTATGATTATCCCCAACCCAGGGAAGGCGAGCCATTTTCTGTGACCGCTGAGCTAGCCCCTTGCCCATGGAACAAGGATACGGGGCTACTTCTCTTAGGTTTAGCCACGAAAACGCTGCCAGCTAATCAGCGCCCCGACTCGAATTTGGTTTTTTTGCTCGATGTTTCGGGGTCGATGTTATCTAATGATAAGCTACCGCTGCTTAAAAAAGCGCTACTACTCCTAGTCGATCAGATGGGACCTCGTGATCGCATTTCCATCGTGACCTATGCATCGACGCAACGCTTGGTTTTGGAGGCTGCAAGCTATGAGGATAAAAAGAAAATTGCGGCAGCACTTGAAGCCTTAGAGGCTGGCGGTTTCACCGCGGGTGACAAGGGAATCCAAATGGCCTATGCGGCGGCGGAGAAGCACTTTATAAAGGGTGGCAATAACCGCATTATCTTGGGAACCGATGGCGACTTAAACGTTGGCGTTACTAGCGAAAGCGAGCTCAAGGCATTGGTTGAGGAGAAGCGCAAATCGGGTGTTTTCCTATCGGTCTTGGGTTTTGGCATAGATAACGTGAAGGACAACAAAATGGAGACCTTGGCCAATCACGGCAATGGCAGCTACCACTATATTGATACGATTGGCGAGGCGCGCAAAGTGTTGGTCGATGAAATGTCACAGACGATGTTTGTGGCGGCCAAGGATGTGAAATTTCAGGCCGAATTTAATCCGAGTAAGATAAAGGGTTACCGCTTAATTGGCTATGAAACACGGAAACTTAACGCCGAAGATTTCGCCGATGATAAAAAAGATGCAGGCGAAGTGGGCGCTGGCCACCAAGTGACCGTGCTCTACGAAATCGTAGAAAAAGGCTCAGCCTACCCCATCGCTGAAGTGGAGACGAAGTACCAAAAAAAGGAAGCCATCCCCAGCGATGAACTCCTCACCCTCAATATTCGCTACAAGGCACCCGATGGCGAAACAAGCAAGTTATTGACTTACCCCCTTGACGAAAGCATACGCAAGCCAACGATGTCCGAAAATTTAAGTTTTGCCAGTGCAGTTGCCCAAATTGCCATGATCGTCAATAAGTCGCCATTCGTTGGGACAGCGAGCCTAGATAGCGTCATTGAGCAGCTTTCGGCCCATACTAAACTTCAAAAAGACGAGGACAAGCTGGAGTTCTTAGCCTTGGTCAGGCGACTAAAGACGCTTAAATAGGCGCTCGACATTTCAGGCAAGTACTCATCATACGGATTTTTTCTTGAGGGAATTTGGGTGCATGGGGGCTAGCGCCCAAACCGAATTTTAGAGTTTGCGCCCTTTTCGTAAACGAGTAAGGACGCTCATCGGCAATCGAATAAAATAATCAGTTCAGCTAAAACTCACACGGTTTGCACAAAGAAAAGGCTTTTTTACCGCGCAAACTCAAAAGAAATACGTCATGCCGAGTGCGCGGTGAGCGCTCTTAGAGCGCTTATTCTTCTTTGCGAACAAAGACTGCGTAGTCCGCGTTTAGCCTAGTTTCGCCCAAGTAGAAGCGTTGCAGCTCTTCGATGAGGGGTAGCGTTGAGCTCTGGTAGAGCGCCGAAATAGGGATGGCCTCGTATTGCTGCGCTAAATCAAGAGCGCGCTCAGGGGCGATGATATCGCACTTATTAAGGATGCGCAGACAAGGTTTTTGCTCAAGCCCAAGATCTTTAAGGATAGCTTCAACCGATTTGACCTGCGAATCAAGTTGTTGGCTAGACGCATCGATAACGTGCAGCAAGACGTCGGCGTCGTAAAGCTCCTCAAGCGTCGCTTTAAAGGCAGCGACCAGATCTTTGGGAAGATCACGAATGAACCCGACAGTGTCTGTAAAGATGACTTCCTCAAACTTTGGAAAACGCATACGACGCGTCGTTGGGTCAAGCGTTGCAAAGAGCTTATCTTCGGTGAGAACCTCGGCCTTGGTCAAAGCGTTGAGCAGCGTGGATTTCCCAGCGTTCGTGTAGCCAACGAAGCTAAATATAGGAATATCTTTGGCTCTGCGACTCTTTCGCTGTAGCTGGCGGTGCGTTTCGCGGCTCTTGAGCTTTTTCTCCAAGTTTTGCATGCGCTCGCGCGCACGACGGCGGTTTATTTCTAACTTCGTTTCGCCAGGGCCGCGGCTTCCTATGCTCCCCATCGCACCGCCCATTGCGGCAAGTCTACTCATAGCGGTGTCTTTTTGAACGAGTTTTGGCAGATTGTATTTGAGCTGGGCTAGTTCGACTTGCAGCTTCCCATCGGCGGAAGTGGCGCGCTGTGCGAAGATATCGAGTATGAGCTGCGTACGATCAATAATCGCCAACTGTATGATGTTCGATATCGCGCGTGATTGCGATGGCGCCAAATCGCGGTCAAAAACTAAAACTTGCGCGTCCAAGTCCAGCGCGATGAGCTCTAGCTCTTGCAGTTTCCCGCTTCCAACGACGGTGCGCGGGTCTGGGCTTCGCCGTCGCTGCGAGATGATTTTAACCACCTCAACTCCCGCAGTGCGGCACAACTCCAACATTTCGTCAAGCCGCTCCTTCGCATCGGCCTCCCCCGTGTCTAAGTGCACCAAAACCGTAGGCGTCTCGCCGGTTTCGACTCCTTGCTGCGTGACGCCGCCTAGTTCTATTTCCCAAGCGCGTATGCTTTCGTCAATGTTTTCGGGCAAATCCTCGAGCGACTCGAAGCATTCTACCGCGTGTTGCACTCCCTTTTGGGATGGCAAAACGTGGGCTAAGGCCACGCGACCCGTAAAACCACCAGCTTGCACTTCGATGCTGGCAAGCAAATCTAACCGCAACTTAATGAGGTCCGTGACTTCATCGAGCGCGATGATATCTTGCGTTGCCAAATCAATCGCGCCCAACGCCGTGACTATAAGTCGCATCCCTCGCAAGCGCCCCGCACCCGCCCTGCTTCTACCGATGTCGCTCAGAAATACACGCTTTGCGTCCCCAAGCATGATGCTCTCGACATAGCCCGAGCGGCTGATAAAAACAGCGAGTTTCCGGTTGAGCGAATCGCTCAAAAAACACATTCTATGGGCTAGTTCTGAGTGTACGACGGCTTGCGGGCTGGTTCTTATTTTCTCTAAATCTTGAAGCGCCTCTAACTGTCTTGCGTTGAGACCCGCCGTATTTCCCGATATGATTGCTGACATAATTTCGTTCCCTATAGGTAAATCTTTTCAAACTCTTGAGCCGCAACAGCCCAAAAAATCATGCATTGCGCCTAATTTAGCTCGTCGGCTTCGCCTAACGAAGCAACGAACTCCTCCGACTTCCTGTTTTCTCAAGCGACACCGTCGCCTACCGTCTTGCTTAGCGCATGATTCACCTTGAACGAAACTCAACCGCTCGCCCCAAAATAGGCGAACTCCCCCATTTTAGCCAGCAATTCTCCACTGTCAATTGTCTTTGTGCAATTCGCCGACGATTGCGCAGTTCATGCTCCAAACCCATGGACAGTTTATACACCTCTTTCATTTTTGTGGGGGAGATCCCCCTACGCGCAAGCTTCCCTCGCAATTCGCTAAGCGCCGCCCCATTTTGTGCGTCGTATCGGCTAATCGCCAATACAACGCACAAAATGCGTCGCTAAGCGAATTCCTCAGTTGATCTTGCGCTACCCCCCCTAAACGCGTAGAGCTAAAGTTCTAAGTTATTGATTTTACGCGGTTTTTTACTGTGCGCCTCGCGAGCGATAAAATAATATACAACAATGGCATGCTTTATGCGCTAGTCGATTAAACATAGGGCGTCACTAGCTTGCGCGCCAATTACTAATAACTGGACGAATGACCTATGAAAACACAAAAAGAGCGCTACGAAAAATTCTATGAATTCAATGGCTTTCGCTGGCTTTTTCGCTTCGACGTGCATTACCGTTGTAAACGCATGCATGAAAAACTCAAAGATTTGTCTTTAAGTGTAGATGCCAAACGTGTTATGGATTTTGGCTTTGGTAATGCTGCAATGCTAAAGACTTTCCCAAAATCCTGCTCCATCGTTGGAATGGATGTGTCCAAGTCCGCGGTGGAAAATGCAAAGCATAATGATGAATTACTACAATATGCAGACTGTAAGTTTGTATTAATAGACGAAACAAAAATTCCCTATTGTGATGATGAATTCGATTATATTATTTCTTCTCATTCCTTGGAACATACCATAGATGATGAGGCTACTTTAGACTTTTTTTACGAAAAATTAGCTAAAAACGGTTATTTATTGTTGTTTGTTCCCGTAGAAGAGCCCGATTATATTCGCTATCATAGCCACACATATTCTTTGCCTTCTATACAAAATAAATGCAAAAAAGCGGGCTTCCACATCGTATTTGCTGAGGGAAGCATGCACATTAACGGCCATATATGGAAGCTCTTGACTATACCTAGTCGTCGAGAATGGCCAGTTCTTAGTAAATGCGTGGACGGATTTCGCTTGCTAAGCCTTAGTTTGCTTCCTTACTCTATCATCAAACGCTGCGATTGCTTCCTCGATAAGCTAGCCTTTTCGCCCCGACAAGCCTTTGTCATTGCTAAAAAAAATGCATAGGGAAGCTTTGATTTATTGGGGCTACCGCCCCAAAGCCCGTCTAAGGGGCTATCGCCCATGGAGCATGTTTTTGTGTAACGCATTGATTTAATTGACTTTATTTTGAAAACTCGCCTGACTTTCGTTATTTTACTTGAGCTAGGTTTTTGGCAATTTTCACATTGTTCAGAGTTTGCATAAGAAAACGATGTACAAGCTATGGGCGAGCCATGAACTTCGCGACTGACTTTGACGCTTAAGAGGCTAGAAACGCTCACCGCAATTCGTGCGATGCCAGCTAAGCATGGCAAAAGACGAGTGAGAAGGGGGTAGCGCAAGATCACCCGATAAATGCGCTTAAAGCCGCATCTTGTGCGACGGATTGGCGATTAGCCGATACGACGCACAAGATGTTGCGGCTTTTGGCGCATTTTGAGGGAAGCTTGCGCGTAGGGGGAAAGTTCCCCCCACAAAAATAAAACGTAAAAACTGCCAAACATACGACTTTGCGCTTGCCTTGGGCTGGGCGTTAAAGCCTAAAAGCTGCTTAAATTTGATTTTGCGCACCATCATTTTTAGCCCAAACTCGCCTGAATAACTTCAGGAAATCATAGCGATGAATGATGGCGATGGCTGCAAGACTATAATAAACGAATAGTTCTGCTAAAGCTTTATAGTAGGGCATGAGTTCGGCAAGGGTGGCTTTTTTGTAAAGAATGAGTTCGGCGGCGCTGGCGGCGGGATAGATTGCTAGGGCGTGGGCAGCATCTTGGAGCAGGGGGGGAAGCGCTTGGATGGGCCAGACGTGGCCTGAGAGCATAAAGCAGGGGATGGCGAGGAATAGTAGCGTTTGGAATGGGGCGTAGCGGTCGCGGTAGAATTCGGCGAAGCAGACGCCAAGGGGGAACTGGGCGAGTAGGAAGGCGGCGAGGAAGGGGAAAAGTAGGCGGTAGTTGCCAGTGGGCCAGCCAAAGAGGGGGGAGAGGACGCCGAATACGAAGGCTAGACCTATGATGATGAAGAGCAAGTCGAAGAGAAAGAAGGCAATGTAGTCGATGAACCAATATGTTTTTCGAGCCTTTTGCGCAATAATTTCGTGCTCGCGCCGAAAGCCCATGATAAATCCGATGGCGATCCAAGTGAATTGTTGGAAAACAAGAAAGAATAGGACGGGGACTAAAAACGATGAGTAGGAGTAGCTTGGGTTTGAGAGTACGTGTTCGGAGATGTGGATAGGATCGAGGGTCACTTTTGCGGCACGGGGGCTGGTGTTGGGGAGTAGTTGGGCGTGATCCGCAGCGATGAGGCTGCTGCTTTGCAGCGTCGCGATTTGGATTCCTAGAAGGCTAGTGGCGTAGGTGAGCATATTGCTTGAGCTAGCGTAGACTTGGATATCGGCCAGTTCACGACGTTTGACGCGCTGTGAGAGGTCGGGGGGAAGCCAGATGACAGCGTCGAACTCTTTGGTTATGAGCTTATGTAAGGCGTCGTCGAGTTTTGCCTCGTATTTGATGGCGCGAGTATTTTGGTGCGAGTCAATGTTGAGTATAAGTTGGCGCGATATAGGAGAGTTATCGAGGTCGATGATGGCGACATTTCGTTCAATAACTTGTTCGTTTTTGTAAGTCAAAGAGATAAAAAGCGGGTAGATGAGGGGAACTGCGAGCAAAAAGACTAGGGGGAACTTTGCTTTTGCGCAGAACTTTGCTTCATCGATAAAGTTTAAGATGGGGTTGTGATTTTTGATGAAGTTTTTCATACGACCTCGCCTTGTTCGCCATGGACACGTTTTAGCCCTTTAAGAGCGCGCGAATGGGTGCTTCGTGTTTTCGGAAATATCATGTCGTAGGCAGCGATGGAGACGGCGATAATGATGAAGAAAAGCAGGCATTGTTGCAATAACAGCAAATTATATGCGGCAATATGCGTAAAATTAGCGTTAAAGTGCAGAACTGTTTGCAATGCGTGCAATACGGGGGTGGCGGGCATGAGGTGGGCGAAGATTCGCACATAGATGGGCATAGACTCAAGTGGCCAAGTTAGCCCTGAAACCATAAGTGTCATCATGGTTAGGAGGAGGCAGCCTTGCATGGCTAAGATTTTATTGTGGTAGAGTACGACGTTGAAGGCGGAAGCAAAAAGCTGCGTAGATAGCGTGAACAAAAGAATGGTCGGTAAAAACACGGCGAGCGGGCTTTTAAGCTCTATGTCGAGTAGGGGGTAGATGAGGTAGAGTAGGATGAGTGCGAAAACGACGCTCACTGTGTAAACCGCAAAAAGTCGTCCGAGGTAGAATAGGCGCTTTTGGCGGCGCGGTTTTGCGCTTTCGTTGGGGAGGGGGACTTGGAAACAGGCGCAAGTGAGGAGAACGCAAAAGAGGTAGATGCCAAAAAATGTGAGTATGGGGACGAGGTAGAAGGAGTAGAGTGTTAGCGCGTTGAATGGGCGTTCCACGTTAATGCTGATGGGTTGTACGGCGGGGATGATTTCGGCTTTGGGAACTCCGCGTTTTTGCAGCGCTATGGCTGCGACACCGTAGCTGCTTGTTTTAAGTACGTTGAGCAGCGTTTTGTTGACGTTTTTGGCTAAGAGGTATTGGCTCGCGTCTTCAAAGATGTAGATCGTAGCTTGCTCTTGGCTTTTGACGCGTCGACTGAGATCTTCAGGGATATAGACTAAAGCTGCGATTTGGCTTTGACGTAGCAATGTCTTGGCTTCATCTATAGTTTGTGCGCTCTCGTCGACGCGAAGATCGTTGCCAGCACTTAAAAATAATCGAATTTGGCGGCTCAGCGAGGAGTTGTCGTGATCGATGACAGCAACGGGTATTCCCGTAACGGTGTGCTGGCTAAAGATGTAGCAGATCGAGCCCATCGATAAGAAGAGCAGAAGAACTATAGCGAAGAATTTCGGTTTTCTAAAATATATTGCGGAAAATCCTAAAAACCCGCGAATAAAATTCGACACCCCACGACTCCTTAGTTCTTGCTCCCGAGTGCTAAATTCCAGCGCAACGTCATCCCAGGTCGCAGATTATCGATGGGTTTAGCTGGGCGCAGCTTTACTTCAAAGCTTTTGAGATCGAAGCGGTTGCGCTCCGAGGTTGCACGCCAGGTGGCAAAATCACCCATAACGGCAATATGTGAAACTTTGAACTCCGCGTGCTTTGCGAGCGCCGGGATATAGAGCTGAACGCTGTCACCGATTTTAAGATTTCGCAGATAATCCTCTCGAATGGCAAAACTTCCCCAACTGTCGTCAAGCACCACTAAAGAAAGGATGGGGTAGCCTGTGTTGGCAAGTTCGCCTTCGTGTAGGTAGATCTTGGCAACTTCTGCGTTGATGGGGGCTTTTTGTATGGCTTCTTCTTTGTAGACTTCAAGCTCCTCTACTACCGCCATTCCCTTTGCCACCAAGGCTTCCAGCGCTCTTAGCTCCTCGCCGCGCGCCCCGCTTACTACGGCTTCGTACTTCGCTTCCGCCATGGCAAGTTGGTTCTGGGCAAGATCGTGTTTAAAGACGGCTTCGTCGAACTTCGCCTGAGGCAACGCTCCTTCGTCGTACAACTTTGACATGCGGGCAAGCATTTTGGCGCTAATGTCAGCTTGTGCTTTAGCGGAATCTACTTGCCGCTTGAGCGCCGTTTTCTCTTGGGGGCGCGCGCCCTTACGCGCTAGCGCCAGCTGCGCTTGTGCGGCGTCGATCGAAGTTGTGGCTTGGCGAAGTTTTGCGTCAAGCTCATCGATCTTGAGCGAGACTAAATCGTCGCCTGCGAGAACGCGATCGCCTTCGCGAACGTAGAGTTGCTCAACGCGTCCTGGAACCTTCGATGCGATGTCTATCTCCGTCGCGTTGACTAGGCCAGTAACGATATTCTCGGCTTCACGCGTAGCGGAGATCCTAGAAAAATCTTCACAGGATAGCGCAACGGTGGCGAGTAAAATAAACCATAAAGACAGCAATACACGTTTTTTGTAGCCCGTTTGATGATACACAGAACTATAGTTTGACTTCATATCGTACTTCCCTAGTTTTCACTATACGCTTTATGTGAAAGGTGATTTTGAGCCGTTATAGCCATACCAACACTGGTCTCCAAGTTCGCTAGGGCGCGAAGGCTATTGATGCGCGCTTTCGCTAAATCTGCTTTGGACTTGGATAGCTTTGTGTGCATGGCCAAAACTTCGGTGCTCACGGATTCGCCCAAATCAAACTGAGCTTGTACTATGCGCAAGTTCTCTTGTGCGAGTTCTACGGATTTTTCTGCAAGTTCTTGACTTTGTAAAGCAGATTGGACGTTAAGGTAGTTTTTTTCTACCTCCAGATCGATTAAGCCACGACTCTCGCTGTCTTTTAGCTCGCTCTCGCGAAGTTTTAGCTTGGCTTCTTTGGATTTGTAATAAGCCTCTAGCCCGTCCCAGAACTTCCAATCCAGTGCGATACCGATGAAGGCTTGGTGTTCGGGCTGCATCTTAATCCCGTGCGCGTATTCATAGCGCCCAACGAGCGCGAGTTTTGGGACGTAATCGAGTATGGCGATTTTCGCTTCGCGCTCTTTGGCTTCGCGCGCGACTTCTAGCATCTTGAGTTCAGAGCGCTGCGCCTGCGCCTCTTCTTGGTATTCGTGTAGAGCGCGTAGTTTGAACTCTACGTTATGCGCTGCGTAGTCGCTAGCCACGACGGCGCTTCCAGGTTCAAGCTTTAGGGTGTGCGCTAGTTTCATAGCGGCTAGTCGGCGCGCTTCTTTCGCTAGCAGCGCGTCTTGCTCTGCCTTGAGTAGTTCGTACTCGGCTTCTAAAACGCTGGAGTGCGCAATAAGCCCCGCGCTTTCGTAGCGCCTAGCTTGTGCTAGATGCGCATCGATGGTCTGTACCGCTTCTTCGCTCAGTTCTACCATCACTTGGGCGTATGCCAAATTGAGGTAGTCCTCCGTGGTTAAGAGTTTCGCCGCGAGTTCTTCCTTGCTCTGTTCATGCGTTGCTAAGGTTTTGCCTAGCTTTGCAAGTTCTCCCGCTTGGTAGACCTGAAAAAGCGGCGTTAGCGGTTGAACGAGTTGTAGCCCGATAAGCGCCGTGAACTGCTCGCGTAAAACCAAGCCATCTTCAATGTTTTTGAGCGGTCCGAGCATGGGTTGAAGTATGGGTAATGCCATGGGAGGAACAGTCGATAGATCTAACGGTTCCTTCAAAATCTGAAGCCGCGATTCATCGTTCCAATACAGAAGCTTCGCATCCACCGAGAGAATCGGATGCCACTTCGCTTCGATGCTCTTGTACTTGACCTGCGCGAGCTCGGATTGGATAGCACTGCGCTCTTGCCAGCGACCTTGGGCATGGCTAAGCGATAGCGCATCCGACAGCGATAACTCTTGCGCTTGATTGGCGAAGGCCAAACTAGCTGTATGCGAAAAGTAAAAACACGAAACTAGCAGTGTGATGAGAAAATAGCGTTTATTTAGCATAACTTTTCTGCCCAAAAAATGGCTGCAACGATGCAACCAAGCACAATAACCGTTTGGTAGAAGCTTTTATTTCAACTAACTGGTTATAACTAAAAAAAATATTGATTTAAACGCTTTGTGCCTAAACAAGCGCTTGTTTAAGCAAAAAAAGTGAAAATAACTGCCTTTCGTGTCTTTAAATTTTTAACCACGAAAAACACGAAAATACACGAAAAATTCTTTTTTTTAGTCTTACTGAACCGACTTGATTTGTTATAGCCTTTCGCGGCTTTCGTGTTTTTCGTGGTAAAAAAGCTTTCGCGGCTTTCGTGTTTTTCGTGGTAAAAAGCTTTTCGTGGTTAAAAATAAGCCGTTTCTCACCGTGCAAAGCTCTAAATAATGCAAATTCACGCAAACAGAGGAGAGTTTGGCTTAATCTATTCTAAACAAATAGGAGTCTTGCGACACACTTTGTGCGTTCAAATTAACATCAGAGAGCATAAAATTCGATGAATAGTCGAAAGCTTTGGGTCCCATGCGATATGCGTTGATTTCGAGTTCCAAGGTGTTTTTGTCGTATTTAAGGCGAGAACCCGCTTTGGTGGGTTCGTAGTTTACGAGCACAGGGTAGTCGGGAGCGCTTTTATCGAGCTCGGGAATTCGCACTTCGTTGTGCGGCGACGGTACGTAGAGTTCCCAAAGTAGATGCGCTCTTGAAGCACCTATGCTGGTATCCAAAATCGCGTTGTAGCTAGGTGGAGTCATATAATTGATGCGCAAAATGGTCATGCTACAACTGGGATCGACACGCCAGGCGAGTCGACGATCTTGGAGTTTATTGCCAACGGCGTCCAAGGCGTCACTGCTCGGAGGCTTGGGGAGAACGAACTCTGGCAGTGGCATCCATGTTCTGGGATCGTCAAAGCCAATGACGGATTTTTGCTGCACCGTTTTGTTGTGGATCACTGTCGAAATTCCAGGTAGATCATAGCCTTTAACAGGATCTCGCCCGGCCAAACCAACGACGAGGGGTTCGGTTTTTAGCCCGAACTTTGCAAAACTTGGGTGCGAAAAATCGGGATAATGGACGCGAAGCGGATTGCTGAAATTCTCCAAGTTATAAGCTGAGTTGACATCAAAGAAGATAAAACCTTTGCCCGTATCGATAATCGGGAGCAGCAGCGCGTTTGGAAGCGCCTTTTGTGTAACTGGATCGATAGGTAGCGAGCTGATGTTAAGCTCATCTTGCGCTCCAGCGCGCAGATCGATGTCGAGCAAAATGCTCGTGTTCGTGATTTGCCCAGCCTCGACTTCGATCTCCTCTAGCCCTAAAGCTCTAGGCACAAACTTGAGCTGGGATGGGCTGTTTGTCGCTTCAAAAACACGCGACGCCTCCCCTGCAAGGGCGAAAATAATATATTTCCCAGGTTTTATTTGGGGAAGCGCGAAGCGCGACTCCTCGGGCTTAGACATGTTCGCGATCACGAGATTGGGTGGAATGGCTAAAAACTCCTGAATTGGCGTCAAGGAGCTAGGTGGCACTAAAATGGAAGCCGTGTTCATCGCACTTAAGGGGTAGTTGCGAACCGCTAGCTGAACGATAGCCACGTTCACCGTATCAAAAATATTGCTATTCGCCTTCGAGAACGGCTCTAAGCCACCTTCGCCGTTGAATCCCAAAACCGTACCCGTAATGTTGCCGCTTTCCTGTGTGTCGTCAGATAGTGCATCGCGTTTAGCGAGCACAAGTGAGATGTAGCGCGCGTCGACATGCATTAAGCTGACGTAGCGATACCCTTGCGCGCCGACCGTCACATTGACCTGCGAATTGAGGCGCGGGTCTTCTATCTTCACCCAGCCCTTCTCGTTTGTTTTCGCCAAAATCCGCTCCCCCGATGCTAAATCTACTTGAACAAAAGCGCCCGCAAAACCTGCTAAGTCCACATCTCCCCAGTCGAGGCTGTTTTCATCGATGGCCATCACGTAAAGAACGCCATCCATGCGTCCCGCATCCTTATACTGTGCCGGATTTATCCCCGGCTTGGCCAACTTGACTTTCTCGGTCACAGGATCAAGGGGGTCTGGATCGAGGGGGTCAGGTTCTTTTTTGGCTAGCCGAAGTTCGACGTTAATTTGTCGGCTAAGCAAACTCGCTTTGGGAAACAGTGGCTGGTACGAAACGCTTACACGCGCATTACCCTCAACCTCGCTTACTAATTCAAAGCCGTAAACACCCGGATTGATCTCTTCGACAACGCCCAAATCCCCCAAGCTCGTTTCTAGCTGCAGTTGCCGTTTCGCTAGTGGCTGCCCTCCCTTGCTTTGCAAAACAACAATAAAGTTCACTTTTACCTGCCGCAAACTTGCGCTGTTTTCGACGATTTTCACGCTTAATTGGGCGCCTGCATCTTCCCACGGGCTGGGGTCGAGCGAATCTATAATGCCATCGCCGTTGCTATCTGGATTGTGCGGGTTGGTTCCAAACAGCAGCTCTTGGCGGTCGCTCAAACCGTCGCCGTCACTATCCAGCCCCGCGTCCCGCTCAACGCACGCTAAAAGCACTAGCCCCAAGAGCAAAATGGCGCCTAAAATGCCCAAATTACCAAGCATCCAAGCGACTTGGCGCTTAGATACCGACTTTATTTCGCAGCCTATCAAGAGCTTTGCCATACACACTACTTATTCCTCCTTTTTGTAGGGGGAAGTTTCCCCCTCGCGCGGGCTTCCTCGCCAAATTCGCTAATGAGCGCATTATTTTGTGCGATGTATCGGCTATTCGCCAATCCATCGCACAAAATGCGCTCATTGCGCCTTTTTCTCGGCGATCCCGCGCTACCCCCTCGCCAGAGTACGTGCGAAGCTCCGACCTGTTGTGGGTAAAACCGTATGGAAGAGCCGAACAAGCGACGTGGGGGCGTTACGTGGGCTAGGGCCAGGGCAGCCGCAAAGTCTTGTTTCGCCAAAAACTGGACGGGGCGTCGCGGGGTGTCCCCGCGGAGGGGGTAGTGGCAAACCCGCGCACAGCGCGGGGTTGACACGTAGGGGGAAACTTCCCCCATAAAAAGAAAAACATCAACATTGAATGACTCAATGCTTTTTGAACACTTAAAGCTCAAAGGCAAAATAATAATAAAACTGCTCAAGGGCGTAGCCTAGTTTTAGCTCGGCGGCGCCTTCGCTCCTGTAAAAGCGTGATTTCAGCTTTTCGTTACTCTGCTCGTGATACCACTCGCCGTCCCGATGCGCGGGCTCAAAGTGGATGGGGAAGTCGTCGCTCGCGTTGGCTATCTGGACAGCCGTTGCACTTGTGTTAAGCGCAAGCGTCCATGTTTTATACATTTCGTCTTTGATTTTAATTTCATTTTCATGGGCTGCAACGACCGTGTGATTCATATAAGATAAGGCTGGCTCAAGCGCTGTTTCTTCTAAATTTCCCTGCATAGAAATATAGTAGTGCGCGCCGCTTTCGTCATGGATGATGCGGTCGCGGTAAGCATCGACATTGTCGAAAACTTCCAGAGCATCTTCAACGCTAGCGCTAAGCTGGCTTAGTTCGTTGATTTTATCCAAAACCTGGCATTGTAACGGCAAGTTTAAGTTATTGATAAGTAATTCTGCGGCTAAAAGTGCATGTTTGGGGTTAAAACTTCGGCTCAGGCTCCAGTTTGCGCTTTCGCTCGACGCGATAACTGGCGCTACAGCGACATCAGCTAAAAGATTGCGAATTTTTGCATTATTAATCTTTAGCTTAAATTTTTGTCCTATTTTGTAGCTCTTCTTTGCGGAAAAAGCACTGGCGCTATAGGCGAGTTCAGGGAAGGAATCTGTGAGCGCGCGCATTTCTTTGGAGCATTGGGCGCTAAGCTGGTAATTTGCCGCATCTACACCCAATATCTCTGCAAGCGCGATCCCAATTCTAGTGTAGTTGTCGATCAAAGAGCCTGTGTTTATGTAGCCAATCAGTAAATCGTTCTCCCCTTGAGCGCGGGAGCGTAGCTGTTGGCTAGTCAAGTGAATTTGGGCTGGCACAATGAGTTGTTGGAAGTTTCGCGTCTTTTGGGACATTTCCGAAAAAACGGTAGCCGTTACAACCGTTGCGCCAAAGTGAACGGCGAGTTTACCGCCCATGTGTCTGGATAGGGTGAAGATATGCCAGACGTCGTTGCCAAATTTGATGTACTCGATTTTAATTCCCGCGTCTTCAATATAGGGCAGCAACATGTCCTGCAGTTTTGCCCCGTCAGAGACTGCGAGTTTGAGTACAGGCAGGTCTTGGGCGAGGTAAAATACCATATCAAGGCTGTGCTCATGGTGGAATCCCATTTGCTTGAGTTTTTCAGCGTTAATTCCCCCTAAAGCAGCGACGGAAAATTCTAGCATTGCCAAGGCTAGCGGGTTTTTCTGAGTCTTTGCACTAGACTTTAGCTTGCGTAGTTTTGCGCGCAAGATCTCTGCTCCCTTTTGAATAAAACCCATGGCCTTTGGATCGTCGTAGCTTATTCTTGCCCATGTAGCCAATACGATAGGGCTATCGTTAGGAATAAATCGCAATAAGGCGTTATGCCCATCTCCTACAATAGCTTGGTAGTTGGCGTTAATGAAGTTTTCCTTTGTTTCTTGTGTATCCGCTTTGACGTTGGCAAGTTCAGCAATCATTCTGCGCTTTTCAGCGTCAGCTCCTTCATCAGTGGGCTGCGTGAGGATGATGACGTCTTGGGCATCTTTGTTATCGGCGCCTTCATCGGTGCTTGCTTCCTTTTTGCAGGAGCTGGCTAAGCATAAGAAAAGACACAGTGTGCAAAGGATAGCTTTATTCATCTTAAACTCCAGTGTAGCTGGCAAATTTTGCCAATTTCCTCATTGGCTAGCTTTTCAAGTTCATGTTAAAGCTGTTATGAAACTCTCATTCGTGCAGTAAGGCGCGCTCCCACAATTTTAGTCTTCGATTGCTCTAAAGACCTTTATGGGTGCGGCTTTACCCTTCACCGTCATCGGTGGTAGAGCGATGGTTTTAACTTTTCCCTGCAAACCAGCGTTAGCGTTCTCGTCGAGTAAAATTTCTCCTGCGGAGGCCGCAGAACAAAGTCTTGCACCGAGATTAACCGTGTCACCAATCACCGTGTAGCTCATCGCTTGTGTTGAGCCCATGTAGCCCGCAATCATCTCGCCGCTAGCGATACCGATACCGATGTGAATGGGCGCTTGAGCAAAGAGTCTGCGCTCATCGTTGAACTTGTCAAGGGCGCGCATCATATCGATGGCGCAGCGCGTGGCACGAAGTGCGTGGTCTTCCTTGGTCATGGATACACCCCAAACCGCCATGATCTCGTCACCGATAAACTTGTCGAGTATGCCCTCGTAATCAAAAATAATCTTTACCATGACTTCAAAAAACTCGTTGAGCATGGCAACGATTTCTTCTGGCAAAGAGCGTTCGGTCATCGAAGTGAAGCCGCGAATATCGGAGTAGAGGACGGTAGCAAAGTGTTTAGAGCCACTTTTTTTGAGCTGTAGTTTACCGTTGAGTACGTCGTCGACTAAGTGTGGCGAAATAATACGTCGTAGGTTGTCGCGCGCAATGATGTTTTTTTCGCGCTCTTGCATGAGTTGGCTATGTCGCAGGTTAAAAGCAGCTTGTCGCGCAAAACCCGTGAGGATTTGCAGATCTTTTTCGGTAAACGCACTCGTTAGTAGCTGCGTATCGAGATTGATAATACCTAAAACCTCGTTTTCGTATAGCAGCGGCACGCACATCGTGGAACGTATAGAATCGAGTATGATGGATTCAGAGGCATTAAAGCGCTGATCCAGCATAGCGTCGCTCGAAAGTAGCGCTGTCTTCTCGTTCATCACCTCATCGAGTATGGTCTGAGAGAGGCGAATATCGCGAATTTGGCGTCCGCGCCTATCGATGGCGACGCGCACTTGCATCTGTCCGTTATCGTCGCGCAAAAGTATCGCGCAACGATCGGCGACAAAGACCTGAAATGCTTTGTCTACAATGATTCTGAGTAGCTTATCCATCTCAAAGACGAAGAAGCTTTCGTTAGATATTTCGGCGGCGATGCGCAGCTTCTCGTAGTCGCGCCGCAGCATCTCTTGGTCTTGAATTTCGGATTCGGGGAGGAAACGCGTTTGCGCAAGCTGCATGCGGTGTTGCACCGCAGCGTTTGGCGTGGTTTTGGGAAGCTCCGTTTTGTGCTGCTCTACGGGCGCAAGCTCGACAGCGCTTCTTTGCCCGCTGATGCGTGGGCGCAAAATGACGCTGGATTGGGCGCTGCGCTTAGCAGAGCCATCATCTTGAAAGCGTAGAATATAAGAGCCTAGAGTGATTTCGTCGCCATCTTTAAGCGGTTCTGCCTGCTCAATACGCTCACCGTTGAGTATTGTGCCGTTGCGGCTTCCTACATCTTGTAAATAATATAGCCCCGTATCACCGCGGTAAATCTCAGCGTGCTCTTTGCTTACAATGCGGTCTAGGATTTGCAAATCCTGCATCGGGTGGCGCCCAATGGAGTTTTTCTCCTTGAGCGTGAACTCGATCCACTCACCCGTAGAACTGTAAAAAACGATTTTAGGCATCTTTGCCCTTGCTAAAATAGTCTATGCTAGCTCCTTCATAGACGCTAGCGCTGCTGAAGCTTTTAGCCTTTTTTTGATACCTTAGCAACAGCCCGCTCTTTATATACGCACGTGGCATTCACTACGTAGCCGAGAGCCGCTCAATCTTTGCACCGAGTGCTCGCATCTTTTCGTCTACGCGCTCATAACCGCGGTCGATATGTCGGACGTTATATATTGTCGACTCGCCTTCGGCACACAGCGCTGCAATGAGTAGAGCCATACCCGCGCGGACGTCGGGGCTCTCAAGGCGCGCGCCGTAGAGCTTGTTTTTGCCAACCGAAACGATGCGGTGGGGGTCGCATAATATAATTTGAGCGCCCATGGCAACCAAGCTATCGACAAAGAACATGCGCCCCTCAAACATTTTTTCGAAAAAGATAACTGTTCCCGTGCACTGGGTCGCTACAGTGATAGCAATGCTCATGAGGTCAGTGGGGAAGGCTGGCCATGGGGCATCATCGATCTTGGGGATCGCGTTGTGCAGATCACTGCGGATTCGCATTTCTTGATCCGCGGGGACAATGATGCTGTCATTTTGCAGTTTAACGCTAATGCCAAGTTTTTCGAAGACCATCAAAATCATACGCATATCGGACGCGCGTACACCAGTTATCGTAATCTCTGAGCCTGTGACCGCTGCTAAACCGATATAAGAGCCCACTTCAAGGTAATCGGGTCCAATAGTGTGCTCCGTCCCGTGTAAACCACCCGTTCCGTGTATGGTTAGCGTGTTGGCACCGACACCCACAATATGTGCTCCCATGCGGTTGAGCATATTACACAAACCTTCTACGTGGGGTTCGCAGGCGACGTTTCGTAAAACAGTTTCGCCGCGCGCTAAGACTGCCGCCATAATCGCGTTTTCGGTTCCCGTTACTGAGGGTTCATCAAAAAATATGTCGTTCCCTCGCAAGCACTTAGTGCTCAAGCCGTAGGCATCGCCGACTTCGATCTGCGCGCCCAAGCCTTGGAAGGCCAAAAAGTGCGTATCAAGGCGTCGCCGTCCAATGACGTCGCCACCAGGTGGCGGCATGTGCACCTTGCGATGTCGCGCGAGCATAGGGCCAGCAAACAAAATCGAAGCTCGTACTTGGCGACAGAGTTCCTGCGACAAAACGGTTTTGTGTATGCCTGAACCACAAATCCTAACGCTATGATCCGAAATAAAATCTGCCTCCCCCCCGATGTCGCGTATAATCTCAAGCATGACCTCCACATCTTTGATGCGAGGGACGTTGTTGAGTATGACTTCGTCATCCGTCATGATACTTGCAGCGATGCAGGGTAGAACCTCGTTCTTATTACCACCGGGATGCACCGTACCGCTTAAGCGCTGGCCACCTTCAATTACAAATTTTTCCATCATAGTTTCCCTTCGTTGCAACGAATTCCCTTGTTGCAAATCGCCAGCATACTGCCACAAATAGCGATTGGGTTCAATAAGATAGAAACTAGAGGCGAGTACGTAGGAATAGCCTTCGCGCTGTGTGCAGCTCTAAAAGACGGGTCTGGGCTGCATTCGCAGTCGCTAGCTTGTAAGTATATTCGCGCGGCGAACATGGTAGCTGAAACAGCAAATTAAATATTGGGATGAAAAGACTTCGAAATGCTAAGTTTGGGTGTATGTATAAGTATGCTTGTACTTATTGTATCCTCGCTGCCTTTGACGTGAGCAGTAAAAGTTAAAGTATAAGAAATTCTAGGCAATAACACTCCGCTCTGAACAGAAAAATCAAAACTTAAAGTCGAAATACCATCCTTAAACACGAGTGTAGGATCTTGTATTAGAGCTTGTATTTGTCCATTGCTTGTATTTTCAATGCTAATCTCATACTCTGGATTGTATACAGGATAGTTTAATTGTATTTCGACTTGTGAGTGTTCTCTAGGTTCCATTGCAGCATGTTTTGCCTTGAAACTAAGAATTTTGATTTCTTTACACTCATTGTCCCCCCATGGACAAGTGTAATTAACTGGACAGCGTTGACATGAAGGGTTTTCCGTACCACACAACAAACCGTAGGCACATGTGTTGGGGCATTCATCACTGAGAATGAGTTTTTGCACGATGGCAGCATATCTGCGGGTGGGAGTTCCTGTAAAAGCTCTGAGCTTACAAAACTCGGCGCGAGTGTTGGCTGGGTAGGAAAGTGTAACCTTTGCAGATTCTATATTTTCTACAAAACCGACTTTTGCGAGCTTTGTAGTAGGAGTTTTAAAATAACAAGGACCAGAAACTAGCTCTACATATCCTTGATTATCATTTTCTTTTGTAACTGTAGCTGGATGTTTGAGGCGAAGTTCTAAGTCTACGCACTTTGAATCCATTTGCGCATTTAAACAAGAAGTAAAACATGTATTTTTAGGATAAATAGCATGTATTGCATTACGCTTTTTTGTGCAAATATCGCCTTCTTGATGATATGTACATAGACACTCTTCATCTTTAAAACACTGCTCCGTATAGCTCTTAGTAAGCTTTCTATTTGTATATTCTACTTCTACGCCAAAGGTTTTGTTCGGACTGCATGCTGAAACTTGAGGCTTGTTCGAAATATATTGCCTTGAAAAGCAGATTCCCTCGTCAAAAGTGACAGGTAAACACAAGCCCATACAGTTTTTTATAATACGGTCTGGATTACATTTTTCAAAGCTTACAAGAACATCATCACCGCACATGTTAAGGCAAGTCTGGTTCGGCGATGTCGTTATGCAGTTTCTGGGGTAACAATCTGCTGTTCCATCTATAATCTCGCAAACGGCATCATCTTCACAAGGAATTTCGTTCACAAAGCCGTTCTCAATACGAATAATACTTTGTTTGTCGTGACTACAAGAAACAGTGACGGGTCTAGCATTGCATTCAGCCTTGAACGCATCGTATTGAACGCAAGATGAATCAATGCAAGTCTCGTCCAGTACCCACTCACCTTTATCACAACGCTCTATAATGGTATTGTTTTTGGAGCAGCGAACTACGTTTTGCACACATTTTGGCAGAGCACATACGATGGAGTTTGCCAGAGTTTGACAATACTCTTTCTGTCCACATTGTTTTATACCCCACTGTTGTTTGCTGCAATATAGAGCGCTAGCAAGATCATCTGAGCAGTATACATGAGCACAATTGCAGAAGTCCTCTGCTTTGCACGTCTTATTGCTAGAGCCATCGCTGCAATTTACCAGATCTTGCCATCCTTCGGCATTATGGATTTGTATGCGCTTCTCATCTTCAAGACATCGAATCTCGCCTTTTTGCTCAGACTGCTCTACACAGCCTGCTCCGCCTTTTAGTAAAGTACATTTCTTACCATCGTCACATTGTTGATCTATCCAAAGCCCATTAATACAGCTACGCAGTAAACCGTTATTGCATTGCGCTGCTTCATTATCATTGCACTCTTTCTCTGGTTCAGGATCTACAGGAGTAGGCTCAATAATCGGCAGATCATTTATTAACGTAAATTCGTTGGAGCAGGCTAATAATAAAGCGCAAAAAGCTACGCCAAGAATAATGCGTTGGCCGTTCATATAAGGCAACTCCTAATTTAAGAAAATATACGATTCGGAATTAGCGGAGTATTGCAGTCATATGCTTACAATCGCCCTTGCAAAACATAGAACATTGCAATCATTTAACAAGATCTGCTTTCGCTCTCGTTATTCACAGTCTGCTTAATAAAGCTCGGATTCGTGGAAAAAGAGTTGTATTAGGGCAAGAAAGAACTGGCGAGCATACAAAATATAAGCCCATAAAATCGACGTTTTGACACAAAAATAAAGTTCTAAGAGCGATAGCCCTTAGACGCGGCGTGGGGCTAGCGCCACACCCATAAATCAGAGCTTGCTAAAGTTTATGACTTGCCATTGTAGGGGGCTCTGTGTATTATCGCGCGCGGCGGAGGTGTTTGATGCGATTTGGCATTTTTTCGGATATACATAGTAATTTGAGCGCGCTAAAGGTCGTACTAGACTTCTATCGCGATAACCCTTGTGATGAGTATTTGTGCTTAGGCGACGTTGTTGGCTACGGCCCCCAGCCCGATGAATGCTGCAACATCGTTCGTGACTTTGCCGATATCACGATTTTGGGTAATCACGATGCCGCGGTTTGTTCGCGTATGAATTATTCCTACTACTACGACGCCGCACGAAACGTTCTAGACTACCATTCGCGTATTTTATCGGTGGACGCGATGCAGTGGCTGCATTCCTTGCCCTATTCCCACAAACACGAAGCAGGCTTTACCCTCTGTCACGGATCGCCCATTCACGAAGAAGATTTCAACTATATCTTTGCCATAGACCAAGCACAGCATCTTGTGCAGTACTTTGATGAACTCGATCACGTCACTTTTATCGGACACTCCCACTTAACAAAGAGCTTCGCCCTTACTCGCCAAGCCGCCAAAGACGTGTCGGCAAACAAAATTACTTTCGAGCCCGATATGAAGTATTTCGTCACTGTTGGCTCCGTAGGTCAACCACGCGATTACGATAACCGTGCTTGTTGCACCATTTTCGACTCCGAAGAAAAATCAGTCGAGTTTTTTCGCCTAAAATATGACGTCGAAGATACCATGAAACGTGTTTTTGACTCGGAGATAGCCTATAGTTTCGGAAAACGACTTTTTTTGGGTATCTAATGCCTCCCCATAGCCCTTTCGTGTCTTTAAATTTTTAACCACGAAAAACACGAAAATACACGAAAAATTTCTTTTTTAGTCTTACAGAACCGACTTGATTTGTTATAGCCTTTCGTGCCTTTCGTGTCTTTAAATTTTTACCACGAAAAACACGAAAATACACGAAAACTTCTTTT
>JBBAEA010000046.1:0-22959 GCA_041656175.1 Bradymonadales bacterium | reverse complement strand
TGGATGTCAGCGATTGGTCGCGGCTGAGGCCGCGCGCGAAGCGGCCACAGCCTGGACGGCTGTGGCACTAAGAAAGCACTCTTTTAAGCATTTTTCGAATAAAATGTCATTCCTTCTTCACCTTGCCTTATTTTATTGGTATTTTTAGCTTATATTTCTCTACAAAACGTCTTATTTTGTTTAAAAATGTGTCGGATTTGTAAAATTAAATTCACTATTTCTAGCCGTGCAAAGGTCTCAAGTAGTGAAATAGTAGTGAGAGAAAAACAACGAAACTAAGGCGAGATTTTGAAACAAAGTCAATGTAATCAATATGTTACACACAAATCGGGTTCTAAGGGCTCAGTTCCTCAATTCCGACTGCGATTTGCGCTTCCCTAGCCGTGCAAAGGTATCTATGTGTAAGAAAGAATGAGTTTTCACCTACGCTATGCACTTTTTTATTTCAGTCGATTTTGTAAGGAGAGATTCAATAAAATTTAGTTTAATACGCAGGGGTCTAAAAAATATTCAAAAATTATCTTAAAAAGAAAATAGATTTTATTTTAAATAGAAAAATGCGTATTTTTTATAAAAAGGTCGAAAATTTGACATTTTTACGATTGCTATTTTTCACAATCAGCCTTAGAGTGGTACAGTGCTAGTTAATGCATTTTAATGGTATGCGCATAACAGCATCGTTTAGTTTCACTTATTTTGTCTCTTGGAGTTGATAATGAAAAAGTTATTATTAGCCTTTGCGATCAGTTTTGCTTTGCTTTTTAGCTTCTCTGGTCTAGCCTCAGCGCGTGATATGACTGGACACTTTGGAGTGGGAGTCGATGCTCCTATTATGGGTTACCGCGGCGTTGCGGGCACTTATTATTTCAACAAGTGGTTCGGTTTACAGGGATTGTTAGGCATTGACGTGTCGAGCTGGACTCGAGACGAAGCGCCAAAGACCAAAGTTACGGCTACCGATTGGTATTTGGGCTTACGTGGTATAGTGCCGTTTCAGATTCATGAAGATGTAAACTTAGGTGCCTTTGTTGGCCTAAACTTTCACGGTATTAGCCTGAATAGCAGTGTGAGCGGTTCCAGCATTAGTTCAAGTCAGACAGTGTTTGATTTTTCCCTAGACTTGGGATTGCGCCCAGAGTGGTTTGTAACTAGCAACTTCAGCATACATCTCCAAGTTGGGGTTATGATTCTGGTCCGCGCGGACGACGACAATGATGACGGGGATTTGGTACGCGTGAACTTCTTTAGTATGGGCGACTTACTCGGCACAGCTGGTTTTACCTATTACTTCTAAAGCGTGGAGTATCCACCTTTAAGGCTATGTGCAAAAATTTGTGCATAGCCTTTTTTGCATATTAGCTAAAGGATACGCTAACAATCGCAGTGGGGGCGTTACGGGGGCTTGAGCCCTAGGGCAACCGCAAAGTCCTGTTTCGCCAAAAACTGAACGGGGCGTCGCGGGGTGTCCCCGCGGAGGGGGTAGTGGCAAACACGCGCACAGCGCGGGGTTGACACGTAGGGGAAACTTCCCCCACAAAAATAAAAAGCATAAGCATCGAATTAATCACGGCCAATCTAGGCGTCGATGAATATTGCGCGTTAAAAGCATTAAAATTACACACAAAATACAGCGTCAAGTGTTACAGCAGCAGCCGTGAGTAGACATGGGAAGCTCCCGATTTCCGCGGTCTTGAAGTCGGAACGCTTTTGGTTCTACTTGAGTAAAAGGTCTGAGTTCTTGACGCCTCTGCCGCTATTGAGCAGCAAGGAGCCGCTATCGCGCTTGGGGCGAGTGCTTCGGCTGGAACGCTTGCTTAAGTCAACGTTAAATTCTGCACTTTCGCCCGCCTTGAGTTCGACGCGTTGGGACCAATCGTTGTAGCCAGATTTTTTAATGGTCAGTAGGTAGCTTTTGGGCTCAAGGCTAGGTATTTCGGGAGGAACGCCACCTTCAACAAGTACGTTGTCGATGTAGAGTTGGGCGCCATCGAGTTCATGGACGTTGAGGAAGACCAAGTTGCCAAGTTGTTTTTCAGCGATGACTTCGCGTAGTGCTTCAATGCTTTTGAGGGCATCTTCATTATTGGCGTCAATTTTTAAGACTTCGGCGTATAGAGCTATGGCTTCTTCGGGGTTTTCTGCTTCAATGAGTTTGGCTTGTGCCATTTGCTTTGCAATGCTGAGGCGGCTGCGCATGTCGGTAGCACGGATCAGCATGTCAGGGTTAGATTTAAATTCGGTTTCGTAGGTCGTTAGTAGCTCCTCTGCGTTGAGCCAGCGCTGCGCGTCGATTTCGGCTTGCGCATTTTGAAGTATTCGCTCCAAGTTTTGTTCCATCGCTACGATATGTTGCGGCATATGAACTTTGGGCTCTGAATTTTTGCTAAGACGATAGCGCAATAGTATGGCACCAACGGCTAGAATAGCAACGCAAAGAGCTAGGATTAGGATAAAGAGAATGCTTCGTTCACGTGGCCGTACGCGGCTTATGGATGAGATGGAGCTAAGTACGGTTTCGCGATGCTGTGGACTTTCGCGTTCACGGAGTGGCGCGACTGCAACGGGGCTAAGGTTTATCGCATCGGCCATGACTGCGTTATGTTGACCCGATGGGCGAATTATCGTTTCGGAACCTTCGTCGATGAGTTTTTGTAAGTCCACCTTGGCCAGGGAAACAGAGCTCCATGTTGCGAGAAGCTCTGGCAAATCAAGGGAGTGAGAAAGTTGGAAGAGCAGATCGTTTGCAGTGGGAGGTCGAAGTGCGGGGTTCTTAACTAAGCAACTGTCTATAAGGTCACAGAGCGACTCGGGTATTTTTTGCTCGGGTGACACCATTGTTGCAAGTCGTGGAGGCAATTCGTTGACATGTTTGTAGAGAATAACGTTGTCGTTTGCTCCGGTAAACGGTTTTTTACCGACGATCATTTGGTAAAACAGTATGCCTAGCGCATAGACGTCGGAGCGAGGATCAGACTGTCCTTCAAGAATTTGCTCTGGAGCCAAAAACGAAGCAGAGCCTACAAGTTGTTGCTCTTTGGTCACGTCTTCTTGGCCTTCAGCTAATTTTGCAAGTCCAAAGTCTAGGATTTTAACAAAATTCTTCTCTCCTTCGAGTTCGCACAGAATAATATTCGCTGGTTTAATATCGCGGTGAATGAGACCCAGTTTATGTGCCTCTCCTATGCCGCGTAGGATTTGTACAGCTATGGGCAAAAACTCTTCGATACTGAGTGGGGAGCAGCGTTTAATGTACTTACTCAAGGTTTCGCCGTCGGCAAATTCCATGGCGATGTAGGCTAAATCGTCGTCCTGACCAAAATCATAGATAGTAACAATATTGGGGTGTTGTAAGCGACTTAAGCCGCGCGCTTCGCGCTCAAAGCGAATAACCGAGCTATCGTCGTCGACGAGTTGAGGGGCTAAGATTTTGATAACGACATCGCGGTTTAAATTAGTTTGCTGTGCAAGATATACCACCCCCATACCGCCCTTGCCGATGCGCCGAATAATCCTATAACGGCCTGCAATGACACGTCCTTCGAGGTCATTGAGATTAAGGTTTGGCGATAATGTTGTCGCGCTTAGACTAGGTCCCGATACGCCTGTAATCTCGTCTTCACCAACGTTGTGCTGACTCATGATTTCCTTAGTCACAAACTTCCCAATAACACCCATTTAACAACGGGGTTCCGTACTCAGCCCAAATACCATCATAGCCCAAAGTTTTAGACAAGGCAAAGTTACTATTCTCGAGAGCCTTGCACGGGAGGAAAACCATTTTTTTGTGCCAAAGAAAAGATGTTTTTCTCCTAGAATCTGTATTAAACTTGCTAAGAAAAGCCTCATTTGAGTTTTTGACTGCGTTCGAACATAGCAAGATAGCTTTCCACACTTTAGTCTATCTGCTTTTTCACGGCGCTTGCATTTAGCAAAGTTAGTCATAAAAAGAGCTAATGAAAATTAAGAAATTCGGGTGAGTCTTCAAAATAAAAGTAAATAAAATCAATGCCCTACACACAAAAACGGGTTCCAAGGGCGAAAGCTCTTGGACGGGTTTGGGGCGGTAGCCCAAATAATCAGAGTTTCCTTAGAGCTGCGCGATATTATGACAGATTTCTTGAAGAGCTAATCCAAGGTTTGGTCCTGGCAAGCTTAGGCGCGGATTTGTAAAAACACGAATGCCATCATTTTGTATAGCCCTTAAACGCGGATATTTCTCTCGCCATAGCCTGGCTAAATCACTGGCATTTGCGTACTCGGGTGCAAAGTGCAAAATGAGGTCTGGGTCAAGTTGTATGAGAGTTTCGGCTTCGATAAGCTGCCAATCGTTCTGCGCGTGCGATAGAACACGGGCACCGCAGAGTTTGGCGCACTCGGCGAGGTAAGCGTTGTGTTGGGCAATGTAGAAGTTGGAGCGTTGGCTGGCGAATGCTTCGACGACTAGGACGACGCTTGGGCTTTTACGCAGGTCGTGCTTCTGTGTGATTTCGTCAATATCGGTCTGTAGTTTCGCGTTAAATGCTTCTGCTTTCTCTCTTTCGCCAAGAAGCTCAGCCATGTCGGTGGCGGCGCTTTTTATGGATTCAATGCTATCCATCGCATATGCGCGAAAGAGTATTCCGCGCTTGTGCATGCTTTGCGCGAGCTTGCTGTCAGATGGGTGCGCCAATACAAGATCTGGTTTTAAGGCAAGAATTGCTTCTAAATCTGCGGGCATGCTCTGAAGCTCAATATATTCATGACAGTACTCTCCGCGTTTGGTGTATCTGGACGCCGCGACGAGCTTGTCTTCAAAACCCATGGCACAAAGCGTTTCAGCTATCGATGGAGTTAGCGCTACAAGTCTATGGGGTACGTCATTATTGGGAGCGACGCTTGTTTTGGGGCTGCATTGCGTAAGGCATATTAAAATAAATAGGGAAAAGTAGAGTAGGGCGTGAATATTAAGCTTGTATAAATGATAGGGCTGCATCGTTATTGAGTTGAGGAGTATAAAACAGATTCTCAGGAAACACTGATAAACACTGCCAAAAATAAACAATTTGCAACAACTTTAGCTCTCTTTGCCATAAGAGATGTAGTGAGGGCGTTGTGCTGGCTCAAATTAAGGAGTTTGGGAGGTAGTTATGAGAAGACTCATTTTTGCGATTAGCTTGTTGTCTTGTGTTTTTATCATCGCTTCATGTGTTTTAGAAGCGGATACTATAGAAGACGGCGACATTCAATTTCATTTACAAAACAAGGCTCGCCAATTAGCGGAGTGTCAGGAAGAATCTTGGAAGCAAAATCCGCTCATAGGGATATGGCAAAGTTTGTCCAACGAGGGAAACGAGTTTTTGAAATTTGATCAGCAAGGGCGCTGGTTGGCTATGGAGGCTCGCCATGAGCGCATGATTAAGGGAGCAAGGGGCGGGTATAGCTTGCGCAAGTGCCAAGACCCCATGGATAGCCCTTGGATGCTGTTTCTGTATGATGGAGTTAGTACGACTACAGACGATATAGAGTTTGAAGACGAAAGACTCATTGTTCTTAGACCGTCGGCAGGCGCAATGGCGATTTATTACAGGAGAGTAGATTGCGCGAAACTCAGTAAAATTGCATATAAATCAAAAGTTCAGCACAGTTTGCATGAACAGTGTATTGAATCGTCCATATCGGCAGAGCAATGAACACTGTTTGCAGGAGCTAAGAATTTGCTTTCTAGATTTATGCCAAAAAAGGTCGTGCGCTCGTTTAAAATATAATCAATAAAATCAAGAAAATACGCACAAAAACGACATCCAAGGGGCATGTACTTTGGATGAAGTCTTGGACGGTAAAATCTTTATAGCTCAAAGCGTCCTAAGCGGCACATTCACATTATTCAGCGCTGCTTCGCCTCCTTCGACGCAAACAACGTTTGTTGCAAAGGTGGCAAGATAGTCGTTAAGGCGACTGTAGCGTTTGTGACAAACGACGAGTTCTCGCACGGCGCGTGGGCTTAATAACACGGGATGCCCCCATTTCCCTCGATGACCCAGAAGCGCGCAGTGTTGGCGTTCGCGCAAAAGAGCTCGGATTGCGTCAGGCTCAATGCCCACACAATCAACAGGCCAATGTATGGCTGCCCATTGTGCAGGCAGGCGCCTTAATGCTAAGCGAAGAGAATCCATCATCGACGTCTCATTCCACGCAAAATTGTGCACCCATTGTGCTGCGTTTGGGTGTGCAGCTATTACTTCGTCGGCTTGTGCGCCCGTTACAACGTAGATAGTGCTAAGCCCTGCTGCCCTAATACAGGAGCTAATATGATCGAGAAAACTTTGACCATTAGCTAAACGAGCAAGTGCCTTGTTGATGCCCATACGCCTTCCAGCGCCCGCGGCACAAACAATAACTGCGCAAGGCCAAGCAAAATCCTCGCTATTGTACAAGGTCATCGCTGTCGCCATCGCCAGTGTCAATGACTCCAAACATTTCTTCGTATTGAACGAGGATGCTCGACAAGTTCAAGGCGAAGCTCTTGGCTTGGCGAGGGCTAAGGATGGCCCGACTGTGAATACGTGCAAAACCTTGGGAAGGATGGAAAAAACCAAAATCTAAAACAAATTCGTTCTGCGTGGAGCTAACAGACGTGAGGTTGGTATATTTTCCCAATGACGTCGTGTCGTCGATCTGAACATTGATGTTAGCTTTTTTTTCTACATTCTTTTTACCGTCACTCATTATACATCTCATTTTAAAATAGGTGGTCAAACGGCATGCACGAATGATGCAGCCAATGGCAAAGTAGCGCATTGTTTTGTGCTCTAGCAAGCGATCTAAGAGCTATATATAGCCACAATTTTGCTTTGGGCGTCGTTACACCGAAATTTTCGCGAAACTTTCTAAATTCATAGCTTGATACTGCAGGGTGGCAAAAATTTATACACAAAATGCAAGCAGCTTAAGATATGGATCTGCATGGATGCTCTGCTTATTGCAAAAACAGACAAAAACAGTATGCGTGAACTAAGAAAATTTAGCTAAGCATTAAAAAAAGGAATAAAATCAATGCACTACACGTAAAAGCGGTTTTCAAGATCGCAAGCCCTTGGACGGGGTGCGGAGCGGTTGCCCCAACGATTTAGAGCATTCCTATAGAATTTGCCTTGGAATCTTGCAGCTTTTAAGTAAACTTTGCTATCATTTAAAAAGAAGGAGCTATTTCGCTTCTAGGAAGGTAATTGTTGGTTTATTTTACAGGACAGCAGTTGGCAAACAACATGGCAGATGTAATCTATTATGACGAAAATCCTAGTGTTCGTGCGTTGGTTACACAAATCATGCGAAACGCGGGCTTGGGTGTCGTTGAGCTTGCCAGTCTTAATGATGTTGAGGCGGCGCTCAGCGAAACCAATAGTGGAGTAAACGACTGTCTGTTGTTACTTGATTTATCGAGCCAAGCTCATGCACTAAGGCATTTACAGGAAATAGTTCCAAAATATTTGCTTGCACCCGCGCGATGCATTCTTACCACAGTTAACCCAAGTGCACTCGCTAGCCATTTGCCCTCAAACGTCGATGATGCTTTCTTTAAGCATGTCGTTGAACGGCCTTTTAAGCGCTTGGCATTCATCGATTTCTTACAAGAGGTACTTCCAGGCGCGCGTATAGCTGAGAGCAATTTGCATGCAGAACACCATTCTGAGCGTACAAACAAAATTACTCCTAAACCTTCGCCAATTCCGAGCTCCCTCCCTATCGCCTCTTCAATCTCAGAAGTCGTATTGCGTTCACGTGACTCCAACCTCGTGAATGATGATTTCGACGACGAGGCGGAAAGTACGGATGTCATTTCGCCCGATCTCACGCGAGAGCTACTCGCCAGCGCGGGTAGCGAATACGTCAGCAGTTCCGGTCAAGAGCGCGTGTATTTAAGCGCGCTAACAAGCGTTGAAACGTTGAGTGAAGTATTTTTGCTGATCTACAAACGTCGCTTAAACTGCGTCTTTGAGCAAATTACTCAGCAGAATCGTTACATTGCATTCTTTAGCTCGGGCCAACTTCGCTGGCTTGAGAAGTGCCCAATCGATAGCATACCTAGCCTTGGTGAATCACTCGAAAAAATTCCCGATTTTCATCTCATCTCAGCCGAGAGTCGCAATGCCATAATCTCAGAATCTCAGTCGTCCATTGACGCTGTCATTACGGCACACAAGTTAAGCGACTTTTTCGACACAAAAGCAGCTGCATATTTTACTGAGATTTTAGCGGAAATTTTACGAAATGCTCCTGCAGAGTTTAACTTGTACCGTAGCAATCAGTCCGCCTACGACGAGCTTATGACTCAACGCCCTGCTTTAAATCTTGCGCTCAGCCCGATGCTTTTTGATTTTTATCGCCGTCACACCGACAGCATTATTGTACCCTACTACGTCTCATATCTGGTCTACACTGCTCGCAGGAATCGTACACCACAGAACCAGTTTATTGAGTTAAGCGATCAAGAAGAATTCGTACTTCGTTTTCTCCGCTCCCCTTTCTCTTATCGCGATCTTAAAGCGCGTCGCATCGCTGGGGCTCTCGAAATCCTTCACCGCCTATCCCTATTCGAGTTCATCGATGAAGTTTGTCAAGCAGATTTAGTCTTATAATCGCGAAGAAAAAGCTGTTGTTAGAAAGTTTGAGCCTAGCCAAAAAACGTAAGAAAGAAGAAGCTCTTTCTAGCAAGTACGGTACGGGTTCTAGGAAGCAAGGAATGCAAAAGGGTGGCGAGTTCGTGGCAGTGAGCGCGCAAAGTGACGCAGATGACGCCGACTGCGCGCAAACTTGCCAAGAAAAAGAGAAGCAACTTTTCTTGTACAAAAGAAAATAAGTTTCACCAAAGCAAACGACTCAATTTGATTCTGAAGCTGTACTGGAACTAAACACCAGCATCGCGCGCCTAGCTTAACATCTCTTTAAAACAAGGTTTTGCCAGTTTTCATGGTCGAAAAAAACTACAAAATAATTCTCTCTCCCTTTAAAATACTTTTTTCGCATTTTCGAGCAGCGAACAAAGAACTTTACGCGGTTGGTGGATGCGTTCGCGATATTTTAATCGGGCAAACACCAAAAGACTTCGATTTTACCACCAATGCCACGCCTTCCCAAATCAAAGAAATTTTGCGCGAAAACGGCATGAAGGTCATCGCTATTGGCGAGAATTTTGGAACTATCGCAACGCTCATTGCGGGTAAAAGCTACGAAATAACGACCTACAGAGTTAAGGAGTCGTATAAAAAAGATTCTCGACATCCTGTTGTCGTCTTTGGCACGGATTTGAGTAAAGATTTGGAACGACGCGATTTAACCATCAACGCTATGGCAATGAGTGAAGATGGGGAGATAGTTGACCCATTTGGAGGACGCCAGGATCTGCTCGCTAGACGCTTGCGGGTTCCGCGCTCTAGTCTCGAAAAATCGATAGAAATCTTTAACGACGATCCACTGCGAATTTTGCGCCTTGCGCGATTTTTGGGCAGACTTGGTTTTGAGGTAGATGCGGACGCTGCTGCGGCGGCTAAAGTCTGTGCGCCACAGATCTTGCATGTGAGTCGCGAGCGCTGGAAATGCGAGCTAGAAGGCTTGTTGTGTAGTAAAAATTCGGCAAAAGGCCTACAGTGGCTAATACAATGCGGAATCTTATCTTTTATGATTCCCGAGTTCTGGGCGCTAAAGTCTGCTAAACTCCATATGAAAAGCATCTTTTTCGACACATGCGACAGCCAAAACGCAAGTCCGTTACTAGAAAACTTACTCAATTCAATCGATAAAATTCCGAATTATAGCAGTATTCGTTGGGCTTGGCTTTTTATGTTACTTGGCGCTCCCATAGCAGTGCGCCCGGACAACGCAGCTGGCCTTTGTTCGCTTTCACAACGTATGGCAGGTGAAATAGCGCAAAGACTCAAGTTCTCTAACATAGAGCGCTTTGAGCTCTGTGACATCCTTCACCCCTTCCCCAGCGATACTCAAGACCCGTCACCCAGCGCCGCACGCAGACTTGCCATAAAACTCGGTGCGGCACTTCCAACCTGGCTTGAGCTACAAAGGGCAAAACTCCGCACTCTTACCAGTGAAGCGCAAAGTGGGGAGCGTCAACGCTTAGAAGCATGGGAGAAGTTCCTAGTTCCCTACATCGATAAACCCGAAAAAGCCGTCGTCACTTTGCCCCACGGTTTGGGGCAAGCCCTACAAGCGCAATTGCGTATACAAGGTAAAAGCCTCGGGCTAGTGCTCAGCGCCTTGCACGACGCCGTGATCGACGGCGCACTCCATGAGTATGATAGCCTAGAGCGTTACATCAATTATGTAAGAGAAAATGCTTTGATCGGCTCTTAGTATGCATTTCTTCGCAAACGAAACACTACGCGAAAAATAAAGCGGCTTTCGCCGAGCTTCAGCGTTAAGGAAGCTATGATTTATTGGGGCTATCGCCCTTAGAACTCGTTTTGTGTGTAAGGCATTGATTTTATAGACTTTATTTTGAAAACTCGCCTGACCTTCGTTGTTTTAATCAAGGGGCAGCTTTGAAACCTGCCCCAACGGTTTTTGCAATTTTCACATTAATCAGAGCATCCCTATGGCGACTGCAAAGTCCAGTTTCGCCAAAACCGGACGGGGCGTCGCGGGGTGTCCCCGCGGAGGGGGTAGTGTTAAACCCGCGCACAGCGCGGGGTTGACACGTAGGGGGACACTTCCCCCCCCCACAAAAAACTTAAAAACAGCCAAATATACGACTTTGCGCTTGCCCTTCCCCACACGATAGCTAATTTAGCTCTGCAATTTATTGGCAGATGTGAGTGGCATCTTTCGGTGGATTAAACTTGAACAATTTAGCATCTAATTTAGCGTTAAGTTCAGGCGATTTAAAGGTAATGACGTTGGTATTGCCCATGCTATCGTTCAGCGTGACACGGTATACCTTGGCGCTGGGCATCAAGAGGTCAAAGAGTATGCTTTCGTAGGCAGTGCTCGGAACTTTTGGCGTTAGCTTGAGACGCACTTGCATAGCTTTAACACTAACGATTTCGGCGTTAAAGTCGTCCTCAACCCTACCCTTGCCCGCCAAGAACGTCAGCGCCGTGGGTAGCTGCGCAGCTTCGATGTTTTGCTTACAGTATTGTCGGTACACGGGTTCCCATGACCAAAAGTACTTACCATCTGATAGCAAGAAGCGCGACTCGGGCTTTTTGTAGTCCCAACGCATGAGCCCCGGTTTTTTAAACCAAACGGTGCCACTAGACTGGTTCTCTATGCCGTCCACACTTTCAAAATCTTGAACAAAATCAGCGGAGTACGTTTTCGCACTGTCGTAGTAGCTTTGCATCGCTTCTACAAGAGCACTCGCACTCGCTTCGGAGGCGCCAGCCGTTTCCGCGCTTGCGTTTGAAGCTTCGGTACGCGCAATGTCGTTTGCAGAGTTTTCGCCGTCTTGAGCAAACGCACTTGTCGCCAAAAAAGAGCAGAGCATGATTAAGATGAGAGAGAGTTTCGTTTTCATTGGTAGCCTCCACTGGGTAGCCTTTGCGTTTTGCTGAAAGACCTCTTCCAGCTCCCTAACGCTTATAACGCACAAGCTCGACTTTTGT
Organism: Bradymonadales bacterium; assembly: GCA_041656175.1. Lineage (GTDB taxonomy): Bacteria > Myxococcota_A > Bradymonadia > UBA4248 > UBA4248 > JBBAEA01. The sequence goes on along the minus strand of JBBAEA010000046.1, from coordinate 11,365 downwards.
TGCATTTTTCTAAGATTTTTCATCTTTTCTTGCTAGAGCGAGCAAAAAAATGTAACGAGTATACGGCGTATCTTGCATTTTTTTGCAGGATGGTAACTTTCACGAGGCTATTGTGTTTTTTAAATCAAGCACGCTCAAGCGGATTGTCGATTATTTCATGATCACTCTTGGTTCCTTCGCCCTCGCGCTAGGAATTGCGGTTTTTATGTTAGATGCGAACATAGTTCCCGGGGGGGTGACCGGCATCAGCATGGCCATTAACTATCTCACCGACATTTCGGTGGGAAAGTTAATATGGATACTCAACGTCCCGCTCTTTATTTGGGGTGTTATTGAGCTTGGAAGCGCTTTTGGCGTACGCACGTTTTACGGTTTTACGACCAACGCATTTTTTATCGACCTGATTCGCGGCGATATCCCAGGTTTTGAGCACGTGCAGTGGAACAAGCTGTCCTTTGTTCAGTTTATGCTTGAGCACGACTTTTTCTTCCTTGTACTCATTGGCAGCATTCTCACAGGCATCGGTTTGGGCGTCGTCTTTAAGTTCAAGGGAACAACGGCTGGCACTGAGATTGTCTCGGCTATTCTCAAAAAACGTTTCGGCATCAAGCCTGGTATGGCTATACTGTACGTGGATTTCTTCATTATCATTGGCGCCGGCATAGTCATTTACATAACTCAAGTCTCCGATAGACCCGTTATTTACCTCATTATTTACGCTCTGCTTGGACTCTACGTTTCTTCTATCATTCTCGATAAAATTGTATTTGGTTTTGATTATGCCAAAAATATGATGATTTTTTCGCGCAAAAACGACGAAATAGCGAATTATATTAAGCACGACATGGAGCGCGGCGTCACAGCCTTTTACGCGAAGGGCATGTATGCGGGCAAGGATCGTGATGTACTCATGACGGTCGTTTCGCCCTCCGAGGCGCGCGATCTTACCAACTATATCAAAGAGTTAGACGCCAACTCTTTCGTTATTTTATCGAACGTAGATGAGGTTATTGGCGAAGGCTTTAGGCGACGCGAAGAGGTAGATTTACAATTTATTCGCAACGCCGAGGAGCGTGAACGAGAGCGCGAAGCCGCAGAATTGGCCGCAGCCCAAGCCACACAAAGAGCCCTCTTAGCCGAAGCCGTCGCAGAGCGCGCCGACCAAGACGCACAAGCCGCGCTCCAAAAGGCGCACCAACAAGCTCACAGCCCCGAATCCGCCGAAGCGCAAAGACTCGCCAAACTTGCCCAAGACACCGCCGACTTGGCTAAACAAGATGCCCAAAAAGCGAGACAAAACGCCGATCGCTTGGTCGAAGTTGCCTCAAGCATCGAAAACATTGTGGAATTCCACGACAATTATCACGAGCACTAAGCTTAGAATCTTTGGGGGGGCGCTGCCCCCTACGCGCAAGCTTCCTTCATGATCGCTGGCTTCGCGCTTTATTTTATGCCTTGTATGCGCTCATTCCGCGCATCCAAGGCATAAAATGCGCTCAGGCAGCGCTCATTCAGGTGATCTTGCGCTACCCCCCACCCACCGAGCTGCCCGCGGCGACAGCATAAGGAGCGCAAAAAAATATGCGCTATATACAGCAATGAGACAGCTTTAGGAGGCTATGCGCGGAACGCTAGTTTGGATTTGCGTCGTAACTTCGTAGTTAATGCTCCTAGTCCAAGAGGCTATGGTTTCTGCGCTGATGTACTCATCTCCTTGTTTTCCCAGTAGTACAGCGATATCTCCTGCTTGGACGTTTTCGACATCACTGACATCCAGCATGCACATGTTCATGCAAATTCGTCCTCGAATGGGTGCTCTTTGTCCGCCAACGAGCGCGTAGCCTAAGTTAGACAGCGAGCGGCAGTAACCGTCATAATAGCCTACAGGCACGATGGCGAGTCGCGTGGGGTGTGTGCAGCGATAAGTGCAGCCATAGCCAACAACGGAGCCAACATCGACCGTTTTAACCTGTGCGATGGCAGCTTCCCATTGTAGGGCGGGGCGCAGGTCGACTACTTTTTCTAGCAATTTCGCGCTCACATAACTCTCGGTGGAGGGCCACATGCCGTAGCACGTAATGCCCGCTCGACAAAGCCCCAAATGCGTGTGAGGCCAAAGAATGGTCGCGGCGCTATTAGCTATGCTGTTCATCGACGTTGGAAAACCTTCGCGCTCAAACAAAGCAATGGCGTCGTTAAAGATCCTAATCTGCTCGTTTGCATAACTGTGGTCGGTGCTATCTTCGATATTTGCGAAATGCGAGGCTAAGCCTTTGAGTTTAAGGTAGGGGTAGCGCTTAATGTGTTTAGCAAGCCCTACGGCTTGAGCAGCACTTACGCCTTGTCGCTGGGTACCTGTTTCGATTTTAATCATTAACTCTTGAAGTTGTCGCCGTGTATTGGCGGCTTGTCCAAGAGCGTCGATCTGCTCAATGTCGTAAACCATGGCGAGTACGCGGGCATGCAGGGTTTCGCAGGCATGCGCCGGGGGGATGTGCCCCATAACAAAGATGGGATCTTCGCAAGAATCTTCTCGTAGTTCATAGGCTTCGTGAAGCGAATCGACGCAAAAATAGTCCGCGCCACCTCGCTTAAAGGCTCGCCAACAAAGCTTGATTCCGTGTCCGTAGGCGTTGGATTTTACAACAGCGCCAAGCAGCGAGCCTTGCGCAAGCCCGCTTTTCATCACACGGATATTGTGTTCTAGAGCGCCAAGATCGATTTTTAGGTAACTTCGGTGAAGCCCAACATTGGCGGGAATTTGGTACATGTCTTGCTCCAATAATGGCTGAATCCCCCCGCAGCAACGGTTTGTATGCAAAAATTGTGTTCTACCGCAAACTGCAATATTTTGGTGGGAGCGCGGGTTCGCCTGGGAAGCCCGCGCGCAGGGAGGCGATGCCACCCTGCTGCAAAAAATCGCACTACTGTGCAAAAAGTAAAGAAATAGGGTTTTGCTATGAAAGCAGAAGATATCGTTCGCCTGCGGCGAGAGTTCCATCAGATTCCGGAGCTTGGATATAAGGAATTTGAGACGTCTTCAAGGATTGCCGCGTATTTGCGAGGCTGGGGCTTGGAGGTGCACACGGGGGTAGCGCGCACGGGTGTGCTGGGGGTTTTACGAGGTGAGGGTGGGCCAGCGTTGTGTTACCGCGCGGATATCGACGCACTGCCGATTTCGGAACTCAACGATGTAGAGTATGCGTCGCGTAACGGTTGCATGCACGCCTGCGGGCATGATGCGCACCTTGCGATTGGCTTGGCGCTTGCAAAGAGTTATAGCGAGCGAGGGCGTTTGTCGCGAGATTTGGTTTTCTTGTTCCAGCCCAATGAGGAGGGGGCGCCGGGGATAGGACCGGCGGGGGCGCAATTAATGGTGGAAGAAGGCGTGTTGGAACGCTTCGGGATTGGGCAGGTTTTGGCACTACACTGTGAGCCAGACTTGGAGTTGGGACGAATTGGGGTGAAGAGCGGTGCGATGTGGGCGGCGAGTGTGCGTTTTGTTGTGGATATTTTGGGGGAGTCGAGCCATGGTGCGTATCCTGAGCGTGGACGTGATGCATTGCGAGCCGGAGCGGCGGCGGTGGTGGAGTTGTATGAGCGTTTGAGCGAAGTTTTGGGACAAGATGAGCGCTTCTCCATTTGCCGCTTTGATGCTGGTGTTGCGTTCAATGTTATTGCGGGTGCGTCACGCTTGGAGGGATTGCTACGCGCGCGCTCCTTCGAGGCTACGGACGCGATCGCAGTGCATATTCGCGAGCTTTTAGCAAGAATTTCACAGCGTTACCGCGTGCAATTTAATTTGGAGCTGCACCGCGGAGCGGATGCGGTTATTAATGATACTGCTTTGAGCGAGCGAGTGCATGCAGTCTTGGAAGCGGCGGGCTTGGCGCAAAAAGTGCAAATGCGGGTGGGGGCTGAGGATTTTTCGGAGTTTTCGAGTAGAGTTCCCTCTTACTATGCGTTGCTCGGCGTTAAACCGCGCGATATCGCACAAATGCCACCGCTTCACTCTCCCTATTTTAGCATTGATGAGCGTGCCTTAGCGATTGGGCACAGGGCAATGATTTTGTTGATAGATGACTTGCTCTCACATTAACGCAATTTGTTACAAACACGGGGTGCTGGCTGTAGCTAGGGTTTAGCAAAATAGATTAGCGCCAGCCACGTTTTGAAGCTTTTTGCATTAATCAGGGTTTCCGTAAAAATAGGTATAAACATCGCTACGGAGTGTAGGGGGGCTTTAGCCATCGACGCGGGGGTAAGTTCCTAGGGCGTGCGCAAAGTATTGTTTCGCCAAAACTGGACGGGGCGTCGCGGGGTGTCCCCGCGGAGGGGGTAGTGGCAAACCCGCGCAAAGCGTGGGGTTGACACGTAGGGGGAGACTTCCCCCACAAAAATAAAAACTTAAAAACAGCCAAATATAAGATTTTGTGCTTGCCCTAGGGTAGGGGGGGGAAGAGCACAGGAATATTTTTTTCTTTGTGATGTGGTTTTTCAATGCCTTGCAATTTTAGCTCTCTTGCAATACACCATGAATTGTGATGGTATGATCGTCCATCGCTTGCGTTTTTATATGATGGGGGTATTGTTATACGCGGGGTGTTTTTGAAGTTTCTGAAAAGTTGGCTGGCTTTGGCTTGCTTCTGTCTTGTGACGTCCAGAAGGACAAATGTTTAGGGAAGGATATGGGAAAAAGACTTAGATTTTTGTTGGTAACTGCAGCGGTAGCTCTGTTTGCGACGAACGCGATGGCTCAGGATACAGCTGAGACGAAAGAGACAAAAAAGAGCGCGCACGGCAGTTACAAGTTTATTCCATCATGGGGTGTTGGTCTGCAATATGGTATGACCTTTACGAACATGGCGAACTGGAACGATTATTTGCTCAAACCCAATAAGTTATATTGGTTTGATGCGAATTTTAGTGCTAGCCATGAGCTGTATGTTGAGTATACACCGATTGAGGGTTTACGTCTCGCGGCCTTTGGTGGTTGGGAGTCGTTGTACTTGAAAAACAGCGGTTTTAATCACTTCTATGGTGGTCTTGAGCCAGCATTTAGCGTACGCCGCTCATTTTATGAGTTCGCCGTAGGTTTGGGCTTGGGTTATGGTGGCTATACCATTGATAACAAAGAAGCAGGCGACGCTAAGGGACATGGTTTAACCGTGCGTCCCTTTGTCGAAGCGCGACTTTATCCTGCTAGCTTCGTGGCGCTGTATTTGCGCTTAGGCTTCAACCTCTTTAAGAGCTTTGGTAATGACGCTGATGGGGCTGCTTGGGATGGCTCAACGCGTTACATGGATTACGAAGTTAAGAAAAACAAACTATTGCATGCAGGTCCTTATGTAGCCGCTGGTTTTAGATTTGGTAGCTATCCGTCGCCAAAACACGTTGTTGGCGATGAAGATGGCGATGGCGTGTTGGACGATATCGACGAGTGCCCCACCGTTGCTGGTACAGCCGATCTTGATGGCTGTCCCGCGGTTGATTCCGACGGCGATGGCATCTGCGATCCGTGGGTTGCTGAGGCAGGGTTGAGCGAGAAGTTTGCCGATCGTTGCGTAGGCATCGATAAGTGTCCGTCGGATGCTGAAGATAAGGACGGGTTTGAGGATGAAGATGGTTGTCCAGATCCCGATAACGATGGCGATGGCATTTGTGACGCGTGGGTTGCGGATCAAGGCTTAAGCGAGAAGTATGCCGACGTTTGCAAGGGACGCGATAGCTGTGCAGACGAAGCCGAGGACTTTGATGGCTACAAAGATGATGACGGTTGCGCTGATCCCGATAACGATGGTGATGGCATCTGCGATCCATGGGTAGAGGAGAAGGGCTTAGGAGATAAGTACAAACACATTTGCAGCGGAAAAGACTATTGCCCAGATACCGCAGGGAATGCAAATTATGGTGGATGCTTGAATCCAGACGCTGATGGCGACGGGTATTGCGATGCTTGGGTATTCCAGAATAATCTGCAAAAACAATTCCCCGACTGCAAGGGAATTGATGAGTGCCCCAACGAGAAGGGCGATGACAACAAGGGCTGCATAACGCGACGAGTTGTTGTGACATCCGATAGGATCCAAATCAACGAGAAGATCTTCTTCGCGCTTAACAAGGCTATCATTGAGAAAAAATCCGACAGCTTGCTGGAAGAAATCGCTCAAGTACTCAAGGACAACCCACAAATCACGAAAGTTGAGATCCAGGGCCACACCGACCTTTCGGGTAAGGCAAAATCTAACTTGAAGCTCAGCAACAATCGCGCTAAAGCAGTCCACGATCGACTCATTAAGTTAGGCGTCGATAAGGATCGCTTGATCTACAAGGGCTACGGAATGGAAAAACCGATTATTCCTCTACCCGCTGGGCAGAAGAAGGAAACACCCGAAGCCGCTGCAACGAACCGACGTGTTGAGTTCATTATTCTTGGCCAAGATATCACCAAGACCGTGATCGAAGTTAGTGGACAACCAAAACCCACAACAACGACAACAACGACTAGCACCACCACAGACGCCAAAGCCAAAGCCGAAGCCGATAAGGCCAAAGCCGCGGCCGACGCTAAAGCTAAAGCCGAAGCTGATGCCAAGGCTAAAGCTGATGCCAAGGCCAAAGCTGATGCCAAGGCCAAAGCTGATGCCAAGGCCAAAGCTGCCGCCGATAAAGCTAAAGCCGCGGCCGATGCCAAAGCCAAAGCCGCTGATAAAGCAAAAGCCGATGCCGACGCCAAAGCCAAAGCTGCTGCTGATAAAGCAAAAGCCGATGCCGACGCCAAAGCCAAAGCTGCCGCTGATAAAGCAAAAGCCGAAGCCGATGCCAAAGCCAAAGCTGCCGCTGATAAAGCAAAAGCCGAAGCCGATAAGGCAAAAACAGAGGTAGACGCTGCTAAAGCCGCCGCGGAAAAAGCCAAAGCCGAAGCTGAAGCTAAGGCTAAAGCCGCCGCGGAAAAAGCCAAAGCCGAAGCTGAAGCTAAGGCTAAAGCCGCCGCAGATAAGGCCAGAGCTGAAGCGGAAGCAAGGGCAAAGGCAGCCGAAGCCGCTGCAAAAGCTGGAAAGGAAGTTGTCACTGGTAAATAATCTACAGCGATACTTTGAGTAGTCCCAAGGCTCAATGCGCAGTGCGTGTTGAGCCTTTTTTATAAAAGGATAGCTAAAAATCTTATGCAAATACTATGGATCAAAACAGTTTTATTTGGCCTCTGCTTACTCGTGCCCCAAAGCTTTGCCGTGCACGCGTTTGCGCAGGATGACGCCATCGAAGCGATTGAACGCGTCGCTGAGGATTGCCTAGAAGCTAGCGCAGAGATGGCGTGTATTGCAGGCGGCTACTTTATTCGAGGTTCAAACGAAGATAATCACAATACTTGTAAACAACCAAGTTATAATAAAAAAAAGCAGAACAACACCAAGAATGAGGCTAAAATTTGGCTGGACACCTTCTACATGGATAAGACAGAAGTGACGGTTAAAGATTTTAAAGCCTGTGTAGCGGCTAAAAAATGCGAAAAAGCAGGACCAAAGTATTACGATTTTAGCCGCGATAAGCAGCCTATTACGGGAATTAGTTGGTATGACGCAAGCAATTACTGCAAAGTACAAGGCAAGCACCTCCCCACAGAAGCTGAGTGGGAGAAGGCTGCACGGGGTAGCGATGGAGATCTATACCCTTGGGGTTCGCAGCCAGCAGACTGCGAGAACTCGGTAATTATGGATAAGCAGGGAAGATCATGTGGCATGAAAAAACGCGGGAACTCACCCGAAAAAGGGCGAGTGCTTGAGGTCTGCTCAAGGCCAGCGTCGCGCTATGGGCTTTGTGATATGATTGGGAATGCCGAGGAGTGGGTTGCGGACTGGTACTCTGATAGCTACGAGAGTTGCGGCGAGGATTGCATGGGCGATAACCCAAAAGGGCCTTGCAAAGCTGCCGAAAAATGCGAAGGACATCGCTATAAACTGGTTCGCGGTGGTTCGTGGTATTGGCCCGCCGAACACGCGACGAGCGTACACCGACGCTCACACGTTCCCTCAAACAATCCGTATCACCACTTCGGCTTTCGCTGTGCGGCATCGCAAGCTGAAATGAAAAAAATACGCGAAAATGAGGTGAAATAAGCCCATCACCCCCTCATTATCTCATAAAATGAGCTAAATACGACGAGCTTGAAGCTCTGGAAGTTTTATTATCTTTGTATTCCTCGATTGTTGTATTTATGCGCAAAATCCGTTACAAACAGATGGGAGCTTTTTGCGTCGATATTAATAAGCTCTTACAAGGGCCATGTTTATCGGTCAGATATTTGTATTTTGGGCATAATACCCGCAGTTTGAGGAGAAAACTTTCCATGTCGAAGAAGCTTTTTGTTGGTGGTTTAGCATGGGCCACAACAGACGAGAAATTACGTGAAGTATTTGCCGCGTTTGGCGAACTGACCGATTGCAAAGTTGTGAAGGATAGAGAGACTGGGAGATCGCGTGGCTTTGGCTTTGTGAGTTTTGCAGACGAAGAGAGCGCGAAACGCGCAGCTGAAGAGATGCAAGGGCAGGCTATTGATGGACGCAATATTCGTGTAGACACCGCAGATGATGGCCCTAAGGCGGGACGAGGTGGCGGCGGTGGACGTCGTCGTGGTCCACGAAATGATAACTATGGTGGCGCCGATACTTCAAACTACCATGATTCAGCGCCGCGTGGTGGCAATTACTACGATGACGGCGGTGCAAGTCGCGCTGATAGTCGCCGCGGTGGTGGACGACGCAAAAACCGCGATCGCTATGATGACGATAACTGGTCCTAGTTAACAACGATGAGAATGCCCCTACTGAGCTATTATTGGTAGGGGCGATCAAATATCTGATATTGACTACCAGATTGTACTTCAAAATCAAACTCACCCTCGAGAGCGCCTATCTTTGTGAGCTTTTTCTCCTCTTTGTTCGTGCCTAAAAATTGTACGTGATAAAGTTCACCGGCTAAGCTGGCGTTGATGCGCTTGGAACGCGAAAAGTTTAAAGAGCTAAATTGTATGCTCCCTAGCATATGCAAGTTTAGCGCAACACCTTTGCATTTTCCTAGGATTACTTGCACTTGAACGCAAGCCAAGGGCGCAGTCTCTAAATCCTGCCCCACAATAGCGTCTAAGGCGCTACAACTTTGCCCAGTATTGGCATCTTCTAGCGAAAGTGTGATGAGTACTCCATTAGAGTGGTAACGATCGTGGATTTGGTCATAAAAGCGGATCATGCCAACGCCGTTTTGTTTTGATGCAACAAAGTGGGTGGGTTCTAAGGGAAATTGCTTAATGGCACAGGCGATGTCGGCGCTTGACGCGGTATCTGCGTTTGAGAGCCGAAAACTTGCCTTTTCCTCTGCGCAGGAAACTACAACGATAAGAGCGAACACAAAAATAAGATAGAGACAGAGCTTTGTAGGGCTAAACTGTGTCCTCTGTATTTCATTAAAATCTGCCTTGTACTTTATCATGGCTAAAACCCGTAATACTAACGCCCCGCGCTCCGCCAAGCGCTATCGCCCTTAGCTCCGTTCTTCTTCGTAGTGCGTTGATTTAATTAACTTTATTTTAAACGCTCGCCAGCCTTTCCTTGGTTTACGAACGAAGAAGCACGCCTTTAAGCGCAAAATAGGTGATCTCTTTTTTGCCAAAATAATATAAGATATTGGCATACTCATCGTTAAGGCCAAGCAAATTTGCCTTTGCACCAACGTGTATCTTCCCATCATCGTGTTTAGCCAGCGCTAAGGCTGCTCCCCGCGTTACCCCAAACAAAGCTTCCGCCGGCGTACAGCCAAAAAGCGTACAAGCCAAACTTGCCGCTAAGCCTAAATCGGAAGCAGGACAAGTGCCAGGATTAAAATTCGTCGAAATCGCAAAGTTTAGTCCTGCGTCGATAATGGCACGAACAGGCGGGCGCTTTGGAGTATCCATGTAAACAGCGACTAAGGGAAAGACCACGCACACGAGCTTGCTGTGACTATCTCTGAGTTTAGCGATATCTTCGCTTCTGAGTTCATCAAGGTGATCCGCTGTTAAACCACCAAGTTCAGCGCAACGCAGTGTTGCGCCGCTACGGCTAAACTGCTCAGCGTGAGCACGAATATCCATACCTAACGACTTGGCACGCTCCCAAATTTTAGTCGCTTGCTCAAGACTGAAGGCGCCTTGCTCGCAAAAAACATCGCAGCACTTCGCTATACCTTGCGCTGCTACTTTGGGGAGCATCTCATCGACGATATGCTCGCAGTACTCCGACATGCTCAAAAATTCGGGAGAAAGACTATGGGCACCCAAAAACGTTGCCACCACCTCAGTAGGGCTAGCATGTCGCTCTTGTAAGGAAGCGCTTGCCGATTGGATAATTTCTAGCATGCGTAGCTCTTCACGAGTACTTAAGCCATAACCAGACTTTACTTCGATGCAGCCAATGCCTTGTCGAACAAAATTCGATAAACGTTGCACTAAAAGATCTTGAAGCTCGGAATCACTGGCGTTTCTTGTACTTTCTACACTACTGCGTATGCCGCCACCCGCTTTTGCAATTTCGCCATAGGATAGCCCAGCGTTCTTAAGCAGAAACTCGCCGGCGCGTTGCCCGGCAAAGATGGCGTGCGTGTGGCACTCGATCCACGAGGGCATCAGCGTTTTGACGTGTATGCTTTTAAGGGATTTTGCGCGTTGAGGGAGCTGCGTGGCTTCGCCTATATAAGTGATGTAACCATCCTCGATCAATAACGCGCAATTACGCTTAATCCCCAAGATCTGTTCATCACGCGTTTTGAGTTGATTCGTTTTCTTGGCCTCATCATACGCCATTTTTTCTTCCCATCCTGTCATGCACAGTAGGGTATCGGCGAGAACTACGTGGTTATAACTGGTGTAATCCGTATTCGTCATATCGTTTAGCATTAGGGAAGCCCTGAACAATGTGAAAATTGCCAAATCAGTAGGGGCAGGTTTCAAAGCTGACCCTTGATTAAAACAATGAAAGTTAAGCGGATGTTCAAAATAAAGTCAATAAAATCAATGCGTTGCAGAGATGTAGGGTTTTAAGGGCGATAGCCCTTAGCGGGGTCTGGAGCCTCATCATTACGGAAATCTTTTATTCTCAAATCAACAACATAATGAGACCTTTGCACGGCTAGAAATAGTGAATTTAATTTTACAAATCCGATACAGTTTTAAACAAAATGAGACATTTTGTAGAGAAATATAAGCTAAAAATGCTAATAATATAAGGCAAAGTAGAGATAGAATGACATTTTATTTGAAAAGTGCTTAAAAGAGTGCTTTCTTAGTGCCACAGCCGTCCAGGCTGTGGCCGCTTCGCGCGCGGCCTCAGCCGCG
>JBBAEA010000045.1:0-23306 GCA_041656175.1 Bradymonadales bacterium | reverse complement strand
GTAGAGGGTAATTTAAGCCCGAAATGTAGTGCCCCAGATAAACAATATGTTGACAAAAAGATTATGACTATGCTATGTCTACGTTGGGGGAAGGAGATATAGGCATGTTTGTAAGAGTTAAGAAGAAAAACAACGATAAAGTGGCCATCCAAGTGGTTGATTCGGTGCGCAAAGGGAATCAAGTTCAGTAAAAGATTGTGCGCCATTTCGGCATGGCAACGACTGAAGAGGAGATCGCAGAATACAAACGTATAGCGGAAGCGTTTATTTTGCGACTCAAACGTGAGGGTGACCGACAAAAGATCCTTCCCTTTGAAGCGCCTGAAAAGATTCACCAAACCGCTAAGCTCAAGAGTATAGAGCTGGAAGAGGGCGAGAGCATCTCAGTCAAATCAATGACAGAAGAGCAACGTATCATAACTGGGATTCATGATGTTTATGGAAATTTGTATGATAATCTAGGCTTTGGAAACATTTTATCAGGGACGCGTAAGGATCAAGATTGGAACTTTATATTAAAAAACTTAGTTTTAGCTCGTCTTGCAAACCCCGATAGTAAACGAAGGATAGCGTTATATTTAGAGCAAGATTTTGGCATAAGCATTGATATAAACAAGCTTTATCGAGTAATGGAGCATGTATCCAAGCAAGAAGAACGGATTAAGAGTCAAGTAGCACGAAACACCCTAGATTTATTTTCGCAGTCAGTGGATGTTGTTTTTTTTGATGTAACCACACTGTATTTTGAGAGTTTTGAAAGTGACAGTTTGCGCAAGCTAGGTTACAGCAAAGACAATACATTCAAAGAAGTGCAAGTAATACTTGCATTAGTGACGACGCAATATGGTCTTCCGATTAGTTATTTTTTATTTCCAGGCAACACATCCGAAACGAATACCTTATTAACGGCGGTAGACACACTTCGTGACAAGCTCAAGATCTCTCATGTGACATTGGTTGCAGATCGCGCGATGTTCTGCAAAGAAAACTTAGCGTTAATGGAAGCCAATGGGATTTCTTACATTGTTGCATGCAAACTCAAGTCGTTGAAAAAGAGCTTCCAAAAGCAGCTTCTAAGCGACGAATTTCACCCCGAAAAAGTATGCAATGAGCAGCACTGGTGCAAAGAGTATGTCTATGAAGATAGGCGACTTATCGTTAGTTACAGCAAAAAAAGAGCGCTAAAAGATGCAAAAGACAGAGAACGCCTCGTGACCCGTCTTCTCAAAAAAGCTAAGAAAGCGAAAACAATATCTATCAAGTCAATCGTCACAAAGTGAGGTTCATCCGAATATCTTAAGCTTAATGAGACAGACGATGTTACTATAGATGAAGAGAAAATTGCACAAGATGCTTTATGGGATGGCTTGCATGGCGTAATAACGAATGTGACGCAAGAAGACGCAAGCGAAATTTTGACACGATACCGAGGGCTGTGGCAAATTGAGGAAGCCTTCAGGGTAAATAAACACAAGCTCAGAATGCGGCCAATCTATCACTGGACCGAGCAGAGAATTCACGCTCACATCTGTATTTGTTTCGTTGCCTATAGCCTCGCTAAATATGCACTCTACCAGCTCAATGTCATCTCGAAACTTAAACTCAGTTTGCAAGAGCTCAACAACGAGCTATTGCACATGCAAGCAAGTATACTCAGAGACAATTCGACTAGAAGAGAATACCTCCTGCCATCTCACAGAACTGGCAACCAAATTAAGATTTGCAAAGCCTTTGGCATAAAATACAGGGCTCAGGTCAAAAGAATAAAATAAACTCTCCCGTAGTGCCCCATTTTTGGGGGAACTCTACGTAATATATAGCTTTCCTGAGCTCTACTGACAAAGTCGGGAAAATACAGGGCTCAGGTCAAAAGAATAAAATAAACTCTCCCGTAGTGCCCCGTTTTGGGGGAACTCTACGTAGTATATAGCTTTCCTGAGCTCTACTGACAAAGTCGGGTGTGTTATTATTGTTGTTCACAACAATAAAACTTGATTGCGCATCAAACTTGCGAACAAAAGTATCTTTCGATTTTTTGACTGAGTTCAAACTAGCTAGGATAGCCTTCCTTACTTTCGCGAGCTCTTTTTTGACTATTTTCAGATTAATCAGAGTATCTTTAGGGATAACACGCCCAAGCGCGCGTTAAAGCCAAAGTTTAGCAAAACGCGTTAAAAAAGAAAAAGGGCAAGCTTTGCTTGCCCTTTTTCTTTAGGGGGTGTGTCTTATAAGTAGCGATATACCACGTTTGCACCATTGCGATCCCAGCGATATTTATCTGCCAAGCCCCCGCTTAGGCAAGATTCTACGGCCATACCGCCCCCGCGATACATAACATAGTGATTCGGAGACTCGATGACGTCGCCTATTTGCAGATTCGCTTCTTTAATCTCGGCGCCTCGCAGTATCCTCTTAGCGCGATCCGCTCTTGGGCGCCAACCGTGTCCTTCTGAGATATCCAAACCGAGTACAGTTTTGTAGGTCCAACAACACAGTCCAGAGCAGTCAAAAGCGCGGTATTGGCCATTTAGGTGAGTGGCGGTGATTCGCGACTCGGGTCCTTTAGAACCATCATACCAATGTGCGCCTTTATCCTGTCGAACAGCGTTGAGGTAGGATTGGGTGATGATTTTTCCTTTGCCAGCCCAGAAGTAGGGGTGGTGCGGGTTTCTAACGAAGCTTCGCGCTTTATTAATGACGTCACCGGCTTTTCCACTTACTGTGGGGTTAGGCGATGGAGTAGGCGTATTGCTAGGAGCCGTAGTATTGGCGCTAGCTTTTCCTACTAAAGCACTTCGATTTGCCACGAGAGCATTGATGTCAACCCCATATTTACGAGCTTGAGCAGCAGCGCCATTAAAGTTATTTCCACCCAAGCGGTAGAAAAGGTTGATGAGATCTTGGTTTGTACGAACGCTAGGGTTCGATGACAAGAGTTGCTGTAAGGGGGTCTGGCTAGGAGCTTGCGAAGGCGCCGCATTGGTATTGGATGAAGCAGAGCCGCCTGCGAGATCTTTTAAGTATACCCAACTACAGATTCCGCCGTCACGTCCCAAAAGTGCCCTAGAACCGCTGATCTCGCTAACGACATGGCTTTGGTTTTTGACCCACGCGGGAATGCTTTGGCCAGTGGCATAGGTGCTGCCAGTAATCTTGACGCGGGAACCAACGGCGATAGCCTCGCCACCGTTGCTTTGGGGCGCGCTTCGGTTTACCAAGCCAGAGCGGTTTGCCACGAGTGCGTTAATGTCCACGCCATATTTCTTAGCCTGTGCAGCTGCGCCGTTGAAGTTATTTCCACCCATGCGATAAAAAAGGTTGATGAGATCTTGGTTTGTGCGCACGCTGGGGTTTGAAGCCAGCAGGCCTTGCAATCCAGAGCCTTGGCTTGAGTTTTGATTAGAGTTGCTCTGGTTTCCAGAGCTAGGGGCTTGTGTATTTTGGCTTGGCGCCTGTTCATTAGTAGAGCTTGCTCCCTTGGCGACGTTCCACTTAAACATATTGTGGGTCTGCATGATGTTAATGAGTTTTTCCGCGTATTTGGGGTCTGTGGCGTAGCCAGCCTTATGAATTTCGCGAGCAAACTGATTAGGGTCGTCCATGTAGTTAAACGCGTTGCGGTATCTGGTATTCTTCGTCAAGAGGTCGCTGTGATCCTTAATCGACTCTAGCCATGTGTTATATTTCCTAAACCCCGCGGTAATGGTGATAAACCTTCCACCCTCCCATTCTTGGGTCAAGCTTTGGGTTGTACCTGCAGGTCCCGTACCTTTGATGCCAAATAAATTCTTTGCAGCTCCAATGCTGCTCCCGCCCCAACCCGTCTCTAGAGCTGCTTGTGCCAAGCTGACTGAAGCCGGTACGCCCGATGCCCTGTTATCCTCGCGAATAACTGGTCCAAAGAGCTCAACAAATTCTCCTGGCGGCAACCTACCACCAGGGTAGGCGGCTAATTTGGCTTCGGCAGCAGCCAAAGCCGCAGCGTTTGCGTTGTCTTTTGGCTGCTCTTTGGCTTGTTCTTTGGGTTGTTCTTTGGCTTGCTCCTTAGGCGCGTTATTGTTAGCTCCAGAGCCTGGGATCTTAATGTTTTGGCCAACGCGGATAAGGTTAGGGTTGCTGATACCGTTGTAGCTTGCCAGTGCTTTGTATCCGCCTGCTACGTTAAACCTGCTTGCAATGCTGCTGAGCGTGTCTCCGCTCTTAACAACGTAAGTTCGCCCACCGCTACTCGCCGTCCCTCCATTTGAACTGCCTGCGTTGTTTTGCGGGGGGTCTTGTATTTGCGGCGAGCCATTTCGGATGTCTTTTTCGAGCTGCCCGGATTTGAATTTGTTCATAAACCAAGGTCCAGGGCAGGCTGTGGCTGCAAACATGTTGTGTGTGGTTAAAGTGCCGCCTGAATCTCCTGTGTATGTGGGCGAAATACCGTAGCGCGAGCAAATATCCTTGCACAGCGCAATGGTAGATCTGTAAGCGGCATCCGACACTGGCCAATGTGGCGCTCCCGCGTTGTTTGCGACTTCAAAGGTGATGGCCTGGTCATCATTTGCCTTGCTGCTAGATGTCCAAGGTCTGCGGTTCTCGGCTACACCCGAGCAGATTTCACCGCCACTGCCGATGTAGTAGTTTGCGCTAGCCTTCACTCCCTTGTGATAGTTAGCACAGGCGCTTGCCCCCATGTTCCCCGCCATGTGATGGATGGTAATCTTTTTAACCCCGCCAGGTCGCGCTCCACTATTGTGGTTCCCAAAATCAACGTGTGATGAGGCTAACGAGGATCGTTGACTGTTCTGTGACATCGCTCTCTCCTTTACTTGTTGTACAGCCCTACCGTTAAAATTGACGGTTAGGCGCGCATACAATTTCCTATATTAATGATAACATAAAAAAGTCCAATCGTCAAGAGGAAAAGTCGTTGAGCGGAAAAGAGCGCTATGTTTTTGCGGGGGGCTTATCGCCCCCCTACGCGCAAGCTTCCCTCGCGATCGCTGGCTTCGCGTGTTATTTTATGCGATGTATGCGCTCAATTCGCGCATCCATCGCATAAAATTCGCTCAGGCAGCGCTCTCTCGGGTGATCTTGCGCTACCCCCCAAAAAGAAGCACTCAACAATGCTAAAAGCAAGCAAAACACCGCTAGCGTAAACGAGAGAAGGTCAGGAGCTCTTTCAAAATAAAGTTAAAAAATCAATATCTTAGACATAGGACGGGTTCTAAGGGCGCTAGCCCCAAAAATAAATCAGAGTTTCCTTAGGGCAGCTTGCGCGTAGGGAAAAAACTTTCCCCACAAACGCGTAGGGAAAAAACTTTCCCCACAAAAATAAAAAGCAAAAAGACCGCATTAATGAGAGCATTCCTAGAGAAGCGCCATAGCAGAAGCAATCGCTGGAGCACTAAAGAGTTATATAAAAGAGAAGAATATTTCTAATAAATCTGGATTTTTTTCTTTATAGTGTTATAATGTTGTTGGGTTGAGGGGATGTAAGCGGATGTGGTGTACTTACCCACCATTTAGGTCAACGTGGGATATGTCGCCGTTGGAGTCCGATTAGGGGAAATAAAAAGTAACTTAACGAGGTTGAGCTGTAGAGAGCAGCTTAATTGTGTTAAGCGGCTTGCGATAAGGAGAATAGGTATGCTACAAGCGAAGAAGGTTAAAGAAATAGCGAGCGCTGGGGATTTGTCTAAGGCGTCTACTATGCATGATGATCTGATGCGGTGGCAAGTTGGAGAGCGCGTTGTCTACCCGAGTCACGGTGTAGGTAAAATAGTATCAATTGAGTCGAATGAGCTTTTTGGGCCTGGTGTAGAAGTTTACGTGCTAGAGCTAATGCAGTCACCTCGGCGCGTTTTGATTCCTACAACGAAGGCGGAGAAGGGGGCGTTGCGTCCCATCGTTAGCGTGGCGGAATCCAATCGTATTATTGCTTCACTAAAAGAGCCACCCGCGCCCTCGAAGTCCGTGCCTTGGACGAAGCGACAGCGCATTTTGCTCGACAAACTGAGTAGCTCGTGTTTGCAAGATGTCGCAGATGTGCTACGAGAGCTCTTCCACTTAAAGAGTGTGAAGGATTTGTCGTTCGGGCAGCGCCGATTGTTTGATACCGCGATCGCATTACTTGTGCAGGAGCTTTCGATTTCGCTTCAGCGCGAACCCGATGAGCTAGAGGTTGAAATCCGCGCAATGTTTGCGGAACCAGAAGCTTAATTTAAGCTATTTTATGGCTTTACGCCCGTTATTTTATAACGGGCGTTTTTCTTTTCTTGACAACGTCGCTTTCACTGTGTATAGCCTTAGCGCTCGGTTAGGGCTCGCAGATAAATTTGCGTTCTAGCCTGAATTTGCCAGAGCTTATTGCTCGAATGTTTTAAGTTTACACACGTTGTTGTGTTTTGTTCTATACTCTTGATAAAGGAGAGGCCTCGACAATGAGTCGCTACACTGGCCCGCGTTTAAAGGTTCTTCGTCGTTTTGGTCAACAACTTCCTGGTCTAACTAGACTCAGCATGACTAAGCGCCCAACTCCCCCAGGTCAACACGGCAAGCAAGGTCATCGCAGGAAATTGAGTGACTACGGCCTGCGCCTAGCGGAGAAACAAAAGCTGCGCTTAAACTATGGCTTGAGCGAAAAACAATTTAGGCTCTATATCAAACGAGCCACAAGCAGCAAGATCGATACGGGTTTGCGTCTATTGCAACTGCTCGAAAGTCGCTTGGATAACGTTGTTTTTCGTGCTGGCTACGCTCCCACTATTCCCGCCGCAAGACAGCTGGTAAACCATGGCCATATCACGGTCAACGGCCGTAAGGTCGATATCCCCAGCTTCCAAGTAACGGCTGACGATGTTGTGGGTTTGCGCGAAAAAAGTAAAAAGATCGCCGTTATCAACGAGTCGATCGCTACACCAACCCTCATCAGACCTGCATACCTCAATTGGGATGCCGATAAATTAACGGCTAAGATGACAAATTCGCCTGATCGCGAAGACATCCCCCTCGAAGTACAAGAAAACCTCATCATTGAGTTCTACTCACAGATGATCTAGTACGTAGGTTCATGCACTATGTTTTAAAAGCTCCGTATTTGCGGGGCTTTTTTTTTTGAGTGCGCTCGGCAATTACTGCAATGGGGGGCGCTCGGCAATTGCTGCAAAAACGCCACGGCGAGCGCAGAAAAAAAAAGCCCAAAAGCATGACTATGCTTTTGGGCTTTGAGCTGTAAAAATGCTATTACGGAGCCAAGCTCAAGAGATCCGTGATTGTTTTGGCGGCAGCATCTGCACCAGAGACCGCTTTGCTGCGATCTTTGAGGGCACAGTCTTTAGCGCCAACGGTGCGAGCCGTGGTCGAAATAGTGTAGGCTGCACAGTTCCAGCTCGCGTCGGCAGAGGCGGGCATCGCATTGGCTGCTACGAGGTCAGCAATCTGCTGGCCAGCAGCGGGGGATAGGTTGCCTGTGGGTTGTACCTTTGTTTTAAGGTCGGCGAAATTGCACTGTCCGCTGGTTTTAACGGATGCCTCAAAACGGACGAGGGTGCCACCTTGATCTTGGATGAGGATGTAGCGACAATCCAAAGCTGCATTTTGATCTGCAGCACTGTCGTCATGTCGTTGCCAGTAGCCTTCGACTTGTTGTAAGGATTCTACAACGACAGCTTGTGTTACGGGTGTTTTTGACTCATCTTTTTTCTTGTCCTTGCATGCGTATCCGCCCATTGCCAACAACGCAACACAAATTACTAACGATAATTTTTTCATATCCAATTCCTTCCAATCTGAACCCTAGCGGGTGCCAAACTCACTTGCAGCCCAATGCCCGCAAGTCAAATCCAATTTTATCCCCCAAACCCACTTGAACATATTAGACATAAAGCAAAAAAACTCAAGAAGTATGCAATAAAATTTAATGCATACGATAGAAAGAGACCTTTGCACGGCTAGAAATTGTGAATATAATTTTACAAATCCGATACAGTTTTAAACAAAATGAGACATTTTGTAGAGAAATATAAGCTAAAAATGCTAATAAAATAAGACAAGATGAAGATAGAATGACATTTTATTCGAAAAGTGCTTAAAAATGAAAGTTAAGAGATTCAGCTGAGTCTTCAAAATAAAAGTCAATAAAATCAATGCCCTACACACAAAAATGGGTTCCAAGGGCGAAAGCCCTTGGACGGGGTTTGGGGCGGTAGCCCCAATGAATCAAAGTTTTCTTAGCGACGTTCTGAATAATGTGAAAATTGCCAAAAAATAGCCATCGAAAGTATAGAAGGCTATTCTAGCCTGGTTGAGCTTAGCCAAAAAATCGAATGCTATTTTTGTTAACAAGTTTGACGCGCTCTTCAGTTTCAAAGAAAAAGGCGCTTGCCATGGAGTTTGGGGCGCTAGCCCCAAAAATCGGAGATTTACAAAGGCTAATCAAGGGGTAGCGCAGAGCAGAGTAGTGTTAATTTCTCTCCCTTTTGCAGCTTCTCAGGCATATTTTCTATGCCCTGTACTACATATATCTTCCCATCTACGCTGATATGCGAACCAACTAGCCAGTTTAGATCCTCACAATCTCTATCTAATTCCCACATAAACGCCCAACCCTTACCAGGCATTTGGCCGACAACCGTAGGAATTATTTTGAGCGGGTTAATCACCAAGAGATTGTTGAACTGCGACTTGAGCGGCTGCGCTGGCGCATAACCCTGCGTTACCAGTTCCCTACATAGCTTACGTAAACTGGCTGGGTCATCGACTTTCGCGTTAGCTAAAAGTTGGCTCAAAATTTGCTTGTTTAGCGCATCCTCGCGCAAAACAACCCCACTCCTCACTAAATCCCGGGCTAATATCGCTATGGATAATTCATCTTCTACCGAGGCATTGCGTAATGCCTCTTTTAACTCGTTTTTGGACTGCATATATTATCACCTCACCGAAAAAATGCGGCTTAACAGGAAAAACCTAGCACCTTTAAGAATTTAGCCCTACAACTGACTTAGGCATGCACGACCCAGACACGCCATACGACAGCGGCGCTCGAACCAAAGCACTGCGCCTTTGCGACAACATTCATTCTCATAAATTCTCGCCGATGGCAAAACTTCTTAAAGCTTGGCAAGTTCCAAGACTACTTGGAACCACTTATGTAAGCATAATACCTACATGTGAGTTTATCCAGTTTTTTATGCTAAAAAACAAGCTTTACTGAGTTCTTATGCCTTCTAAACTTGCTTTGGCATACTCGCTGGTGAATAGGGCAAGGTGGATAGAAGAAAAATGCGTTTTCG
Source organism: Bradymonadales bacterium (assembly GCA_041656175.1). GTDB lineage: Bacteria > Myxococcota_A > Bradymonadia > UBA4248 > UBA4248 > JBBAEA01. The sequence continues at coordinate 14,028 of JBBAEA010000045.1, read as the reverse complement.
TGTAGGGGGAAGCAGCTTAAAGCGTCCAGCGCCGGTGGTAGCTTGCAAATTCAAAGAGCAGCAAAGCAATAAACAGCATGAGAGCAAGTATCCAAATTTTATGATACGAAATAGGAAGTTTTTCGAGTAAGCGGGTGAGCCACGTTTTAGTTCTCAAGTCTTCTTCAGTTCCGAGCTTAAGTTCGGGGCGTTGTGCGGGTGCTATGGCTTCGGTGGCAACGCGTAGCGAAGATTCGTTTGCATCGTAGAAGTTTGCTGCTATCTCAAAGTTTTGCTCCAAGTCATCGGCGTTAAATACGGTGTAAAATCCGCGCTCCTCGCCGTAGTAGCTGAGTTCACCGTGGTAATTGGGTAGGATGGGGCTTAGCTTGGAATCTGCTCCTTTTACGCGTACGCTTTGCATTGCGCCCTGCAGGGGGATGCGCCAGGTTTTACCCGTTTGGTAGCCTTCATACGTGCTATGGCTTAAGCCCATAAACCAATCAATACTGTTAATAATGAGTACGGGTAGGGCAACACGGAAGATAAAATCGCTCTCTACGAGGCTAAATCCGAGTATGACCAATTTTTGCCCTTCGCGCTGGCGCGTAATGATAATAGGTCCCTCTATAGCTTGGGCTAAGACCTCATCGCCCTTCTCAAGACTATAGATTTTAGCTTTACTCACGTTGAGCTGTCGCAAACTTAGCCAGCGCGCTATGGGATGTTTGCGATTTACTCGCTGTATGAGAGGTTTCTGGACTACGCGTCCGCGCAGCGGCAAGGTTGAATCCGTGGGGTTAATGAGGATAAAATTTCCTTCTTCGACGGAATTGTCGACGAGTTCTACTGTGCTTTGATTGGGATAGGAGTTATCGACTATGATGGCGTCGTAGGCTGGTTTTAGGCTAGAGATGTCGAGTTTTTCGCCATCCAATTTTTTAAGACTGGGGTCACTAGGTTTTAGAAACTTAACGCTGTAGTTCTCGTTTAGTAGAAGTGCAGCCTCTAAAAATAGGTTCCCCGCGCTGATGCATAGTATTTTAGGTTTAGAAAACGCTGGAATTAATGCATAAGCTACATCGTCCATGGCTAAGGCGTCACTTAAGTTTTCGTCCTCTATGGAGACTTTAGCCGCTAAATAGCGCGATCCCACTGCGATATTCGGATAAAATGCCACCTCGCTTGCGCCCGCCGCCAAAGTCATAGATTTTTCTTCTATGAGTTTGTGAAAAAAACCATCCTCGCCGCTCTTATCTCTAACAAGATTGTATATAGCCACGCGTACAGGGACGTCTTGATTAAAGTGGTTTCGTACGCGTATGAACAACTCGTAATCGAGCATATTGGAGGGATAGCGACGAATATTAAAACCCTCTATGGCAATATTTCCTGCATCTTTACCAACAATATGATGTTCAAAGGAAATTTCCTTCGGCAACACGTCTTCTCGCAGCCCCTCTGTGAAGGAACCATCGCTAAAGACATGAATTTCGGGGCGCGTTTGAGAGCGCACGCTATCGACAGCAAATTGCAGAGCGTCGTTAATTTTTAAGCCAGAAGCTTTAGCTTGAATTTGTTCAATACCATCGAGTAACAAGGAGACATCGTCGTTAAAGCCGCCTAAAGGCGCATATATTCTTCCCGAGGCATCGATAAGCATCGCTTTGTCTTTGTTTTTTAGCCCTTCGATAAGTTCTTTGGCCTTTTCTTTGGCTTCGCTGAGGCGGCTTGTCCCTTCATCATTAATTGCCGACATCGAGGCGCTGCTATCGACTAAGAAAACCACGTGTCGCCCCGCTTCGCCAAAGTCGTCTTCGCGCGGATTGAGTAGTGCGAGTAAAAGTAGAGAGAGCATCAATAACACGAGCAGAAGCCCCAATAAACGACGTAATCGCTCCATCCAACGGCTGGATCGATGGCTATCGAGTACTTGCGTCCAAAGCCCGAGGTAGGGGACTTCTATGCCGCGGCGTCGGGTTTTGAGCAAATACATCAAAGCCAAGACTGCAGCTAAGGAGGCAAAGAGTATTGCGGCTAAGCTAAGGCTAATTCCTTCAAAAATCATGGTTTATATACTAATGACTAGAGCGCGTGCGGGCTTAGGGCCTGCATGTAATAAAAAGCTGTGCAAAATTTGACTTCCATAAACAGCGAAATAGGGTTTTACTACTTCAAGAAACCACCAGATCTGAAGATCTTCAGAATGAGTTCTTCAAAGGGCAGCGATGTGGGTGCGTGGAAATAGAGCATACCACGTTTGGTGCAAAACTCGGCAAGTTCGTTGCTGAGTCTCTTGTGCGCGTCGCGGTAGCGCTGCATCAGGCGCGGTGTTACGGTGACTTGTCGGCGTTCGCCGCTTTCGACGTCAATGAGCTCTAGGTCGCCGCGTAAGTTAGCCGATAGCTCTGCTTCGTCCGCAATTTGAATAGCGTAGCATTCAAATTGTTGGTACAACAAAGCACTAAGCCCAGTTTGGAAGCCCTCGGGGCTATAAAAATCGCTTAATACAACGGCGACGCCGCGACGCCTTGTTTGAGCCGAAAAGCTACGACATGCATCAAGCAACGAGGTTTGCCCCCCAGCTTGGACAGCGCTAAGAAACTGGAAAATCTTAAAAATTTGCCCCTTTCCCCGACTTGGCGCCAAGCGCTGCTCAAGTTGGCTGTTAAAGGGGATAATACTTACACGATCCATATTGCTAAGCCCGATGTAGGCTAAAGCAGCTAGGACGCGTTTGGCGTAATCAAGCTTAGTGGGGGAACCCAGCTGCATTGATGTGCTACAGTCAATGAGAAAGTAAAAGTATAGATCCTCTTCCTCCTCAAAGAGACGCAGTAACAGCTTCTCCGTCCTTGCGTACACGCGCCAGTCTAAGGATTTGACATCGTCGCCCGGCGCGTAGTTGCGGTGATCCGCAAACTCAATGCCGCTAGCAGCCTTTCGCGTTTTACGCTCAGAGCGCAGTTTTCCCACAAACATGCGCTTAGACATGATATAGAGGTACTCGATTTTTTTAAGGAATGCCTCGTCAAAGAGCTTTGCGCTGATTTTATCTGAATCCATCACTAAACACTGCTTTTTTAATCTATCTTAATTTGAAAACACTTATGCAAAGTAGCCCTAAGCGCTGCTAGCATCTCATTGCTAACGATATCTAGCTCTTGCTCTGCGTCAAGCCGTATTAAACAGGGGTTATTTTTTATAAGTTCGGCGTATGCTTTGTACACCTGCTTTTGGTTCTCTAAGTTCTCGAAAGCATCGAGAGGGGCACGTGCAACCAAGCGCTTTGCCGCGGTTTCGGGCGAGATGTCGAAGTAGATTAAAATATCGGCTTCGGGAACGAGAGCGCGGTTTTCTGCTTCAATTTCGCGCATAAGCGCGCTACGTTCATCCGCTTTGGCGCGCACACTTTGGTAAGCGATGGAGCTATAAAAATAGCGATCGCTAATGGTGATTTTTCCTTGTTCAAGCGCTGGTTTTAAGCGCGTTTCGTAGTGTTCTACGCGATCTGCCAAAAAAAGCGTCCGCTCCTCCGCGGCGCTCAAGCGCCCGCGCGCTTGGCGTATCTGCATGCCGTGCTCGCCACGTGTGGGTTCAGAGCTGAGATCATGAGCTATTCCTTTTTGGCTCAAAAATGCAGATAATATCTTGGCTTGCGTCGATTTTCCTGAGCCGTCGATGCCCTCAAGTGCAATGAGAATACCGCTTGGCGAGTTGTTGATAACTCCACCACCCTTAACAGTCATAAATTTAAAATCTACCTATATATAATGATAACACGTTTACGTTTGAGCTGGTCAAAATCGGGGGGTAGACTGGGACCCCGCGCGTAAAGTTGCAAAAGATGCATAATTTTCGCTGGCTCGGCGATTAGCCGAGACAGTGAAAATTATTTGCAGCTTTTAGCAAATTGACGCGTGAGGCCCAGTCGTAGGGGGGGCGAAAGCCCCCCCACCAAAGAAAAAAGATGAATTTTAAGGCATTTAATTATCTTCAGTGAGAGGTTTAATAAAGCCGATGGCGCGCTGCAAATCCTTTATTAATGCGGGATAGTCGGCGCTTGCCTTATCTTTGCAGGCGATTTGTGTGCTGCGAATGATGCGTTGGCCGTACTCGAAAATGTGCTCTGGCAGGGGTTTGCTAAGGATTTCTTGGAGTTCGCGTTCGAGGCGAGCAAGTTGGGTGTGTTGCTCGTCTTGGGATTCGCTTTTCTTGACTTTTAGGAGGTAGTCTTGCTGCGCCCCAATCATGCGTTGGATTTCGTCTTCGGCGAGCTTAGATGAGCGCGAAATGGAGACGTTGTGGCGGCGTTTGGTGGCTAAATCGCATGCCGTAACATGAACGATGCCGTCGACGTCGATGTTGAAGCTGATTTCGATGTCGACCGTGCCTGCGGGGGCTGGTGTGATGCCGCTGAAGCTAAATTCGCTGAGAACGTGGTGGGTGCCCGCCTGTTCGCTATCACCTTGGAGTACAATGATTTTGAGCGAGCTTTGCATATCGCTCGAGGTTGTAAAGATGGTGGATTGCGTGGTGGGGACGGATGAGTTTTTGGGTACAATGACGTGGAAACCGCCACCATGTATAGCAATACCGAGATCGAGCGGAGTGACGTCACAGAGCAAAATTTCGCTGTTTTGCTGAATCAGCGCGTTTGCTTGAATGGCCGCTCCCAGCGCAATGGCTTCATCGGGGTTGATCCCCTTGGAGGCGCGGCGCCCAAAGAATTCTTCAACCGATTGCTGGACTAGGGGCATGCGGGTCATGCCTCCAACGAGTAGGACGTCGTCGATTTCTTCTACACTAACGCCTGCTGCGTCTAGAGCTTGTTTGGAGATTTTGATGCAACGGCGGAGCAGATCGATCACTAAGCCCTCGAACTGTTCACGCTGAAGCGTCGCGTTGAGGTGCAGCGCCTCGCCGTTTTCGTTTGTCCAAATAAAGGGAAGATTGATTTCGGCGGATTGCATCGAGGAGAGATCGCATTTGGCTTTCTCTGCCGCCACTTTGAGGCGTTGTGTTGCCATGGTGTCTTTGCGTAAATCCACTCCGCTCTCGCGCGCGAAATCGTAGACCAGCTGCTCAATAATGCGGTTATCAAAGTCTTCGCCGCCTAAAAACGTGTCGCCCATGCTCGCGAGCACCGTAAAGATGCCGTCGTGTATTTTGAGTATCGACACATCGAAGGTGCCGCCACCCAAGTCATAGACGGCTAAGGTTTTGGGCTCTGTCGTTTGGTGGCCATAGGCGAGTGCCGCGGCGGTGGGTTCGTTGATGATGCGAAGGACTTCAAGGCCAGCGATGCGTCCTGCATCGATGGTGGCTTGGCGCTGATCGTCGTTGAAGTAGGCGGGTGCAGTAATGATAGCTTGAGTTACTTCACAGCCTAAGTACTCCTCGGCCACCACGCGTAGTTCAATCAAAATCATCGCCGCAATTTCAGCGAGGGAGAATACGTCGTCGAGTAGGATTACGCGGATGTCGCCGTTTGGCCCTTCGGTAATGTGGTAGGGGAGTGTTTGGAGGCTTTGTTGGAGTTCGGGGGATTCCATCCGCCGCCCGATGAGGCGTTTAGTCGCGTAAATGGTATTTTTTGCGTTCGTTATCGCTTGACGTTTAGCAAGCTGGCCAATGAGACGTTTGCCCATTTCAGTAACAGCGACCATGGAAGGCGTCGTTTTGTAGCCTGCTTTATTGGGTATAACGATGGGGCGATCGCCTTCCATAATTGCGACGCATGAGTTTGTTGTACCTAAATCAATGCCAAGGGCATATTTTATCATTATTCTTCCAACAATATTTTAAGAGTTATATTGAACATTGTTTAATTTGCACAAGCTTAAGGAGACCCAGATTCATGTAAAAATAGTGAAAAAGGCAGTAGAGAAAATGTCGAAAGTCAGGCGAGTGTTCAAAATAAAGTCAATAAAATCAATACTCTACACACAAAAGCGGCATCTAAGGGCGCTATCCCCAAAGAATCAGAGCTTCCTTAAGTATATAAATTTTTGTACGCCTTTGTAAATTCTTGATAGTACTTTGCCATCATTTCGGCGAAGGGACCGATGTTTTTACGAAAGTATCTATCGGGGTGCAGGAGCTTGGTGCGGCGTAAGTATGCGCGCTGTACTTCTTCTTTGCTAGCAGCGGGGCTGAGCCCCAAGAGGGCTTCATCGCTGAGTTTTCCAGCGTTTAGGAAGTAAAACTCTAGTAGCCACTGTATATCAGTTTGGAGCTCTAGCGAGGGGTCGATAAGATTTGGGCTAAAGTTAAGCAATTCCTCGAACAGTTCCGTCGACAATAAGGCGCGAAGCGCGTTTTCATCCTGAATACGAATGGGAGCTAGAGGGACTTGCTCGCTAGAGTTTGGCTCACAGTTAGCCCCCACTTCGTCTGGCGTCCAATGTACGATTTGAAGTTCGTGCAATCTAGCGAGCGCCTCCATGGTGAGTTCGCGCGAGTAGGGGAGAGTGTTGAGTAGTTCATCAAAACTGCGTGTTCCCGTTGCAAAATCGAGTACAACCCATTCGTGGGGTTTAAGCAAACCGTGGAACGCCGAAAAGTCTAAATCCTCAATTCGGCGAGGTCGCGTGTGTTTCATGCTTTATACCAATGTGGCCAAAAGTCGTATTACTTTTGGTAAGGATAAGTCAAAGAAAAGAGGGCTGAGTATCGCGATACAGGCACGCCGCGCGTTTCGTAGTAATAACGATAGCTCGGAGTAGTGCTCATGCCCTTAGAAAATGCGTAGGAACCTTGCAGCAAAAGCCCCAGATTTGCAGGTAGTCTCACCGTAATGTGTGGTTGCACAATAGCATAAAGCGAAGGCTCGCCAAATTTTGTATCGCTAATGCTCGTTTCTGCACTCTTAATATTGGGCGATGCCGATACTAAAAAGAGTGCCAAGTCTGCTGTTAGATGCTCCGAAGTATATGTTGCTCCTAATTTAAAGCGGTGCATCGCGTCGTCCTTAATTCGTTTAACATCTTTGTTAATGGCAGATTTTTCATAGGTTCGCATACTATATAAAAAGTTATAGTGTCCATAGATGTTCCAAACGGTGTTAAGTCTTGCGTCCGCCGAGAGCTCAAAACCGAAAATATTCGCTCCCGAGTTTTGGGTAGGCGTAAACTTGCCGTTAATACCCAAATAATCTTGCCGCAATTCGGGGTTCCACTCCATGGTAATAAGGTTGCTCATGATACTGGCATAGGCATCTAAGCGAAGGGTTAGGAAGTACCATGGATTAAATAGTGTAGATAATTCGACGTTATGCAAGGTTTCGGGTTTTAAGCGCTCGTTTCCCTTGAAATCCGTCATATCGACATATAATTGGTATAGCGAAGGCTCTTTAAATGAGTAACCATAAGACACCCTCTGTGTAATCCAGTCCGCCCACTTAACAAGAACAGCGGCTCGCCAAGATGGCGCTATGTCACGGTTTGATGCCGTAATTTTGTAGAAGTCGACGCGCGCTCCCGCAGTGAGAATGAGTCTGTTGTCGAGAAAGCGTTGCTCGTCTTGTAAAAATATCGAAGGTGTAAGGTATTGTATTTGCGTTTTACCCAAACCACGCTCAGAGTATTCAAATTCGGGCGCTCGAATGTTATGATATTCTAGCACAATTCCACTGATGAGTTCGTTTTGTTCATAAATTTTCCATTGCAATTGCGCCAAGCCATATAACTTATGTTGCATTGTATTAAAGTTAATCTTTTTTTCAAATTGCTTTGGATAATTTACATTAATACTTAATTTACTTGGGTCAATAGTTTGTTGTAAGGGTGTTTTTTCGTTATAGTTAATATATACAATACTATTGCCACTTTTGCTGTAACCTCCGTAATTCTTAGTGCGGTATTGGTTCAAGCGATATGCTACAACGGATGTAAAAGACAGATTATCCAAAAAACTATCTTCATAGAAGAATTCTGCTGCAAAATCGCGTCGATTAAAGCGATAATTATCAACTTCAATAGTTTCATACAACTGCGTATCTTTGTCTTTAAGCAAATCGACTTGATACCCGACGTTAGGAACATATTCCGTTCCGTCTCCACCAGCATAAATATCACTAAAGGAGAGTGCTGCTTTAATCTTTTTATAATGCATCTGCATCTTCAGCGAGTACCAATGTTTATCCGAGTTGGGGTCAAGTCCAGAGGGGTCTCTAAAGGTTGGCGGGAGCGAATTACTCACGCTATTTCCCGCCTGTGTCATGAGTTTTTTCTCATACACATAGTCACCAATAAGCCCAGGTCCCTGCGTCGTATTTCCCGTCGCATGTACAAGCAGCCCAAAATCTTTATCCTTCGTCGTGAACGCTCCCGTAGCCGCCGCTTTAAACGTCCCATTCAAACCCAAGCCCACACGATACTCGCCGTATTGCGGAATATCTTTAGGATCTTTAGTAAAAATATTAATAACACCTTGGAACGCTCCAGAACCATAAAGCGCCGAACCCGGGCCAAGTACAACCTCAATACGCTTAATTAGTTCGATGGGGTAGGTCTCGTCCATCCAAATGCCGGAGTCGCGCACATCGTTAAAAGGCACTCCGTTTTGCAGCCACAAGATCCGCGAATTATTCGACTCCGTCCCCACGAGGCCACGAATCATGACCGACTGGAACTGCGACTGCGAAGTCAGGGTCTGCACACCTGGAACGTGTCGCAAAATCTCCGAAAGCGTACGCCAGCCGTGACTCGCAATTTGCTTATCGGTGATAACGTGAATAGTCGACGGCGCCTCGCTGATGAGCTGCCTTTTCTTAGAAGCCGAGAAAACAACATCACTCGCATTGAGCTCCCAGTTCTCAGAATACAGCCAATCAGAGCCGCTATGGCTCTTACCATCCATCGTATACGCGTCCAGCGGATGATCTTCTGGCAAGCCAGGCGGACGCAGTTCAGGCCCAAGCTGCGCAAAGCTCGGCTGTACACAAAACAGCATTATAAAACTGCTAAATATGAAAACGAAGGCTGATTTTTTCATTTCTAAATCCAATTTTTGCTTATTTTGTGTTCTAAAAAGCAGAAGCGGGCTTTTATTCGGTTTAAGTTCATCATTTTTTTGTTTCTTGGGGGGGAAGTCTCCCCCTACGCCTAAGCCTCACTCAAAATTCGCTAAAAGCTGCGAAATATCATGCGGCGTTCTCTCTATTCGCTCGACCGCCGCAAGATATGCAGTTTTTGCGAATTTTTTCGCGGGGTCTTAGGCTACCCCCTCTAGCTCTGCTAAGCTAGATGTCCGTAGTCTTAACGCGGTATAACACTCTTTTGTAGATCTGTTGTTAGTCGTTTTTCTCCAATAAATTCCATGTTTCATTGTCAGGGCATTTTTCAGAATAATTACAAGCTCGCGATTCACGGATTTTATCTTTTAAATGCACGGGGCTATATCCATCAATAGTCATCGAATTAGCTTTATTATTTTCATTACAAACATCGACAATTGGGTTTGTGCCTTTAAAAAACCCCATTAAGGCAATGTCGTAGCGGTCATATATTGTTGCTGCTACATTGGGGAATACAAATCCGTCTCCACCATTGTACAAGTAGTCTAGGGTTGCTACGCCATAGAGTTGTGATTCTTCGTCGTCTCCTTTTTGGGGATCGTGTAAATAGCAATATTTATCGTCAGAGGTTTGCACTAAAATATAGCAATTGTCTTCAGTATTACACTGTGCGGGCGATGAATGGCAAGTTATCGGATCGTTATTAGAACTCTCATTTCCTAAGTGATAATATATAGGAATAAACTTTTTATCCACTTTTTCATCCACAATATTATAATTTACAAGATCAATTTGTTTAATTTTATAATTCTCAGTGGATGAATATTTGTAGCGTATTCCTCCGACTTGCAAATACCCGCCGTGATCAGATTCAGGATTTTGGCTGTACTTGAAGCCGTAGTACAAGACTTCAGCGAGCTCTCTAGCCGTCATATTCATAACGACGATGTAGTTTGCATAAAGGCATACCTTCCTTGCATCAGAGGCTCTAACTAGCCTGCCATCAACGTTGGAGGTTCCCAATGAAGCACGTATTGCGCCACCATTAACGAGCGATGCATCAATTCTGAGTTCATGTGCAATATTATAATAACCAATAATGGCGTCACTAACGGCGTTACCCAACCTCGTACTCATTCGTCGTATCGTTTGAGGAGAGTAGGGAAGTTGTTCTTCTAGTTCGTAAATGACAGGTTCTACAAAGCCTTCGCCTTCGCATTCATACGAAATAGAGGCATTATACAAACAACGCCAAGTATAAGTGCTATTAGCTACATTTTCATTTTTTATATCTTCTAAACAAGCCATTACCTTTGAAGCTTTTTCATCATCAGTAAGTTTATTAAACTCTTCTTTTTTATGAAGCAATAATTCATAATATGCTTTGCAAGATTTTAATAAAACGGAGCTACATTTTGCAGGATCTATTTTGTCATCGTTTTTGTGTAAGGCTCTTTTTGTTTCCACTATGACTTTACCAACTTTGTAGTTAGACTCTCCAGCCGTAACTTGATTCATATTTACATCAAGTTTTAGCATCGCAATTCCCCTCTCTTGCGCTTGAACAAAGAGTATACCTTCGTCCTGGGCTTCCTTAGTAACACAGACATTTTGTTGATGTTGTGGAAGCTCAGCTTTTGGTTCCGAGGGACAGGTTCTGTTGTTAAGCTTAGTCTCTGCCAAAAGAACATCAAAACCTTGAGTAATCGAGTTTAAAGAGAGATTTTTAAAGCGGTCTTCGTCAAACGCTACTTCATTTGTAGAGTTATCGGGGTATTTCATTTGGTATAGTAATGTGAATAACTCTTTAACAAACTTGGAGTAAGTGATTTTACTTTCGTCTTTGTCTAGTGAAATTCTTATTGTTGCAGACTCTTTATCTGGATACATGTCCCAGCTGCTGCAATAATTTATTGTCTTATCTCCCACTTTTTCATGGCAAAGCGATAATTCGATATCGTGCCCAAAGTGAAGATCTAGGGCTTTGAATTTTTCATTAATGCTATGATTGACGGCATTGACCAAAGGATCGTGTTTTTGGGACTGGTCTGCAGGGTTTGGTACATGTACGATTTTTTGATATTCTGTAGCGATGGTGTTTAAGTGTTCATTTAATAAAACTTCTTGCATGATGAGCGGGGTAGATAGCAAAGTATCCACATTGTCATCATTAATCATGAATGCTCCATTACTAAAAGCACCAGCTCCAATGATAGCTATAATACCGTTGTAAATATGTTTATTAACCACTGTCTCGTCAATTTTGTATTTACTGCTCCAAGCTCTTCTAGGAGCGCAAACATTGTACTCACCATGTTTCATTTCTAGGAGCATGCTTGCAAAATGAAAAATCGTTGCGTAGTCGCGGTTATTCTGCTCAATGCCTAAGTGCGATAGTAGCACAAACGCTCGCGCCCCTTGCATGTAAGCATCTTGCATCGCGTACTTGCTAGCACAATAATCGCGTATACTTGTCGTTCCAAGTGAGCCAGGAAAAATCATACTCGCCGCGGAATGATCCACGGTTCCTACAATGGCAACAGGCAGTGGGTTGTCTTGTGCGTTAGCCGATGGCATGGAAATAAACGCATAAGGCGATACGTGTTGTAGATTTTGCGGAACATTGCTTAAGTTAGATACAACGTAGGAATAGTTAGAAATATTAATAAGATTTTGTAAATAGTTTAAACCCTTTTCAAGATTATGGTTCCCGAATGTATCAAATTGCAAACCTAGTTTATTTAACAAATCAATCGCCGGGACATCATTAAAACTTGCCGAGATTTGCGAAGAAATGCCAAAATTATCGCCAGTACTCACAAATATCGTGTTGTCATTTTTACTAAACTCATCGTTTAGCCATTCGTGAATCGCTACGGCGCCTGCAATAGGGATGCTACAATGATAAAGTGGCTCAGTAGGCTTTTCGGTGATATCATGGCATGTATAGGAATATTCATTACGGTAATTAACAGTAATATTGCCATCAGCATTTTTTGTTATGATAATATCGCTTGGTATGGATTCGAGTTTGTCTGCTGAAATGGCAAGATGATAATCCGCTTCTTCACCGTCTGATTTTGCTTTGTATACGATATTATAATCGATGCTTTCAGCTTCGAGTTGGCCTGCCCACTGTGCAATGGATACAATCTTAAAATCGTAAGAAATAGCATTAGGAAGCTTAATGATGTTTTTGCTGTTTACAGGTTCTACTTCGCAAGCTTGTAGCCCAAAAACATATACTATAATTAAAGACAAAATAAAGAATAAACTGTGTATTCTATGTTTTAGCTTTCCCATGCTATCCCTCCAAGTTCTGTGCTAAATTGAGAAGGATTATGCCAAAATCTTGGTGAGTTCTTGGATTTTTTCTAATGCTTCTCTGTAGGAGTTTAGTTCTTGCTTTAGCGCGTCAATTTTTGCACCCATGCGCAAGTTCTCACTTTGGTATTTTAGCAGCAGATCTTTATCGTTGCTAGAAGCTTGTTCTTTTTGTGCTTGAGCGAGTTTGGTTTCGAGTTGCGTAATTTCGTCGAGTTGACGCTCAATGGTTGCTTGTTGTGTGCTCTCAATGATCTTTAGTTTTTCAAGCTCGGCTTTTAGCTCATCAAGCTCTTTATTGCTAGCGGGAGCGGCGAGTTTTGCGGGTAGAGGCGGTAGTTTTACAGAGCCGATGCCCGTACTGCTGATGCTCTTTGAGCGAGTCAAGTTCGCCTGCGCAATGCTTAAATCTTCATGTGGTATTTCTTTAGTGTGCTTCTCATCATCGTCACTATCCTCACCCTTTGCATTGTTGGGGTTTATTAGCAAACCAGATTTCTCGCGCACTTCGTCGATGGTTAAACTCGGCAAGCGCTCTGCAATCGCGTCGCCAACCTCAACGGTTCCCATCGCGTCGTATATGTCTAAAGAATCTAAGCCTAGATCTTGTAATAAAGAGCCGCTATCATCTACGGCAAGCATATCGCTGCTAAGCTCAATCATATCTGCTACAGGCTCTGCGCTCTGTGGTTCCTCAAAGAGTAGGCCATCATCATTGGCTTGCTCATCAACAGCAGGTTTACCAATAACTGCAATGATCTCCTCTAGCAGAACTTCGAGGTTAAGCGGTTTCATAAAATAACCATCGGCATGCGTCGACAGGTTCATGTGGTTCTCGAAGTCGCGCTGTGAAGCCGTAGAACTGGTAATAAAAAGAGGAATGTTCTGGGTTTGGGGCTGCTTTTTTAATTTTGAACAAACGACAAAACCGTTTTGGTCGGGTAATTCTACTGCCAAAATGATGAGATCTACTCCTGCTTTCGCCTCCGTCATAGCTGTCGCGCCATCCTCTGCTTCAATCAGCTGGTAAGCCGCGCTTTGTAACAGGTTTTTTATGGCAAGTTTATCATTCTGCTCTGCATCTACTACAAGAATCTTCAGCGTCATCTATTTATTTTCCTTCATACCTCAGCAGCATCAGTGCTGCTAAAACCGCTATGCATACTCTTTTTGCACCTCGTTTAAACAAACAGAGGCGCGTTAAATATAGCACGCAGCCTTAGTAATGTGTAGCGTTGTAGACAATGGCAAAAAACTATAAGTCTATGTAGTGGCGAGCAGTCAAAATAATTCACGCAAGCTCTTAAGGATGTAAAAATTGTCAAAAAAGAAGCTAGAGTAAGGTAAGGAAAGTTAGGAGCGCGTTAAAAATAAAGTCAATAAAATCAATATCTTGCACAAAGGAAGGGTTCTAAGGGCTCTAGCCCTTAGCGGGGTGTGGGGCGGCGCCCCACAAAAGGAAGCGGGGTGTGGGGCAGCGCCCCACTCATAATTTAAGCCTTTAGTTTAAAAAGGAGGAGCGTTGTTGGGGTTTAGTTTAAATGCCCTATTTAGCAGCTCAAAATAGTTTTCAATAGTGCTAATGACGATAGGGTGCATCAAGTTTTGTGCTGCAAGACTTTTTAGCGTATTTGTGCCTAAAGTTGGTAGCAGACGCAAGCAGTCTCCAACGGCGAGGTAGGGGTTATGGGCGATGGCGCTAAAAA
>JBBAEA010000044.1:0-23688 GCA_041656175.1 Bradymonadales bacterium | reverse complement strand
CCCCGCTAAGGGGCCGAAACGAGTAAAACTAAGTGTTTTACGAGTTGATGGCCCAATGAGACTAGATTTGCGCAATCGAACGCAAGCCTGCGTGAGTGCAGCGCAAATCGTAGTCGGAATTGAGGAACTGAGCCCTTAGAACCCTTCCTCTGTGTAACGCATTGATTCTATTCACTTTATTTTGAAAACCAGCCTAACTTTAGTTGTTTTACTTGAGCTACCTTTTTGGCAATTTTTGCATGCTTCAGAGCTATCCTAAGAATAATGCTGGCCGCAAGCCTACTCTCTCAAAAAGCCATAAGCATAAATCTTAGGCTCGATCTTTCTAGCCAAAGCATCCATCGCCTTGCGAAGTGTATCCATTAGCTCGGTATAAAGCAAATCCGAGCTTTTAGACTTCCTCACGCACGCGATGAGAAATCGTGATTTTCTGCCCACTAACGTAAGTAAACACCCTTTACCCACACCGCTCAGCACCGTGTCTCCTTCCCCGTCACCTATCTGGGCTCGCTGCTCAACATCCTTTGATCTCTCGTGGATTGTATTAGGATTCTTTCGTAGCTTGATTTCTTTTCATTTCTCTATGAATCGCAAAACGCGATTTGTTTAGCATTTTGGCCAATTCCGTTATAGAAACGCCTTCACGAAGAGCTTTTTCTAGACGGAATCTATCTTCTATCGTAAAGTGACGCTAAGATTGCATGAACTCTCCTGAGTGTGAGTCTTTTGCAAAAAATTCATACAACAGAAAGTTGTTGCAGTCTCGTGTTGCACTCGCAATGAAGATCTACCAAGAAAAAAGCATAAACATCGAGTTCATCTGAATTTAGCAAAGTAAGGAGCTGTATATGAAGAAGCGTTATGGACGCTGGTATAAAACGATAGACTTTGAGAAAATCCAATGTGAGCTCTGCCCCCGACTCTGCGTGTTGAAGGAAGGAGCGCGCGGTTATTGCGGCGTTCGTTCGATGCAGCAAGGCAAAATCGTGAGCGATGCATGGGCAAGGATAGTCGCACTCAATATCGACCCTATCGAAAAAAAACCGCTCTACCATTACTATCCCGGACAAGACATTCTCTCGCTCGGCACTTTGGGCTGCAACTTAAGATGCCAGTTTTGCCAAAACTGGTCCATATCATGCGCCAAATACGATGATTCTACGACCAAAGAGTACAGCCCTGAAGAAATCGTCGATATCGCCAAAACAAAATGCAAGATGATCGCCTATACCTATAACGAACCTATAGTATGGGGTGAATATGCCGTAGAATGTGCGAAATTGGCGCGCAAACTCGGTATAAAAAACATTATGGTAAGCGCTGGCTTTGTCTGCTCTGAGCCGCGCAACGAGATTTTCTCACACATGGACGCTGCCAACATAGATCTCAAGGGCTTTAGCGAAGATTTCTACAAAGATTTCACTGGCGCTCAGCTGGGCCCTGTTCTTGAAACCATCGAATATTTGGCACAGTTAAAGGACTTTTGGCTCGAAATTACAACGCTGCTCATTCCTGGCCTAAACGATAGCCCTGAAATGCTGCGTCAAGAGTTTGAGTGGATTGCCAAACACGCAGGCTGCCACACACCGCTGCACCTCAGTGCCTTCTTCCCACAGCACAAAATGCTCGACCGCGACCCCACGACTCTACAAAGCCTACAAAGCGCCCAAAAATTGGCCCTCGATATCGGCCTAAACTACGTCTACCTCGGCAACGTCATGCATGCCGCACACACTTACTGCCCGCAGTGCGAGAACACGCTCATTGAACGCTGGCGCTACGATACCATTATCACGGGACTTAACGGCGCAAACTGCAAAAAATGTGGCCGAAAACTGGAAGGACAGTTCGACGATTTTTAGTTGACAAATTAAAAAATTTGCGCTACAAACGCTGCGTTCGACGCACTGAAGTGTGCAAGAACGTGTCGCGCGGTGGGTGTAGCTCAGTTGGTTAGAGCGCAGGATTGTGGTTCCTGAGGCCGTGGGTTCGATTCCCATCATCCACCCTTTGCACCTGTAGCTCAGCTGGATAGAGCATCGGACTTCGAATCCGAGGGTCGCAGGTTCGAATCCTACCAGGTGTATCGCGACATTTGGGTGTATAGCTCAACGGGCAGAGCATCGGACTCTTAATCCGCAGGTTGAAGGTTCGAGCCCTTCTACACCCAGGCCGTGTGCGAAAGTGGCGGAATTGGCAGACGCGCAGGATTTAGGTTCCTGTGCCGAGAGGCGTGTGGGTTCGATTCCCACCTTTCGCAAGCTTTGTGGGTGTATAGCTCAACGGGCAGAGCATCGGACTCTTAATCCGCAGGTTGAAGGTTCAAGTCCTTCTACACCTATACTAAAATTCGCTATTTATTGCCAAAGTTGGATTTTGTTCGACTTTGGCTTTTTTTTTCTTTGTAAGGGGGAGCTAAGCTCCCCCCTACGCGCAAGCTTCCCTCGTAATTCGCTAAGCTCCGCTTTATTTTCTGCGCTGTTTCGCCTATTGGGCGAACCAGCGCACAAAATGCGTCGCTAAGCGAATTCCTCAGGTGATCTTGCGCTACCCCCCTAAAGTGCTGGTTTTAGTAGACGGCTAGCTCTTTTATTTATTAATGATGCGCTCGCGTGTATAAATAATGATGCGCTCGCGTGTATAAACGATATCAATTGCTCAGCGATATTGAGTGCTCAGCTTGTATGTATCAAAATAAAAAGTAGCAATTTTGTAGTTCGTTGCTTGGCATGCGCAACATCACGCGGTTAGGAAGTCTACGCAGTGCGGCCTTGGCGTCATCGGGGGCTTCTACCCAGGCTAAAGTATCGTCGTTCTCTAAGGCTACGTCGTTACAGATGACTTGCGGGTTCGTATTAAAAAAGTCGAAGTATACGAACTTTGCGTCAGAATGGTTGAGGGCAAAGCGAACTTGTTGTGCGTTGCCATCGTACTGTGTCGATAAGTGGCTCTCAAGTCCGAAGTACGTAGTACCGTTTGGTTTACCGAGGACGGCGACGTAGTGGGTGCGCATAGGATTGATGCGTGGTAAGTTCATCGGTAGAATTTGGTAATTGGCTCCAAAGACTAGGGGTAAGTTGTCGTGGGTAGCATAGCTAAATTCGCTCGGCCCCGAAACGCGTTTTCCGCTCCTCAGCTCCACCCAATCTCCCGCGGGGATATGGAGATTTAGCGTTTTAGTCTTATTGGCGAATATTGGGTAGGCGAGTAATTTTTGTCCTATGGTGAAGGCGGGATACTCGGGGTCAGTGGAAGTGGAATTGGGCAGTAGTATGGGGCTGCAACAACGACGTGACAGCTCGTCGATAATCGGTTGTATGCTACGTCTAAAGGCTAGGATAGGTGCTAGTTCTTCTTTATATTCTTTCCAATTCTTGAGCATAATTTGCGGAATTAGCATGACGGGGGAGAGGGCTTGGAGTTTAAGAAGATTGAGGTTTTGCTCCAAATCTTTAAGTGCAGGCGCGTCGGCTATAGCGGCGCGGTAGTTGGAAGCGATGTAGTTTAGCTGGCGTTGAAAAATTCTGTGTATCCCCTCAAGAGAATCTGCCGAATCGCTAAAGTACACAAAGCTGAGCGTCTTCTCATCACCGTTTCCCGCACTTTGTGCGCCCAAAATAACATTGTCACTTAAAGTTGTGCTAAGTGTTTTATATATTGGGCTTAGGAGGTGATTGTGCTGCTTTCGATAATAGGCGTAATCGGCTTGTGCGATGTTTAAGCGCGCAAGTTTTGCCAAATTGAGGTCGTCACTTCGCCCCATAAGTATAGCCCTAACTTGTGGCCATTCTTCCATGAGTAACTCAGCATTTTGCTTGAAGAGGTCAAGGGCTTTTTTAGAACGCGCATCCCACAAGGTACTGAGCACTCCGTCAATAATTATCTGCAAATCTTGGGCTTTCGTTCCCCCGAGGTAGAGCTCTGCATTGTCTGTATTAATTTGAGAGAGCGGAACGTAGGGCGAAGCTACCAGCCATAGCCCAATTCCGTATTCATTGAGCGTATCTTTGAGCTCTGCGTATTCTTCCTTTAGCGTTAAGGGCGCAAGCTCTTGGTCAAAGGCGCCACGGAGTAAAATTTGTTCTGGACAGAACCCATCTTCACAAAGGTTTTGGAGCAACTCCATGATCTGGCTTGTATTGTAGTCCTCGGGGATCTGCCACAGCGGTCGCGTCCACGCTAGCTTGCTTTGCGGGGGTGCATTTAAGGATGCAAGGATGGAACTATTATATTCAGTGTTTGCTTTGGGGTAGATCGTTAATTCTACGCCAGTAGCTTCGATACTTGCTCGAAGGAGCTTAGCTTGTGTAGCACCGAGATCTAAAAACGTTGGCGCTATAGTCTGCAAAGAAATTGCGTAGCTGTTATGGGCTAAGATATTTGTCGAAAAAATGCGTGAGTCTTGTGTATAGGGTCCGTCGTTGTCGTGGTGCAGCCGAATTTTACGCGCCCTTGCGCTGTCTTTATCGTTTCCTGCTAGGTATATCGCCGTTTTTCCTGAATCCTCCCATGCGATGCTTAGCCGATGAAACTCATCTTTGGTAGGAGAAATTTTAAGCTTTATCGATGCTCGATGAAGATCGCGCTCGAAATCTAATGTTAATCCTCGCCCTTGCGGGTCTCGATTGTCTACTACGCGAATACTTACACGATTTTCATTGCCTTCTTTACTCTCAAGCCTCCACTCTGGCATTTCGCCAATAGACCATAGGGCTAAGTTACTTTGTTGTATGCTAGGGTCATAGTTAACGATTAAATGTCGAAGTTCAAAGACGGGTTCAGTTTTCGCATACGAGTTTTTGTTCTCGAAGTACCAGAGCAAGTTTTGCGTATCAAAGACCCAAACGTTCTGGTTTAAGTTTAAGCTTAGGGCATTGTCGGGACGTTTGGGGACTATTTCGGTCTTTTCACCAGGTTTTGGTTTTACGATAATATCGATATCATCGTTGGGGTCAGGCTTCTCTATGGGATCCTTCGGTTTTGGTTTATTTTGATCGAGCCACTGATCGTATATATCCTCATAATCTGGACAACCGGTTAGCGAAGCCAAGCCCAAACCCAATAATAAAATTAGCCACAATCGGTATTTTACTGCTCTCATCATATCTCCAAAGATGGCGTTTTCGCACAAAACGCCTGGAATCATTGTAGCGAATATGACGTGAAAACCAAAATATTATGGAGAAATTTGCAGGGGAGGGCTCTGGTTTTTTACAGAAAAAAGTGCGGCGCCACGCCGGGGGAGCGCAACGCCGCTGGGGGCTGCGATGACTACAAGTCATCGCAGGGGGGTAAGAATCTTATAGAGTAAGTTTTAGCCTTTGTCTAGAAAAAAATGTAAAAGATTTGCTTTTCTTTGCCATTTTGAGTCTAGATCTAGAAAAAATAGAAGAAGGAGAGCTTTCCCCCCTACCCCCCTTCAATCGCGACACGGATGTCAGCGATTGGTCGCGGCTGAGGCCGCGCGCGAAGCGGCCACAGCCTGAACGGCTGTGGCACTAAAAAAGAAAGCAAAATGCTGAGAGCTTTGCACGGCTAGAAATTGTGAATTTAATTTTACAAATCCAATACAGTTTTAAACAAAATGAGACATTTTGTAGAGAAATATAAGCTAATAATGCTAATAAAATAAGGCAAGGTGAAGGTGGAATGACATTTTATTCGAAAAGCGTTTAAAAGACTGCTTTCTTTGGGGAAGGGGGCTACGGGGGGAAACATCTTTTCTTTGGCACAAAGAAAAGGGTTTCCCCCCCCCCGTGCAAAGCTCTCTAGCTTTAAGCTAAAATTGACGGACTAAGCTCGTATGTGATATGCATTTTGCCACCAGCCTTTGTGGCTAGTCATTTTACCTAAAACGAAAGGATAGAACATGACACGAAATGCACTCAGTCTTTTATTGGTAGCCCTCTTCGTTATGAGTTCAGCCTTTGGCTGCTCGCCGAAAGATTCCAAGAGCACGGCCATAGATGCTAAAGCTGAAGTCGGCCAAAACATCAAAGCCGCAGATAGCGCAAAAGATTCGGCCGAGCAAAAGGATGCAGACGTAGAAAAGCAAGACGATGTATCAGCGTTGCTAGAGCCAGCCAAGCTCAATGAGCAAGCTCCTGATAGCTACAGGGTTAAGTTCAGCACTAGCAAAGGCGACATTGTTCTTGAGCTCACACGCGATTGGGCTCCTCTTGGGGTGGATCGCTTCTACAACCTCGTTAAAAACGGATTTTTTAGCGATATTGCAATTTTCCGCGTAGTACCTGGTTTTGTCGCGCAATTTGGAATACACGGTAAACCTCTCGTTTCCCAGCTTTGGAGAGATTCTAGATTTAACGATGACCCCGTGAAGGAAAGCAACAAACGAGGCACCATCGTTTTTGCCACCGCGGGTCCCAATACTCGCACCACACAGCTCTTTATCAATTTTGTTGATAACGCCCGACTCGATCAAATGGGTTTTGCACCCATTGGTAAAGTGGTAGAGGGAATGGATATTGTCGACGCCATCAATGCGGAATACGGTGAAAGCCCAGATCAAGGAGCCTTACAGCGTGAAGGAAATAGCTACCTCAAGAAGCATTATCCGAATTTAGACTATATTTTGCGAGCAGAAATTTTATAAGGCTTTATATTGCTCTACACCATCGCTTGGTGGTGTAGCGAAGGCACTATTCTCATAGCCAGGCTTTTTACTTAGGAATGCTCTGATTTATGCAAAAACAGTCATAAAATAGTGAGCGTAAACTAAGGAAAGAGCAGCGAACGTTTAAGAAAAACTTAATAAAATCAAGCTGTTACGTAGAACAGCGGTCTTTTATGGGCGATAGCCCTTAGCGGGGCGAGGTGGACGCGCCATATTATAAGAGCAGCTTTTACTTAGGAAGCTCGGCATAAACTCTGTGGGGGGCGTTACGGGGGCTTGAGCCCCCGTTGAGGGGGTAGTGGCAAACCCGCGCACAGCGCGGGGTTGACACGTAGGGGGACACTTCCCCCACAAAAGAAAAAATAAACGTCGAAGGAATGAGAATTTCCTTAAATGCGAGCCATCGCTTATGATTTAGTGACGTTTTTAGAAACCGATTATATTTGGAGTAGCAAATGAGCGCTAAAACAATTAGTATTTTAGATAGGACAATCAATCTAGAAACCGCAGCGATGCACGTTGCCCCAGGCGGAAGCGTGAAATATATTTTTACTGCAAAGCATGAGGAGATTTTGCCCTTCCTACGCGCTTTACGCGACGAGATCGCCTATGGCATGTATTTTGTGGAGGAGCAGCAAGGCGAATTAAAGATCGGAATTTACTTTGGTTTAGCCGACAAGGACATTTTTGAGCCGCTACTTGCCGCGCAAAGTACTTCGGCGCATTGGCAAATAGAGCGAAGCGACGTGGCTGAAGGGGCTCAAGAGCAGGCCTACACCATGGCTTCGCGTAACGCTGTGTTAGCATAACTAAGAAACATTGGGGTCGTTATGGAAAAAATCATTGTAAGCACCGACAAAGCACCAAAAGCAATTGGCCCGTATTCGCAGGCCGTACGATTTAATGACTTTGTTTTTATTTCTGGTTCGTTAGGTATAGATCCCGCAAACGGGAATCTGCGCGAGGGGCTAGATGCGCAATGCGAGCAGAGTCTTGACAATATGGCGGCCGTCTTGAGTTCGCTGGGATTAGATTTTAGCCACGTCGTTAAAACTACCATCTTCCTCAAGGATATGGATGATTTTTCTCGCGTCAACGAGATTTACGCTACACGTTTTAAAGATGCTGCGCCCGCGCGTTCATGCGTCGAAGTGAGCCGCTTACCCAAGCGCGCCTTGGTCGAAATTGAGGCCATTGCCGCCTACCCAAGTGAGCAAAATCCGTAATCACCCTATCTATTACAACGCTACCAAAGCTAAGGGCGAGATCATGAGTGAGGGCAAAACTGAAGATTGTTTGATCATCAAAAGATATAGCAATCGAAAATTGTACGATACTTCCCAAAGTCGCTACATTACGCTGATTGAACTCGGCGAAATAGTGCATAGCGGAGTGAACATTCAAGTTATCGACAACCGCACTAAAGAGGATCTCACCCAGATTACGCTTGCCCAAGTACTCATTGCGCAGCAAAAAAAGGGACGCGGTGGGCTGCGCAAACTAGTACAAGATCAGGCTGAAATTCTTATTCACAGGTTATCTACACCAGTGCAACACATCCGCGATGGCGCTATGAAACAGGTGGGTCGCCTCACCAAAAAAGGTGAAGCTATCAAAGGCGTTGAGGAGGAAACGTTAAGCGCCAGTGAGCGCCGGCTGCAAATGAGTAGTAACATGGACGGAAGCGCTGGAGAAAAACTTGTTGCGCTGTTGCTGATGCAGCGCATAGATAGCTTGGAAGAAGAGTTGCACGAACTTCGGCGTCGCGTCGAGGCTCTTGAAATGGCAGACGACGCTCGATACTAGTTCAAAACGAGCGCGCTATAATAGGCGCGCTCTTATCGCTGACGCGTTTGTCGTCATCAAGAAGAGCTGCCGCGAGAACTCGCCTATGCATCGCCTTCAGAAACACTAAATGATAGTTGTTTTTCACCCGTGATGTAGCTTGCACGTAACTCGGTGTTGGGTGGGTAGTTCTTCTCGAGTAAAAGCATAGATAGTGGCTCTTGGATGTAATCAATGATGGCTTTTTTGATAGGGCGCGCGCCAAATTCGGGAACATAGCCTTCTTGTACAAGGAATTTGACGGCTAGATCGTCGAGATGGAGTTTGAGTTCGCGAAGGGCGAGTAGCTTGTGGATTCGGCGCATTTGGAGATGGAGGATTTTTTCGATGTCATCACGCGATAGGGCGTTAAAGATGATTTTGGCGTCGATCCGACCGAGGAATTCGGGTCGGAAGTGTGCTTCAAGCGCTCCCATGACTTTTTCTTGCATAAGCGCGGGATTCGTTCGGATGTGCTCCAAAATATAGCGACTGCCAAGGTTGCTAGTCATGATGACGATGGTGTTTTTGAAGTCGACGGTACGCCCACGCGAATCGGTTAAACGTCCGTCGTCGAGCAACTGAAGTAGCACGTTGAAGGTGTCGGGGTGTGCTTTTTCGACTTCGTCAAAAAGTACAACGGAGTAAGGGCGCTCAAGCACTGCATCGGTTAGGACGCCTCCATCTTCGTGTCCGACGTAGCCTGGGGGAGCACCGATAAGTTTGGCTGATGCATGCGCTTCCATGTACTCGCTCATGTCAATGCGGACGATAGCGTTTTCATCATCGAATAAAAACTCGGCCAGTGCCTTGCCAAGCTCGGTTTTACCAACGCCCGAAGGCCCAAGAAAGATAAAGCTGCCGATGGGGCGATTGGGATCTTGCAGACCCGTGCGGGAGCGGCGAACTGCCGAGGCGATTTGTTTCACTGCGTGGGACTGCCCGATAACGCGGCGCTCCAAGTTCTCTTCAATGCGCAAAAGCTTCTCACGCTCATCTTCCATCATTTTGGCAACGGGAATGCCAGTCCACGAAGCGACGACTTCGGCGATGAGGTTGGCGTCCACCGATTGTTTGTGCAGATGGCGTGTTCCAGCGAGCTTGTTTTCTTGTAATTGGTGCTTGTCGTTGAGGTCAAGCAGTTTTCCGTATTTGATGTTGTTGGCGGCATCCAAATTTCCCGCCTGTTCGAATTGCTCGATTTCTTCTTTAGCGCGCGCGATAGCGGCCTTGATAGCGGTGAGTTCGCTGATAGCGGCCTTCTCCTCCTGCCACTGGTTTTTGTAGCGCTTGAGCTCCTCTTGGCACTGCGCCATCTCTTCGTTGAGCTCTCGCCGCTTCTTCTCGGCCTTCTCTGAGAGATCCTTTTGAATACCGCGTAGCTCAAGGTTGATGAGCCCTAGGCGTTGTTGTGCGCGCTGGGCTTCCTCGGGCAGCGAGTCCATTTCCATGCGCAGTTTTCCAGCTGCCTCGTCGATAAGATCGATAGCTTTGTCGGGCAAAAAGCGATCGCTAATGTAGCGCTTGGACTGTATAACGGCGGCTTGTAGCGCATCATCGTCGATTTGCACCCCGTGGTGCAGCTCGTAGAAGGATTCCACGCCGCGCAAAATCGTTAAAGCCTGCTCCGTGTTGGGCTCCTCCATCTCGATCTGGGTGAACAAACGCGATAAGCCGCTGTCATTACCTATGCTTTTGCGGTATTCTACGCCCGTGGTGGTTCCCAAGCAACATAGTTCCCCGCTCGCGAGCGCGGGTTTGATGGCAGAGGCGATGTCGCTTCCGGAACTTGCTTTAATCATGTGGATATCGGGGATAAACAAAATAATGCGCCCCTGCGTCGAGGCGACGTCGCGCAGTATGCCGCGCAATCGCTCCTCAAGTGCCCCGCGGTAACTTGCTCCGCTCATGAGCGACGCGATGTCGAGAGCATAGATAGCGTGGTGCTTGAGGCGATCCGGCACATCGCCGCGCACGATGCGCTGTGCTAAGCCGTACACTAAGGTTTGACGCCCGACACCAGGCTCGCCGATGAGTATGGGGTTGTTCTTATTTTTTCGCATCAGCGTTTGGATGACGCGTCGCATCTCGACTTCACGTCCGATGAGTGGGCGCAGCTTCCCAGCGCCGGCCAAACGCGTCAAATCCGTCGCATAAGTATTGAGCTCCTTAAGCTCGCCTTGCGCAGGACGCCATCCAGGGGCGACGTTGCCGGCACCACTTAACGCTGCTGTAGCAGGGGCAAGGTTTGGCTGTGATGTCTGCTGCGTACGCGTCGGTGTAGAAATCGTCGAGTTAAGGGCTGAACCCGCGAAATTTTGTGGCTCTGCTTGCCCCTTTACGCGTTGCGAGGTGCTGTGAATAACGTCAGGGCTAAGATTCATCGAACGCAGCATAAGCGCCGCTGCACCACTGGGTATGCGGACGACAGCGGATAAAAAATCGTCTGTTTGAACCCACGGTGTCGCTGTTGTGATGACGGAGTCGAGTGCGAATTGCAAAGCTTGCTCAAGTCGCAACGAGGGGTAAGGAGCGCGTTGGGAAAAGTTTTTGGGGTAGCGCGCACACTCGCGCTCCAAACGCGTGATAAGGTAGTTCACATCTAGCCCAAGTTCACGCAATATACGTAAAATAACGCCTTCTTGTACCAAGATTGCCAAGATCACGTGTTCGATATCTACGCTGTCTTGATTTTGCTTATGCGCTAAAGCTTGTGCGTCCGCAATGGCGGCACGCATGGAACTACTCATCTGTGTGTCTAAAATCATCGTGTTTCCCACTAGTTATGTACTAATTGTAGAGTAAAATTGTTTATATTCTTGCAAACCATGCTCTTACTTCTCCACAAAAGCTCTCGTTTTAATTAAAAATTGTCGCATTTCATGAAATTAAATTCACGATTTGATTCGTGCAAAGGTCTCAATTTTATGCGTTTCTTATGTTTTCGTCAAAGATAAGCTGCCACAGAGGCCACGCAGACACAACAAACTCGATCTGGCTTTTTCTTGCAATAGCTTGCTCCGCGATACCACCATCAAAAAACAGCTTCATTCCGTCTTTTAACGGCTCTAGTTTCAACGCTAGCCCCTCTTCGATGTACCCCCCTAAATGGCGGTATTCACCGCGTCGTAAACCAAAAGCTTCGCGGACTCTAAATTGTAAGCGCCCATCGAGTGCTGGCATACGCTCTCCACCGCCCGAAAAAAGGGCGCCGCTAGAGCCTGTTGCGGTCGAAACCCAGACCCCGCTTGAACTTTGCACTTCTTCATGCCCTTTGTAAAAAAGTTTGTACTTGCTCGCACACGCTGGGCTCGAATCCGCAAACAAGCACTCGTTTAAAACGACATGTTCTATTTTTTCCCCATCAACAACACATTGCATGCGCTGTAGAGCGCGTAAACTTAAGCCCTTAGCATCAAAAATAGATAAAAAATGGGTCCATTCATCCATTCGCACGGAGCACAAAAAACCGACGCTATTTTTGGGGGCAATGTTGACACCACAAATGGGCGTGTCCCTTAGCCACTGCGCGGCTCTCAATACTGTTCCGTCTCCGCCCGCGCTTACGCAAAGATCGCACTGCGGCGGCTCCGCCATTACATCATCCACGCTAGCGCGAAGCAACTCGTAGCCACGGGCTCTAAAATCGTCATGGATTTGTTGCACCTGTTCGAGATCTCGCACTGTCATTTTGTGTTCCGCTCGGTGCAGCAGTGCCACACGGCGATATCGCGGAATAAAGGGACGTTTTACCATGCGCAACATCTGTGCCAACGCGGTACTTGCACTTGGGTTCTCTGGAAACTGTGATTGTATCATGCTTTTAGTTCCTAGTTTGCAAGCGCTGCTGCTGTCCGCGCGCCGCTCGTACTACAGGCTTGGCCTTATGAGGATGCTAATTTAACGAGTTAAGGCTTATGGCTTAAAGATCTTATTTAGGCGTAAAAATACTCTGATCAATGCGATATTGATACGATTTATTTTGGTGGGGGAAGTTTCCCCCTACGTGTCAACCCCACGCTTTGCGCGGGTTTGCCACTACCCCCTCCGCGGGGACACCCCGCGACGCCCCGTCCAGTTTTTGGTTTAATAAAGGTTTGCGCTTGCCCTATCGTAACGCCCCTACCTCGATGCTAAACAACACCCGTAGGCACGATACCTCGCAGGCTTGCCCTACTCTGTAGTACTAGCTTTATGCTTTTGCTGCCGTTCTCGCCCTTTTTTTGAGGGCTTGCGAATAATCAAGGATGACAATTTTAAATCCTTGGGAATATGTGGTCGCAAGATCTTAGGTATGTCCTCCTTTCGCGCCCTTAGGTAGTCCTTAAGAATGACAAGAGCAATCGCCTCTGCATCCATGCACAAGATCTCGCATAAGTAACGAAAGATCAACTCTACCCAACGTGTAAGCGCGATGGCTTGCGATGTCGCAGTGATGGCAAAAACATAATCGCTAAAGCGCATAAAATTGTGAAAAACATTAGAGTCTGTGCCGTTTTCGCAAATCAACTTCGCGCTTTGTACGAAGTTACCGCTGTTAACGAGCTTATCCCAATACCGCGACATACGCGAAATTCGCTGCATATCTTGGAAGGAAATATGCGGTGTTTGCAAAATTTCGTAAGGGCTTTTTTGCGAAAAAATTAAGCCAAAAGCATCGGCCTGCTTAGCTAAAGGAGAACCTTTGAGTCGCTTGAGGATTCCGAGTTGGATTTCCTGTACTCCGCTTTTGTACAAGGTATCAAAGCCCGACGCGAAGCTTTGCAGATCCTCTGCGGGAAGCCCCGCGATAAGATCCGCGTGTATATGACAGGCGGAGTTTTCGCGAAGTCGCGAAAGGTTAGACAAAAGCAATTCTTTGTTTAAAGGGCGATGGATCAGCCTTGATACCTCGGGATTAAGGCTTTGCACACCAAACTCGATCTGTATGCAAGCTGCGGGAAAGCGAGTGAGGGCGTTGAACAGGCTATCGGGGATATGTTGGGGTACCATCTCGAAGTGTAGTGCTAGACTCGGATCTTGCTTTTTGTCAAAAAAATCTAAAATCGCTAAAGCGCGCTGTAAATCAGCGTTTAATGAACGATCTAAAAACTTAAATTGACGTGCGCCGCGCGAGTAGAGTTTCTCTAGCGCAGCCAAAAAACGATCCAAATCCACATAGCGCATATTTTTATCGTTGGCCGATAAGCAAAAACTACAGCGGTAAGGGCAGCCACGTGAACTTTCGACGTACAATATACGCTTTTTTAGCTCTTCATCACTATATTCATCATAGGGTAGCTCTATTTTGCTAAAATCTACAGCCTTCGAGTGAACTATGCGCTCAAACGGCTCTTTAGCCAAAGCTTTTGTGCAAAATTCGTAAAACTCCCCTTCACCTTCGCCAATAATCAGGCAATCGGGTAATTTATATAGATTATCTTCAGCATTTTCATGGTATTCCGCTATTTCGGGGCCGCCCACGACAAGCAAAATTTCTGGCGCTACTGCTTTAATGGTCTCCACAAATTGTCGAAAAAAATCCACGTTCCATATATAAACCGATAAGGCTACAATACGTGGTTTAAGATCTAAAACCGAGTAAACCGCCTCCATCACATCGTTTTGTAGCGTGAATTCAATGATATGAGAGTTTTGGCGATGCTCGCGTAAATTCGCGCGTAGGCACTTCAGCGATAGCGCCGCATGAGAGTATCGCGCGTTACAGGCAAGTAGGAGTATTTCTGACATTTGACAAACTGTGGCTAGCTCATAACAATCGTTGAGTGGGCTGCAGCGCCCTTGGCATTCAGGTATAACAAATTTTATGCCTAAAGTTCAGCTGTTTAGCGGGAGATTTAGCTTGTACAAAGTCATATTATACCACCTACTCTTTGCGTTGCTTGCATGCTCGTGTGCATCACAAAAAAACGAAGCCGAAAACCAGGCGAAAACGGCGAGCCGAGGTTATCAAAATCCTGGCCCTAGTAAGCGTTACGATAATGAAGCAATGATCGTTAAACCCTTCGATATCAACAATGATAGAATTATTGATATGTGGAAGATCTACGCTTACGAAAAAGAACTTATTGATGTTGAGACGCCAAAGCTACTACTGATTAGAAAAGAAGTCGATAGCAACTTCGATGGCAAGGTCGATATGTGGATGTATTACAACGCAAACGAAAACCTGATCAAAGAAGAGCTAGACACCAGCTTTACGGGAAACGTCGACCGCGTCTTGTACTACAACCAAGGGCAGATCATGCGCAGTGAAGCCTATACCATCGACGCAAACCGAGAGGATAGCGAAACGATGGGAGATGCATCGCACAGAAAACCCAATATTATCAAGAGCTTCCGACATGGCGTCCTAACGCGCGTAGAAAAAGACAATAATGCCGACGGCATCATCGACGAGTGGGAAATCTACGACGAAGAGGGCCAGATCGTGCAGGTCGGCGAGGATACTACGGGAGACGGAAAGGTAGATACATGGCGTAGATACAAGGCGATGGAGTAATGGCAAGCGCAAAGTGTAAGCTCGAGAGCTTTGCACGGGGGGAAACCCTTTTCTTTGTGCCAAAGAAAAGATGTTTCCCCCCGTACCCCCCTCCCCTTCAATCGCGACATGGATGTCAGCGATTGGGCGCGGCTGAGGCCGCGCGCGAAGCGGCCACAGCCTGGACGGCTGTGGCACTAAGAAAGCACTCTTTTAAGCACTTTTCGAATAAAATGTCATTCTATCTTCACCTTGCCTTATTTTATTAGCATTTTTAGCTTATATTTCTCTACAAAATGTCTCATTTTGTTTAAAAATGTATCGGATTTGTAAAATTATATTCACAATTTCTAGCCGTGCAAAGATCTCAGCTCATCATGACGAAAATCTTTTTGCCCAAATCAACAACATCGTTGTTGCTAGAAGAGTGCTCAAACGCCAAATTTTTAGCGACTTGCGCCAACTCGTAAGCTTGAGCTCAGCAAGTCTACGCCAGCATCATGCGCTCCAGCGCTTGGATCCTATCGCGTAATTTCGCTGCATCCTCAAACGCCAAATTTTTAGCGGCTTGTTTCATTTGTGCACGAAGCTCATCTATTTTATGAGGTATGTCCTCGAAGTTAATTTCATCTTCTTCGTCGATATCATCCAAATAATGCGGTATGTGTTTTTCGATATCGTGGATGTTCTTAATGATGGTTTGCGGAACAATCCCATGCTCCAAATTGTACTTCTCTTGATACTCTCGCCGCCTACGCGTCTCACCAATAGCATCGCGCAGAGAATCGGTGAGTACATCGGCGTACAAAATTACACGTCCCTTCGCATTTCGCGACGCTCGTCCTATCGTTTGAATAAGCGAGCGCCTAGAGCGCAAAAAACCCTCTTTATCGGCGTCGAGTATGGCGACGAGTTGCACTTCTGGTAAGTCCAAACCCTCGCGAAGAAGGTTGATGCCGATGAGTATGTCAAAAAGCCCTAAGCGCAGATCCCGCAAAATAGCAGCACGCTCTATGGTGTCGATGTCGGAGTGCAAATACCGAACGCGCATCCCCATTTCATTGAGGAACTCTGTCAAATCCTCTGCCATACGCTTGGTTAACGTTGTAACTAAAACCCTCGCCCCCTCGGCGACTACTTTCGCAATTTCGCCCATCACATCGTCGATTTGCCCCTTCGCTGGACGCAGATCAATCAACGGATCCAGCAAGCCCGTTGGCCGAATAATCTGCTCCACAACCTCGCCTTCCGACGCTGATACTTCAAAATCTCCTGGTGTTGCTGAAACATAAATCACTTGATTGATGGTTTCCTCGAATTCTTCAAAATTGAGTGGGCGGTTATCTAGCGCCGAAGGAAGACGAAAGCCATAGTCCACAAGCGTCTGCTTCCTAGAGCGATCCCCGCGATACATACCCCGAATTTGAGGAACCGTGACGTGGCTCTCATCGATAATCAGCAAGAAATCCTCTGGAAAATAGCTAATAAGACAAGGTGGTGCCTCCCCCTCGGCGCGTCCCGTAAGGTGACGCGAGTAGTTTTCGATCCCTGAGCAAAAACCTAAGCTCAGCATCATTTCGATATCGTAGTTCGTACGCTCCTCAAGTCGTTGCATCTCGACGAACTTGCCCGCTTGACGAAACACCTCCAAACGCTCTTTGAGCTCCGCCTTAATCGCCATCAGCGCTTTTTTGCGCATATCGTCCGAAACTACATAGTGCGATGCTGGGAAAATCGATAATTTGTCTATTTCGGATAATGCGACACCACGAACTGGATCGATTTCTTGTATATATTCGACTTCGTCGCCAAAAAACTGAATTCGCATCGCTCGCTCGCTCTCATAAGCTGGAAAAACCTCAACGGTATCCCCATTAACCCTAAAGCTTCCGCGATGCAGATCGTACTGGTTTCGCTCATATTGAATGCGAACAAGCTGCTTTAAAAACTCGTCGCGTTCAATTTCCTCCCCTCGATGTACACTCGCCTTCATCTGTAAATACGACTCTCGCGTACCCAAGCCGTAGATACACGAAACACTAGCCACAATAATAACGTCGTTGCGCGTCAATAAGCTGTGTGTTGAACTCAAACGCATGCGCTCAATAGCGTCGTTTATCTGCGCATCCTTCGCGATGAAGGTATTGGTTGAAGGCACATAGGCTTCGGGCTGGTAATAGTCGTAGTAGCTAACAAAATATTCCACGGCGTTATCTGGGAATATCTCTTTAAATTCGTTATAAAGCTGAGCGGCTAGTGTTTTATTCGGCGCCATTACCAAAGTAGGACGTTGAACATGTTCTATAACTTGCGCTATGCTATAGGTTTTACCGCTACCCGTGATTCCCAAAAGCGTCTGCGCGCGCTTCCCTTCATTGAGACCTTCGACTAATTGTGCAATCGCTTTGGGTTGATCGCCACAGGGCGAAAATGGGGTTTTAGATACAAAACGCATAGTGCCTCAACGCATACTCAGTGCCAAATTATACTCCTCCCCCTGTTTTAAATGGCACAACTCCTCCCCCTTAATCCTAAAACCACCGTATTCGTAGCGCAGAATCACGCGTTGCTTGCCACAGGGCATCAGCAACGAAATGCGATCGGCGCTCTTGGCAATGAGCGCATCATTAATATAGATGTCCGCCAACTGCACCGGCGCGGGGTCGTCTGGTAAATAACTCTCCTTTACACGAATATTGAGCTTACAAAACGATACCGCTAAACTCGTTTCATGAGCTTGGACGCGCGCTTTATACGAAATACCACGCGTGGGCGGCTTCACAAGCGGGATCACCTCTATAGCCATTTCACCAGAGACAAGATCGACGCGGTTGGGTAGGGTGTACTGATTGGCACCAACGCGCAGTAACGCCTCGACATTAGCACTTACGCTTAACTTAGGCTTCTGCGCAGCTCCGTTTTGTGAATT
Organism: Bradymonadales bacterium; assembly: GCA_041656175.1. Classification (GTDB taxonomy): domain Bacteria; phylum Myxococcota_A; class Bradymonadia; order UBA4248; family UBA4248; genus JBBAEA01. Next base: position 5,820 of record JBBAEA010000044.1, on the reverse strand, counting down.
TTTTACACCATTATGCCGAGCGGGGCGAGCCTTTGTATTCGCTGCCGCTTTTAGATCCACTGAATTGCTTTGGATCATCGCATTGAGGCTGACAATGAGCTCTTGAGCTTCGCCTTGGCTGCCCGAACGATATTGCATCGTACAGCCTTCCCACAAAGTTTTTGGCGGGCTTTCTACGGATTTAACGATAAAATGACACTTTTCATGACCTGGCGCTGATATTTCCAAAATCGACTCGTAACCGAGCGCAAAAGTCCACTCTGTGGCGCTAAGTCGCTCAATGCGACCCGAAATAGGAACGATAATTGCCGACTCCTGCTCCAAAATAAAGCGATAAAGTATGCCCTGCGCTTGACTTTGCTTCTCTTGAGCCTCCCCCTTCATCGCGTTGACGTCCTCACGAAGCTGCTCAAAATATTGGCGCGCCAATATATCCTCACCCGTTATTGGGCTAGAATTGAGATTCTGCTCCCCATTATTTCCCCCCAAGCTCCGCTGCGGCGTTTCGCCATAAAACAGAAGATAGTAGAGCAATAGCGTTGCGACGCATGCGCCCAAAACGACGTACAAAATGCGTAAGAAAAAACTACGCCGACGCGCGGCCTTTCCCCTATAAAATAACTCGCCAGCTCCCTCCAATGCTTGCGAAGTTCCCCCATCGCCCGTTGCGAGCCCAGCTGCGCCTAAACTCAATAACAAACGCTCTGCTGAACGATCTTCGGCAAAATCAGCCGAGGACGCACTCGGAATATGCGCAGAAAAACTTTCCGTAAAATGCAAAGACCGCGTCCGAGCCTCTGCATCGATCTGCGATTGGGCATGCAACTTCTTGGCGAACTCATGGTTTAAAAAGTCGTCCACACTGTGGCACTGCAACACATCTGAGACGTTGAGGAGCTCGCGCACATAGTCACGAACTTCGAGTTGGCGAGCCATCGCCGCGTGCGACTCCGCATAATCGCTTAGGGCCGTCAAAAATTCATCCGCCGTTTGGTAGCGCGCATCGCGATCACTGGCTAAAGCGCGCGTTACGATGCCATCCAGTTCTGCGTCTACGTCCGCCCGAAGCTCCGATGTTTTTTTAAATTCACCGACCTTTATGAGCTCTAAACTCTGTAAATCCGAATTTCCTACGAACGGCCGCGACGCCGTCAAAAGCTCGTAGAGCAAAACTCCACAGGAAAATAAGTCGCTTCGTACATCCAAAACCTCCCCCCGAGCTTGCTCTGGCGACATGTAGGCAAATTTGCCCTGCACTACCCCCGCTAAACTCTCTGTTTGGCGCAAGTGATCCTTGGCTATGCCAAAATCGATGAGCTTCACCTCCCCTTCGCTCGAAATAAGTAGGTTTGAGGGGCTTAAATCGCGGTGTATCACCTGGGCTAGCGCCCCGCTCGCGTCTTTTCGCCGGTGCGCGTAACTCAATCCCTTCAAGCATTCCGTGATGATAAACAGCGCAACACGTATGGGAACTAATGAGTTTTGCGCTTTTGCGTGTAACAAAATTTCACGCAAATCCGCGCCGACCACATGTTCCATCGCGAGGTACAATTCCCCCTCGACTTCCCCCATATCGAAGACCTGCACGATGTTGCTGTGTGCCAAAGTCACCAATGTTCGCCCCTCATTGATGAATTTCTGCACAAAATTCGGTTCGCTTGCCAATTCTGGCAATATCTTTTTGATGACACAGCGTTTCTCAAAGCCTGCAACGCCTTTAAAACGCGCCAAATACACTTCACCCATGCCACCCTTGGCTAAAAAACCCAAAAGTTCGTAGCGACCAAAATTTTTGCCAATCGCGGTTTGCATGAAGTCTCTGCCCAGAAATATAGGCTGTGTGCGGATTTCGCGTCGTGTCGCTTTGCTTTAGCCACAAAAAACGGCGCAGTTTATCATTATAGTTTCTCTTTTTGCCGTCGGGGGGGACGCCCCCCCGCGCGCAAGCTTCCCTCAGAATTCGCCAAGAGCCGCAATATTTTGTGCGGCGTTTAGGCTATTCGCCTAACCGCCGCACAAAATGCGTCTCTAAGCGAATTCATCGGGTGATCTTGCGCTCCCCCCCGATGAAGCGCAGAAACATCTACCATCTTCTTAAACACCGCTTACACAAAGTCACGCCGTTCAAAGATAATAACTGCAATGCAAAGCATAACAAAGATCACGGCGAGTGCGTGCAAGCTCGCAAAGGCAACATAGCTGCCTTGAACGTGTATACTATAACTTACGCTTGCCGACAAATTGAATTGTGACAAGTTGGGAAGCAGGAATTGCCCGCTCCGCATAAGAGCGCGTATGGCTTGGCTCTCTTGTCGCTCGGCAAAATACGAGATCTGTTCATGGAGGGAGCCAAGAATAAAAATACTCACGCTCAGAATAACGCTCAGGAGCCGATCGCTAAAACTACTAAAAAGGATGGCTGTCGCTGCAATAATGAGGCTTTGGCAATAAATAAGCCAGAAAGCCTGAAACAAGATGAGGTCCAAACTCATGCCTCGAGCTAACAAGATTGCGCTAAATATGACATACATCACGATAAGCTCAACGCCGAGCGTCAGCGCTATTCCTAGGAATTTACCAACAATAGCCGTCCCGCGGTATATGGGTTTGGACAGTATGGTGTATATCGTTTTTTCTTGAATCTCGCGCTGAAGCATGCCCACGCCAGTAAAGATCGCAAGACTCACGCCGAGTATGGACAAAAAACCTAGCCCCACGTTTTTAATGACGCGCTCTTGTTCGTACAACGACAGCTCGCCGAGGACGAGCGAAAATAATAAAATAACAAGCGCGAAAAAACCTATACCGTACAAAATCTTGTTTCGTATGGCTTCACGAAAACATTGTTGTGCAAATGCGCATAAAATACGAATCATATCCGAACTTAATCTTTAGAGAGACGAACAAAGAGCGACTCAAGATTCTCGCGCTCAAATCCAAGATCAATCACTTTGAGATTGTTTTGTATAAGATATTGTAACAAATCGTTGCTTTGCACTTTATCGGGTGAGAAAGCTACGCGATGCTGAGCAGGGCTTTCTTCGCGAATCAATTCGGTACCCAGCTCCTTTAAGCGTGCTTCCACATCGACGTGCAGCTCTCCCGTAAATTGTACATGGCACGATTTTTTGGAATCTAAAAGTTCATCAAGTTCACCGAGCCTGACGAGCTTTCCTTCGCGCAGTAACGCAACCCTGTCGCAGATCCTTTCGACGTCTGGCAAAATATGGCTGGAGAAAAACACGGTTTTGCCCTCGTTTCGACATTCCGCGATGATGTCGGCAACATCCTTTCGTCCAAAGGGATCTAAGCCAGACTGGGGCTCATCGAGGATGACAAGCTCGGGATCCGCAATGAGTGCTTGCGCAAGACCCAGTCGTTGCTGCATACCCTTAGAAAATTGTCCAAGTCGCTTTTTCCCAGCACCGCCAAGACCAACGCGCTCTAGCAGTTCAGGGACGCGCTTTCGACGTGTTTTCTTATCGAGTTGGTAAAGTTGTGCGTAAAAATCGAGTATTTCGCTTGCGTTAAGGTAGTGGTAGTAGTGACTGATTTCGGGCAAATAACCGAGTCTTCTGCGCCCTTCAACGTCATTGGCGCTCTTGCCAAAAACACGCACAGTTCCGCTACTGGGCGAAATGAGCGATGTTATCATTTTGATGGTCGTTGTTTTGCCCGCACCGTTTGGTCCCACTAAGCCAAAAACCTCACCGCGTCGTACGTTCAAGCTTAAATCCCGTACAGCTTCTACGCGTTTGCGAAAAAAACCCATCGCAAAGGTCTTGTTTACAGCTTGCAGTTCGATGACGTGTTCAATTCCCATTATCGGCCCTCCAAAGCCGCTAAAATACTAGAATACGGTCTTGCACTTTGTCGAGTTTTACGAATAAATATTCACGCCACATCACGACAGTATGGGGGGTAGCCCAAGACCCCGCGCGCAAATTCACAAAAGCTGCATCATTTGCGCTGGCTTGGCGAGTAGCCAAGACAGCGCAAATGATTTTGCAGCTTTTAGTGAATTTGCGTGTGAGGCTTGGGCGTAGGGGGGCATTGAGCCCCCCACAAAAAAAATCAAACACTGTGGATTCACAAAACGATGCTGGCGAAGCTGGCGCTACGAATTTTGTTGCATCATAGGCTTTTTATCGAACCATTTCTTAGCCACTATGAGCGCGATCGGCGAAATCATGGCGATCAAAGCGTAGATAAACCACATGCTTTGCGGATCCTGGGGCCCCGTTTCGGGAACGTAATTGGCTAGGAAATAGCCGGAATATAAGGACGTGATGAACTTGGTAAGAAACCACGGTAGCTGAGCAATCCCCATGTAGGCACCGACCTTATCCTTGGGCGCGATTTCGGCCACGTGCTGCAAAAAGCGCGGCTGCCACATCGCTTCGCCGATAGACATGAGCAGGACGTAGGAGAGAAAAATAGCGGGAATCTGGCCAATGCAGAGCAAGAAAGTCGGCGCTGCCATCACCAAAGTGCCCAATATCATCATTTTGTATACGGAGGCTCTAGCGGTAGCCGCTGCAACAATAGGCGCAAGAATAAAGATAATGAGCGGGTTGAGGTTGGAGAAAAATTCGAAATTATCCGAAACAATGGGGTCGTAGCTGCGGTTGAGGTAGGCAGGAATCGTAAGCCACTGGTGGGCAAAAAGCGTTTGGACGGGAATGAGAATAAAGATAAAAAACATGAATCGCAGGTCAAAAAGCGGGTGATTCTTAAGGCGCTGCCATAGCTTGGTGTGAGGCACTTCGGGGATAGGCGCGCTCGTTGAAGCCTCTGTCTGCGTTTCGTCACTGACGCGCTCCTTGCCGCCACGAACAAGGGTGAAATAGGCAATGATGCTAATAAAAGCGAGGCTAGCCAGCACTCCCAAAACCAAGGGAAAGCCAGTACCCCCGCTGCTTAGAGCGCCAAAACGGCGAAGCCCCGGCATATAGATACCAGCAGCAAAAGCGCCAAGGTTCATGCCCGCGTAAAGCATGGCAAAAGAAACCGCGGAAGTGCGCTCCGTGCTAAAGCGCTTGGTGAGCGAATAGATCGAGGGTTGATAGAGTCCGTAAACAAGGGCGACAAGCAACAAAGATACAGCGATCGCCACAAACAACGGCGACCATAGCGGCGTGCTGGTCTCCCACAGGGTAGAGAGCACTGTACCCTCGCCAAATAAAACCGTCGACTGTGCTAGCAAAAAGCGGCCCAAAAGCATGATAAATAGGGCAATTCCCAGCGCTTTGACAGGACCAAGCTTGTCGCCAATGCCACCAAAAAAGAACTGCGAAATCGTGATTCCACCCGTAAAAATACCGAGCAAAATCCCAGCTTCTTCGTCGCTAATCCCCAGATCCGCGCCTGTCAAAAAAACGGCTAAAATCGTCAGGGTTCCAAAATATACCGTCCCCTCAATGACGTTGATGATATTGAGACCAAGAATTTCGCGAGGCGCGTTGGTGAAGGCTTTGAGGGTATCGATGGTTTCGCCAAAACCCTTTTTTATGGCGTCTCCTAAGCCAATACTTTGCTCTTGCACATCTTCTTGTGCCTGCCCGTTTTCGTTTTGCATGTCTGCACTCACTGTGTGTGAACTGGTGTTATGTGCGCCTAAAACCCATATGTCCTAGACACAATGCAGCAAATTACGCATAAAGCATGCGTTTGTGAAGTGTTTTGCACTTTGTAGCGTAATGGGGGGACGGGCTAAGTCGTTGAAATTCAGAACAAAGCTAGCGATTTCGCTGCACTATGAATAGGAGCATGGGACTTTTGCGCGCATAAGTATTGTGAGAGCTTTGCGCGGGGTGGAGG
>JBBAEA010000043.1:0-23693 GCA_041656175.1 Bradymonadales bacterium | reverse complement strand
CCCCCCTCCAAAAAAGAAAGCACTCTTTTAAGCACTTTTCGAATAAAATGTCATTTTATCTTCCACCTGCCTTATTTAATTAGCATTCTTAACTTGTGCTTCTCTACAAAACATCTCATTTTGTTTAAAACCATATCGAATTTGTAAAATTAAATTCGTTATTTCTAGCCGTGCAAAGGTCTCTTTTCGTGTTTCATCTTTTTTCTATCAATAACGCTTTTTTTAAGCACTAAAAACACGAAAGGCACGAAAGGCACGAAAGGCTATAGTCGTGCGATCGATGTTTTAGGATATATTCCAAAGTTAGGAGCAAAGCGAGCTTCATACTGCATTCTTTCAAATAGCTGTTCACCTAAGGCTTATGTTGCAGTATATTTGGGTTTGGAGCCAAATATGCAATAAACTGGTAAATCGCGGCGAGCTGTGTTAGGAAGTTTGCGGCGCTTTGTTTGTGAAGTGCTTTGGACTGTATGCATAAGGATTAGCGATGAATCAGGATAAGAAATACGATGTTCGGCTCATTGAGCGCCACCTTGACAACGGTACGATAACAGAGAAAGAGCTTGAGGAGCACATGGCGTCGTTGCCAGATGTAGCGGACAAGGCGGTACGCGTGGAGATTACGCAGCCAATAGTCGAAATGATGCGTCAATCCAAGAACGGGAAATAGGCGAGGGTTATGCAATGACGAAGAGCGATGAAGGGCGGAGTATCACTTTTACGGACTTTATTTTGTCATTGAGTACGAATGCGATGGCTGCGCTTGGAAAGATTGATGACGAGGCGTTCATTGATTATCCAAGGGATCCAGCGATGGCGAAGACGAATATTGACCTGTTGGTGCTCTTGCGCGAGAAGACGAAGGGCAATCTCAGTGATGAAGAAGAGAAGTTGCTGCAGTCGCTCTTGTACGATTTGCAGATGCTGTACTTGCAGGAATGCAAAAAGTAGGAATCGGGAATGGTAACGATTTACACAGGCCCCTCGGACTTACCTAGGGAGCGCGATAAGGTTTATAAGATCGCTAACGCGATTGAATATAGGGTGGGGCATTTTACGCCGCCGAAGTTGCGCGTTCTCAAGGCTTGGGCCGAAGAGGCGGATGCAGCGGAGAAAGCAGTTGTGCGCATTTGGACGGCGTGGCAAGCTTTTACGCACCGCCCAGACGAGATAAAACGCGGGTTTGGCGTGAAGTTGCTAGCGAATGAATCTAAACAGCGTTTGGGGCACTTTTTGGAGAGTGCAGAGAACAAACGCGTGTGGGCTAGGGTGCAGGAGCAGGCTTTGGCGCTGGGTGCGAATTACATTTTGTTAGAAACGCCCCCATCCTTTACACCAGCGCCGGCAAACAAAGAACGGCTAACGCATTTTGTTAATCATTGGGCGGATTTACGCGATGGCATAAAACTTATTTGGCGCCCCTCGGGCTTTTGGGAGCGCGAGGAAAGCGTGGAGATTACCGATGAACTCGGAATTACGCTTGCTTTTGACCCGCTTATCGACCAAAAGGAGCGCCTACCTTCGCAAGATACTGCGTATTTTCAGATGCTTGGGCGCCACGGGCTTTTGGACTCCTACTCTGATGACGATTTAGAGTTTATACTTGAGCGCTGCCACCAATTCGATACGGCTTTTGTGATATTCCGTACACGCGATTCGTTAACAGATTGCTTGCGTTTACAGCAAATAAAGCAACACTTCGTTCCGATGGAGGATTTCGACTACGAAGGCGAAGATTACGAAGACTATGAAGAGGACGATGAGGAATACGACGAGGATGAATTCGAAGAATAAATGTCGTCGTCATGAAGTTTGAAACCCGAGTACAGCGCTCGGGTTTTTTGCTATTTTGTGTGGTATTATTTAGGGATGCTCTAAGTAGCGCAAAAGTCGTTAAAAAGCTTGGGTACAGGCATTAAAGTCGTTGAGCATTCAAGATAAAAGTCAATAAAATCAATACGATAGACGCAAAATCCGCTCATAATGCTATAAGTTTCTTAACAGGCTTTGTGGCTAAGCTCTACAATAAACCAGGGTCTTCATTGGGGAAGTTCTGCTCCATCGTGTCGGGGGCGTTACGGGGGGCAGGCCCCCCGTTGTGGGGGTAGTGGCAAACCCGCGCTCTGCGCGGGGTTGACACGTAGGGGGATACTTCCCCCACAAAAATAGACAGCAAAAATATCGCATTAATCAGAGTATTCTTAGGCAGCAGCGCTGGACTTAGCTTTGGTGGGCAGGGCGCGCATAGTTTGCCACTTTCCTTGTCGGTATCGAGCGTAGTAAATGACGCCTAAAAGAACGATAATGGCGGTAGCGGCTGCCCAAGCGCCGTAAATACCGTAACCCAAGGTTGCGCCTACGAAAAAGACACCGGGAACGAGGCCAAACCAGATTGCAACGATGGATACGGCCATGGGGAAGCGCGTGTCTCCAGCGCCTCGCAAAGCACCGCTGGAAACAAGGCTAACGGCGTCGAAAACTTGATAAACGGCACCGAAAATAAAGAGCGTGCCAGCGATTTGTATGACTTCGGGGTCATTGGTAAAGAGCCCTGCGATGGGTTCGCGAAAGACAAGACAGAGCAGGCCGATGCTTCCCATGATGGCGACGGCTAGTAAAATGGCGTAGTTAGTAGCGCGGCGTGCATTTTTGGGGTCGTTGGCGCCAAGGCACTGGCCCACGAGGGTGGCAGCAGCGATAGAGAGCGCGATGCCAGGCATGAAGCTTAAGTTGAGCAGTTGAATGACGATGGTATTGGCGGCGAGTGCTTCTTTGGTTTGTGTGGCGACAAAGAGGGTAAAGGAGAGCCAGCCGACGTTTTCGAGGGACCATGAGACGCCTATGGGGAAGCTGACGTAGAGGAAGCGTCGGATGAGTTTAAGGTCGAGGCGAGGAATTTTGCGCGTGAAGTAGTGTTTTGCGTTTTTAGGGCCCCAAATAACGGCGAAGTAGAGTAGGGTTTCGATGCCTTGTGCGATAATCGTTGCGTAGGCGGCGCCACTAACGCCCATAGCCTTGATGGGGCCGTAGCCAAAACTCATGACGTAGGTCAGGGGGACGTTGGCGAGTAGGGCAATGAACGTAATGATGGCGGGGCTTCGCATGTCGGCGATGCCGCGTAAGAAGGAAAGACCAACGAAGCCTGCAAAAAGGTATGATGCGGCGAAAAGGCGGATTTTCATGTATTCCTTGGCGTGTGGCATGATTTCGGGGTTGGTGCCAAAGAAGTCGAGCATGAACTCGGTGAGGGGGTTTATGCCTAGGAATACGATGGGTAGGCAGGGAATCGTTAGTGCGATGGCGTGCCATAGAATTTTGCCAGCGAGTTTGTATTGCTTGGCCCCAACGGCTTGGGCTACGAAGGTGGTTACACCGCTCCAAGTTCCATAAAATATGGATAATAGGCTAAAGACGATGGGGCCGCCGAGTCCGACTGCGCCTTGTTCGCGTGGCCCTATCCAGCCCATAAAAAGAGCATCTGTAATGCCCATGAGCGAAATTGAGGCCATCGAAATAATGATGGGGTAAGAGAGGCGCATGACTTCGCCGAGGGTGATTTTTCGGCTACTCACTTGGGGACTGTCTTGAGGTTGGGAAGCGGACATTGAGACTTACAAGAATTAAAACACGAGAAAAGCAAGGTTGAACAATATTGTTTTAGAAAAGAGTCAGATGAACTTTCCTCTGTGTATCGAATACAAAATGAGCGCATTGCTATAGGAATGAAAAAAACAGAATGGTGCTAAGTATGCTAGCAAGAATGAGTAGTGTGCTTCTAGCCCATAGCGGTACGCTATGTCCTGTTTTTTCTAACAATAGGTCTTGCACATGGGGTAGAAAAAAGAGTCCAAGCAAAAATAGGGAGAACGCAAAGGCGGTAGATTGTGTGAGTACTACTAGCGCGGTGAAGAATAATACGCCTGGTAAAACGACGGCTGACGCGCTGAGTGTGTAGTCAAAGGCGCTAGCATTATCTTGAAAACTCCCCCTAGAATCCACTTTAGTCTTTACGTGTAACTTATTGAATTCACGTTGATATTCCAGATTAGCTGGGTCAATTTCTTGGAGTCTTTTTAGCAGAGCATAACGTTTCACCTTCTTGTGCTGCGGCGTCGCTTGCAGTGCTTCCATCAGCCGTTCTTTGTCTTGAGCGCGGCGCAGGAGTTTGTCGGCTTCGGCCAGTAGTCTTCGGAATTCCGGATCTTTTTGTGATAGGAAGGGTTGCGCTAGTTCTAGCGCCTCAGCGTAGCGCTTCTCCGCAATGTAGCCACGCATAGCCGCCACGATAATGTCGCGATCCAGAGAGAACTCCAAGTCCGACATGTTTTGCTTTTCCTTATGCAGTTCAAGCTCCAACGCTTCATCGTGTGCTTCAAATGTCTTGTACTCGCCGATACCCATTAAAAAAACCTTGAGGAGACTAGGCGCTACTTGCCTAGCTTTCATCTATGCTATTGGCGCTACAATGACAAGTAAAAGCTTCGTTTAGGGTAGCGAACTTACTTGCGGCGCTCGCAGTATGCGTTATCAATGCCTTAGATAGGGCAGCGCAAAGTCGCATATTCGGCAGTTTTTAAGTTTTTATTTTGCTGGGGGAAGTCTCCCCCTACGCGCAAGCTTCCCTCAAAATTCGATAAGTTCCGCTTTATTTTGTGCGACGTTTAAGCTAACCGCTTAACCGCCGCACAAAATGCGTCACTTATCGACTTTTTGGGGTGATCTTGCGCTACCCCCTCCGCGGGGACACCCCGCGACGCCCCGTCCAGTTTTTGGCGAAAAGGTATTTTTTTCCTTGCCTCCTAGAACTAGGCTCAAAATGGCAAAGAAAAGGTCTCTTTATTTTTAAAATTCGCCAGACTTTCGTTGTTTTAATCAAGGGCAGCTTTGAAAGCTGCGCCCTACTGTTTTTGCATTCATCAAAGCTTCCCTAAGCGTTTGTTTACGTTTATATCAGCCTTACGATGGGGTATTCGCTTTTACACAAAAGATCGAGTTCTTCGTTAACACTCTTGTCATAAGGAATGACGTTATGGGTATCTAAAACAACATCATGCTGCGTTAATTCATGGGCTCTTGGATTAAAGAAAAAACGCGTTTGCACAAGTTCACGGTTTTCTTCACGGTGTTGCTCGACTAACTGGAAGAAGTATCCTCTTTCCTCTTTTTGCATGAGAAGTTTCAGTTTAACTTTATTCTTTCGCGCTACTTCCCATTGCTGCATAATGATAAAACGAAAATAGGGGGCAGTCGTTAAGATTTGGTGGACGATTTCGTCGCAATTTTTGGCTTTTCGCGTGATGCTTTCAATACCAACTTTTTTGAGTATGTTGCGATCCAAAGAATCATCCGACTCGTTAACGATAAGCCAAACTTCGTCTATGCGTTCAACTATAAGCAGAACTTCAGTGTTTACGGTTTTACCCGACTGGGTGAAGTCTTTTCGGACTTGGATCGACCAAAGGTCTGGAGTAATCTCGTAAAAAACTGGTTCAGCGGTGATAGTTTGCGAGTAATCTTCGTGTTTCGCGAAGGCTTCGGTGTAGTAATCGATGAGTTCATTGTTTGTCATCGATTTTCCATGAGTGTAGCATTGAGGAGCGAAGAGCTTTGCCAGAGCTTTGGCATCGCGCGCGTTTCGCGCCTCATTCCACGACTGAAGTAGCGGATCAAAAAGCTCATTTCCGGAAATACTGCGGCTTGGTGTTTTAACTTTGCTACCCTCAGTATCGGCTGCTATGGCTGGTTTGTTTTTGGTAAATATTACTTTAACAATTTCGATGCAAGAGGGGAGTATCATTAGTGCGGCAATGAGTAGAAACATTTTCTTCATAGCGTTTACCTCTATTTTTTCTATGCGCACATTGCGCGTTCTTGCAGTTTAACGCAGTTTCGCCTACTTGTGAAAGCATTGTGAACTAGTGCTCTGAGCTTGACTGTTTTCGCCATAGAAGAGTATTGATTTTATTGAATTTTATTTTAAAGACTCAGCTGACTTTCATTGTTTTAGTTAAGGGCTGCTTTGAAAGCTGCCCCTACTGTTTTTGCAATTTTCACGTTGTTCAGAGTATCCTTAAGGAATAAGAGCTTTGCAACGAGGAACTGCATCAAAGTTTGCAGCAAAAACTCTTTCATTTTTTGGCGGAGTCCAAAGTTTGCAACAAAAACTCTTTCGTTATTTAACTAGACTCAAACTTGGCAACAAAAGCTTGCAAGTCGTGTTAAAAGTCCGTACATATGCCTTGACGCCTCCCGTCGAGGCTCATAAAGAGAAGGTTATTTATGCGGTTTCCGGGTACACGTAGGGGTAAGTATTATTTTCCAGTCACCGAGAAACGATCTGCGGTTAGCAATGCTATGGATGCGCCAAAGCCGTGGTATATCGTGGGTTTAGACGAGGTTTTAGTCGATTTAGAAATTCATAATTGCCCGCAATCGCTGTTACCAGAGCTAGGTTTAGTTTTAGGCGAGTCGGTGCAACTCTCGCCTCCGGAGATCCAGCGTTTGTTGGAGAAGGTGAAGAGTATTGGTTTAGTGGTTCAATTCGCCGCAGGCGGTACGGTCGCCAATACGCTTTGTAACTATACTCATCTTTCGGGGGAGCCAGCGGTTCTACTCGGCGCGATTCCAGACTCGATTTTTCCTGGTGGGCCAGCGTTTGCGTACGTAGCCCAAACGCCCAAGGCGGTTAGTTTGGATCATCTTATCGGCGTTTCGGGCGAAGTTGGGATTGCGGTAACCTGTTTTACACCGGACGGTGAGCGCTCCTTTGGCGTAGCTCCTGGTATATCGGGAGACTATGGTGTGGAGCATCTGCCTGTTGAGGTGATCGAAAACGCCAGTGTAGTGCTGACAAGCTTGTATTGTTTGGCAAATCCTAATCGACCGATTGCAGATGCGGCACTTCGTATGATGGAGATCGCCTCCAATGCTGGGGTACCCGTGGCCTTCGGGCTTGGAACCAGCGCATTGGTGAAGCGCATGCGCCCGCAACTCATTGATATTATTAAAAAATATGTCAACGTTGCGGCCATGAACGCTCGCGAAGCAGAGGCGTTAACGGGGAAGTCCGATCCGCTGTTAGCAGGTGATGCGATTTTGGATTGGGCTGATGCGGTGCTCATTACGGAAGGCGCGCGTGGTTTAACGATTTGCGCCTATACCGATGAGTCGGTAAAGCGCGCTACCCGCGATGGCTTACACAGCGCTGCCATCGAGAACTATAACCAATGGGAGTATAGTCGCCTAGTGCTCAAACAAGATTGCATGAACCCCCTACGCATATACACGCATATTCACCCCTACCTAGGTGGCCCAGAGGTACTGTGTAATACGAGTGGAGCAGGGGACGCAGCACTCGCCGCGCTCTTACACGATATCGCAGCGACTAGCTATCACCGTTCGATAGATCCAAGTTCAAAGAAACACACGCAGTCCGTCGAATTTTTGAGTTATTCTTCACTTTCACGAAATGCACAGTACGGCAACCGCGTTGCTTACGAAGTTCTGCGCAACAATTCTCCGCGCTTGGAAGCACCGATAGGGCCAGATCGCGAAAAAGAAGAGTAGTTTTTGAGCTATTAGCGATCAAATTTGTAGACAAAGACCCGTTTTTCTTTACTCCTCCACGGCTCCAAGTAGCTCATCGATAACGATTTTGAGTTCGGGGCAACGCTCGGACTCTAGTATGAGGGCGTCAAAGTTCTGCTTGAGACGTTCTGCAATATTAGCAGGAATTCCGCGTTCGCTTAAGTAGTCTAAGTTATCCAGCGCGCGTTTTTGCAGTTCAGGGCTAGTTGTCTTTACTTTGATTACGGCGTTTTTGCAGTCCGCTGTCTGCGCTGCCGCCAATAAGAACGACAGTAGTTCGTCGATGTCATTGCTATAAACCCAGGGGTAGCCAAGTTCTTGCAACTTAGCGTCGAAAGCAAAGAGTAGGGGGTAGCAAGCGCGTTGAAGAGTGACTGCGTAAACGCGTCGCAATCGCTCATCAAAGACTTGAAGTCGCTCTTCGGCGCCTTTGGATTCGATAATTTGGATGAGTTCATTCTTAGCGGCTAGAATGCTTTCGTGTTTAAGCTGTTTTTGTAGTATAGCTTCACCGTCGTTACACGAAGGCGCTGCCGCGGCTTGCTCTGTGAGCAGAAAATACAGCTCGATTTTACTCATAGTATTCTTGCTCTGCTCTTGGGGAGTCGAGGCACAAGAAAGCGGCAGTAAGCATATGATAATAAGAAGGCAGTGTTTCATTTTTTCATGACTTAAGAAAAAAAGCGAGCCAACGCTCGCTTTTACGCCATAATCTACCGCTCAGTTTATTTTAAGAGGCGAGCCAACCGCCTCCAAGAGCAAACAGGTATTGCTTATACTTCTACTTCTGGTATTAAATTAAGCATAGCAGAAAACACCTCAAAGAACTCAAGGCAGGTATCTGCTTTGTCTTCAATAATATTCATGCGTGCGTCAAGCATTTCGATCTCTTCTTCGCTCAGTTGTGCTTCAGGATCAGAGTCTTTAGACGTGGCCAACGCCTTCTCGACGTCAGATTTAGGTATAGCCTTTAGTGCCGCAACTGCCTCTTGGCAGTCTTCAATTTTTGCGGCTTCAACAACTAAATCTAGTAATGCTAAGTATTCTGGAGACATGGTATATTTCCCTTATAGATTATGGGTTTTATTGGAATTACTCTTCGGACATTCCCAATAGATTGGCAGCTTCAGTATAAAATTCCATACAGGTAGACATGCTTCCTACTAATTTCACCATACGATCTTTCAAAATTTCGGTATCTGCTTCGCTGGGCTCCGCACCAGCCTCTTCGGCTGCCTTGGCAGCGGCAACAGCTTTATCGACGTCAGCTTTGGGGATTGCCTTTAATCCTTCGACAGACTTTGCACAGTCATTTTCGTCGTATGCTGCAAGGATCTTATCGAGCAAAGCGACATAGTCCTTTATAGCAGGATCATCTATTTTAGCTTCCTCTACCTCTGCTTTTTTCTCTTCCACAGCAGCGGGAGCTTCCTCTTTCTTCTCAGCTTCTACGGCCGGTTTTTCGTCAGTTTTTGCTTCTTCCTTCTTGCAAGACACAAAACCAATAAGGGTGAAAACCAACAAAGCTGCTAAAACAACACGTAACCGATTCATACTTTCTCCTACACACAATGAATGCTTTCGAGACTAAAATCCTCTTTCGATCACGGCACCAACCGCTCTCGCTGGCCAAAGGCCAAAAGCTAGGTCGTTTTAGTTTATTTTGGTAAAAAATTCAAGTAAAACGAAAAGTGAGCTTTTTTATTCATTATTAAATTCATATCGTCCAGATATTCTTGATTCGCAAGGAAGCTCTGAATAGCCGTTGTGGGGGCGTTACGAGGGGCTGGCCTAGGGCAGCCGCAAATTCCTGTTTCGCCAAAAACTGGACGGGGCGTCGCGGGGTGTCCCCGCGGAGGGGGTAGTGGCAAACCCGCGCACAGCGCGGGGTTGACACGTAGGGGGAGACTTCCCCCACAAAAATAAAAACTAGACGGCTATCATGCGATAAAGGCGGAGAAAGACGGTATCAAAATATTCGGCGACGCAGACTAGACAATATTGTGTCTAGCACATACTAAGACTAGGAGCCTTGGTGGCTGATTGTTTTTTTGTAGGTCTGAGTATGAAAAGAGAGTATAATCGTTGGTATAGTCCGTCCCTTCACAAAGATATGGAGGTCAATGTTTATGGGCATAGTGGTAAGCCCATCGTTGTGTTCCCGTCTTCGGGTGGGAGCTTCCATGAATTTGAAGATTTTGGCATGGTTGGTGTCGTTAATGACTTGATAGATCAAGGGCGAATCACCTTATTTACACCAGGTTCGGCCGACAACGAGTCGTGGTTAAACAAGAGCATGCATCCCGCTGATCGCGCGCACAGACACAATGCCTACGATGCGTATATTATTCGTGAACTTATTCCATATGCCGCAAATTATGCGCAAAGAGGTGATTTTTTAGCCACAGGATGCAGTTTAGGCGCCTACCACGCTATGAACTTCTTTCTAAAGCATCCCGATGTTTTTAATGCCGTCATCGCGTTAAGTGGCTGCTACCAGCTGAGCTATTTTGTGGGCGACTACGTCAACGATGATATTTATTTTAATTCTCCGCTGTTGTATTTGCCAAACTGTAATGATCCCTGGTTCATCGACAAGTATCGAAATAGTTCTATCATCGCGTGCACGGGACAGGGCGCGTGGGAAGAGGAGATGATCCGAGACACGCGTGCGCTAGCGCATATCTTTTCGGCTAAGGGTATTCCCGCGTGGTGTGATTTTTGGGGTCACGATGTTAACCACGACTGGCCGTGGTGGAAGATACAGTTTCCATATTTCTTGAAGTTCATCGTCTAGTTCAAAGCGATGCCATCATTATAGATAGGGACGGGCGAGCCTAGGGTGAAAAAGTCTAGGTTTGCTAAACCCATTTTTTCTAGGTTTATTGAATGTCCGATGCATCAAGATCCAAAACATGGACTGTGCGCAGCGTTTTGGCTTGGTCTAAACAGTTTTTTAGCGATCAAAATATCGAAAGCCCAAGTCTAGAAAGTCAGGTTTTGCTTGCGCACGCTCTCGATCTCGATCGCATTGAGCTCTTTATTCAACACGATCGGCCCTTATACCCAGAGGAACTCCAACGCTACAAAGCTCTGATTATCCGGCGAGCAAGGGAACGCTGTCCTTTGGCTTACATCATCAATAAGCGTGAGTTTTGGTCGCTCCCCCTTGCGGTAAGTCCTGATGTACTTATACCTCGCCCTGAAACAGAGTGTGTCGTTGAAGCTGCCATCAAATTCTTGCGCGCGCAAAAGACAAAATGTCCCGTAGTTCTAGACGTTTGCACTGGATCGGGCGCAATCGCGCTGGCCATAGCCAGTGAATTTGCGGCTAACGAAATCGAAGTCTGGGCTAGCGATATTTCGCAAAAAGCCCTAGAACTTGCGCGCAAAAACGCGAGTAGCCTTAATCTTGATACTGTTCAGTTTTTGCACGCCGATTTACTAGAAGGCATTGAACTCAAGGCAGATCTCATCGTATCGAATCCACCTTACATTACGTGGGAGGAGCTCAAACTGCTTGCCCCCGAGCTAAAGCATGAACCGCAAATAGCCCTCGATGGGGGAGAGGACGGTCTAGAGATCCATCGCCGTTTGATTATGCAGGCAAATTCTTGCTTGCGCGAATCGGGCGCTCTTATTCTTGAAATTGGTGCTACGCAAGCTGAAGCGGTGCAGGCAATATGTAAGGAAGCTGGTTTTGCGAGTTCTAGTGTAGGTAAAGATTTCTCGGGCTTGGACCGCTATATTGTAGCCTTAAGGAAACTCTGATTTTTTCTTTGCCATTTTGGCCTATTTCGTCGTCGTCGGCGTCGTTTGGCGCGGTCACGACCCTTTTTTCTTTGCCATTTTGGCCTATTTCGTCGTCGTCGGCGTCGTTTGGCGCGGTCACGACCTATAGGTCGTTCCCTTGCCGCACTCCTTGCCTCCTAGAACTAGGCTCAAAATGGCAAAGAAAAGGTGTTTTTGTTTTCCTATTTTCTTCTTGTTTTTCTAGAACTAGGCTCAAAATGGCAAAGAAAAGCGTATTTTTTCGCATTTTCTTCTTATTTTTCTAGAACTAGGCTCAAAATGGAAGCCTTCTTTGGTTTTTCGTTTTGCGGTGGAGAGCTGCGTTTCATTTGTTTCAAATCCTTTTAGCCAAATTCACTTGCTTCAAATCCTCTTAGCCAAATTCACTTGCTTCAAATCCTTTTAGCCAAATTCACTTGCTTCAAATTCACTTACTTCAAATTCACTTGCTTCAAATTCACTTGCTGCAAATCCTCTTAGCCAAATTCACTAAAGAAGATCGTTTAGTGAGAACTTCCATTTTTATGTAGGGAAGGGGGAGGAGATATATGTGAGATATATCTGCAATAAGTAGATCAAAAATCTTGCAATAAGCAGATTAAAAAGCCGCATAAAGCAGATCGGAAAGCCCGCAATAAGCTGATTAAAAAGCGAGTTTAACCATAGAATTAGCGCAAATTTCGTGTGATGGGGCAAGAACTACAATGAGTTGACATAATACACCTTATGGGACGCTAGATGGTGGTGGGGGGGAAACGGAATATGCGAAAAGCAAATCGCTCTGGCGCGTAAGGCGCAGGCGGACTTAACGCGTTGGAAGATCTTGGTGGCTTTATCGCGTTGCGGGCGCTTTCAAAATAAATCCAGTGCCAATGCTTGTGCGCCGCCAAAATTTATTAAACGCGCTTAGCTCGTTCTCTGGCGCGTAATGCGCAGGCGGACTTAACGCGTTGGAAGATCTTGGTGGCTTTGACGCGTTGCTGGCGCTTTCAAAATAAATCCAGTGCCAATGCTTGTGCGCCGCCAAAATTCTATAAAACGCGCTTAGCTCGTTCTCTGGCGCGTAAGGCGCAGGCGGACTTAACGCGTTGGAAGATCTTGGTAGCTTTGACGCGTTGCAGGCGCTTTCAAAATAAATCCAATGCCGATGCTTGTGCGCCGCCAAAATTCTATAAAACGCGCTTAGCGCGTTCTCTGGCGAGGATGGTTTGCGAAAAGCAAATCGCTCTGGCGCGTAATGCGCAGGCTAACTTAACGCGTTGGAAGATCTTGGTGGCTTTGACGCGTTGCGGGCGCTTTCAAAATAAATCCAGTGCCAATGCTTGTGCGCCGCCAAAATTCTATAAAACGCGCTTAGCGCGTTCTCTGGCGAGGATGGAAGAACTTGGCGGCTTTGCCCCACCCCTACCCTATGGTTTTCAAAAACTTCGCTTTATTCGCAATGGTAATCGCCCTACAAAAAAAGCGGGGTTTTGGGGTGCATTTCAATTTCAAAGAACAATGAGGCTTTTCTTAGCAAGTTTGATGCGGATTCTAGGAAGCAAGGAGCGAAGCGAAGGAACGACCTTAGGGGCGTGACTGAGCTGAGCGACACCACTGACGACGAAGACGCGCAAACTTGCTAAGAAAAACGGGTTCTAAGGGCGATAGCCCATAGACGGGGTTTGGGGCGGTAGCCCCAATAAATCAAGCAATAATTTATCGCTGCTCTTTAAAATGATAAGGTGTTGTGCTAGAATTTATTACGTGTGTGTGTTTCGGGGGCGAGCCTGAGATAAATTGAGGTATGGTTATGAAATATTGGAAGTTGGCGAGCTTATTGGCCTTTTCGTTGGCGATGGTTGCTTGCAGTGCGGAGGAATTTGCGGCGAGTGGCGCGGTCGAACATAAGGCGGCTCTTGAAGGGACATCAAGGGATTGGCGCGATTTGGGGGATAATCACGGCGGGCAGCCTTGGGATTTTCCCACTGAGAAGATGGGGACTATTGATGACTCTTACTTTGGCAGAACCTTGGGTGTTGGCAAGGCGGTAAGGTCGAACGACGACGACTACCTATTTGTGTCTGAGACTCCAGCGGTTGGCGCTGGAGCGGTGTATGCGTATCGGCTTGGCGATGTGACGACGCAGCCTCTTGTATATAAATCAAGTTCTTTATTGCAAGCTGGAGATTCTTTCGGGTATGATTTTGTTGTTGGTAATTTTTGCGGCAAAGTGGAGTACGGCGAAGAGTTATTGGTGGGCGCGCCCACGGAATCTAACAATGCTGGAGCGGTGTACTTAATGATTAAGGGGCAAGCGCCAACAGAGACAGCCGTTTTTCGGCGTTGGGGCTTAACTGCGAGCTCTAGCACGAGTTGGGGCTTTGGCATGCACGTAGCCGCGGGCGATTTGAACGGTGACGGGAAGACTGATTTAGCGGTACAAAGATTTCCCTTGGATCCTTTAGGTAGCGACGATTTGCCTGCTGAAGTTCTTATTTTTTCAGACATTTGTTCTCGCCCATCCCAAGATCTATCGCTTGCGGACGCCGTTGTGTTAAAAGGCGAGAGTCCTCAAAGCATGTTTGGCGACAGCCTACAAATAGTAAAACTTGGTGGTAAGTCCATTTTGGCTATTACGGATTTGTTAGAAAACGATGTTGGCGATCTTGTGAAAGGTGCTGCCTATCTATACGAATTTAATGAGAGCATGCAGCCGAATTTGCGTCAAAAGTTTTTTGGTCATACCGGCGGTGGTCTTTCTGAGCTTGCCTTTGGCGATCTCGATGGCGATGGTGAACTGGATATCGTTGTTGGGGAGCCTAAGTTGGGCGAGAAATTTAAAGTTGCGGGTGGCGTGTTTGTCTATCGCAATATTGGTGGTGTTTTCGACACGAGTTCGCCCATATGGTCGGCGTTTGGTGGTAACAGCTACGCGAACTTTGGGCATACCCTTGTGTTACGCGATGTCAACCATGATGGTGTTTTAGACTTAATTGTTGGTGCGATTGGGCAGCGAACTACGGATGCGCAGACTAGAAGTGCTGGCGTAGCCTACCTCTTTATGGGCACTAAGGGTCGCAACGTTTTCTTGCCAGAAAAATTCTGGAGCTACAGCTCCGATGTTCCCCTCCAACTGGGTGATTCCTACGCTGCGAGCATCGCGATTGCAGATTTTGATAAGAAGGGGTGGTTAGATATAGCCATCGGTGCCCCCAACACAGGTGAAAACTTCCATGGACGCATTGAGGTGATGCTCAATAGTGAAGCGCCTTGTTTTACAGCGGATCACTGTTTTATCAATAACAAGTGCATAGAAAACGGGGCTTTGCTGGATGATGACGCTTGTTTGTTGTGTGACATCAGTAAATCTTACCTAGAAGCCACAGTGCGCGATTGTGGAACTCCAGATAATCCGTGTCTCGTTTCTCGCTGTGATTCCACGGCTGGCTGTGTTGACGACAAAGCGCCAGATGACACGGTTTGCGGAGATAACTTTTGTGGTGAGGAACCGAACGAATTGTCTAAGCTGCTATGTCGCGACGGGACTTGCAAGAATGTGTCGGAATCTTGTGGGAACTATATTTGCTCGCAAGCTGCTTGTTTACAGAGTTGTAGCAATGACAGCGAATGTCATGATACCGTTTGCATTGACAGCAGCTGCGTGTTGCAACCAAACCGCCCACCCGTTGCTAACGCTGGCGCAGATCAAAGCGTTTTAGCAGGATCAAGCGTACAGCTCGACGGTAGCGCTTCAAGCGACCCCGATGGTGATACCTTGACCTATACTTGGACTAGCAGTGACTCGAGTATCATTATTAACAACGCTAACTCTGTAAACGCCAATTTTATCGCACCGTCTACGGCTACGTCAATTACCATCACCCTCGAAGTTTCGGACGGCGAGTTTTCGCACAGTGACACGATGACGGTTACGGTTAACGTCCCAAACCGCCCACCCGTTGCTAACGCTGGCGCAGATCAAAGCGTTTTAGCAGGATCAAGCGTACAGCTCGACGGTAGCGCTTCAAGCGACCCCGATGGTGATACCTTGACCTATACTTGGACTAGCAGTGACTCAAGTATCATTTTAGAGAACGCAGATAGCGCTACACCGAGCTTTATCGCCCCCGAAGAAAATATAGAAATTACTTTTACCCTCGAAGTTTCGGACGGCGAGTTTTCGCACAGTGACACGATGACGGTTACGGTTAACATCGCGAACCGCCCACCCATTGCTAACGCTGGCAATGACCAAACTGTTGAGTGGGGAGCGTTTGTACAGCTCGACGGTAGCGCTTCAAGCGACCCCGACGGTGATGACTTGACCTATACCTGGACTAGCAGTGACTCAAGTATCATTTTAGAGAACGCAGATAGCGCTACACCAAGCTTTATCGCCCCCGAAGAAAATATAGAAATTACTTTTACCCTCACTGTTTCTGACGGCGAGTTTAATAGCCAAACGGTTGTAACGGTTATCGTACAAGAAAAAAGTGATTCTCAAATCTTGACTGTCATTGAGCTTCCCGAGGATGGCGCCACAGTCTCAACGCAGCCCACTTTCTCGGGTACAATTAGCGATACCCCGCAAAGCGCAGGATCCGTACGCGTTATTGATGAGAATGGTGATGTGTTATGCGAGAGTAAAATTGAGGCTAATAATAGGTGGTCATGCGCATCTAGCGAACTGACTGAAGGCGAACATACCATTAAAGCGTATTACAGTGATGATTCGACGGTTCACCCCGAAAGTGATGAACTGCGAATCATCGTTAGCGCGGATGTGCTCGACCAACCCATCATACTATCCCCTGAGGATGGCAGTATAATCACCCTACCCTTGGTCTTTGGTGGTACTGCCCGAGCTGGTTCTAGCATTACGGTTAACTACTCCATCGTCGGAAGAGACGAGGAGGATCTTTGCCATGTCATAACGGGCGATGATGGGAATTGGAGTTGTGAAGTGAATAATGCTATTGCTGGCTTCTATGCAGCGCAAGCTGTGGCTAGCCTTGACAATCTCGTCTCTGAACCAAGCAACGTTATCAACTTCACCATCATATCTCAAAACACGGCTAATCTCTCAGACTACCAGCCTACTTGGATTGGTTCAGAAGTGAATTCCAATGCCCCCGCGATGATGTATGCCGTGTATGGAGAGCTTAAGCTCGGCAAAGAGTTCATCGACAATTTTGATAGTGCCGCGTGCTACTTACACGTTAAAGACAGCCAAAACATCATGCACTGCAGCAGCGAACTTACCGAAATTTCGCGCGACGAAGACGAGGGAATTCGATACCAGTGGGCTTGTGCCGAAATTGCGTTAGACGAACGCGCTTATGAGCTCATTGCCTTTGTACTGTGTGACGATGGCGAACGAACGGCTGAATCTGAAATCTACACTCTCGAAGCGAAGATGAGCGATTTTTGGTCGCAACCCGGCAATGATGTCCGCGGCGGAATCTGCAGTATGGCGCCAGCGACGCATAAGTCCTCGCCGCAACCTATTGTCTTACTACTCGGCTTTGGCCTCTTCATCGCTTTGTATAACAGGCGACGTGTGGGCGCGAAGTAAGTATAGGGCGCAGTAAATACGAGCGGGCAGCCAAATTGGCTGCCCTTTTACTTCCTCAACAAGGCTCTACACAAAAAAGACGGCTAAGGGCGCTAGCCCCCAAAATAAAGCAAACTATTCCTATCGTGACGTGTGACAGCGCCACCGCAATAGCTCGAAGTCTCCAAATTTTTGCCTATAATGCTTTTTTATTGCGATATGAACGCTTTTCGTTCTATACTGCTTGCGCTTTGTTTAAGGAACAAAGTGTTTACTTGTTCGACAAAGGAGTGGGATGAAGATTTACAAAGGACAAACGCGCCAGATCGCTATAGATATCGCGGATGCGCTGCTCAAGGAAGAAGCCGTCGACGTAGAGGCTGATGACAAGGAAGAATTTTATTTAGACATTGAATCTGTTTTTCGCTCATACGTCGAAACTGGTCGCCAGATCTATGAAGAGGCGCAGGAGCTTGTGCAAAAGCGTAGACTGGATTTCTCATCCTTCCACAAAGTGCAGCGCGAGGTCGCTAAAAAGTACAACTTTGCTCTTGGTGATGACGCTATTGACTGGATAACTGATCAGTTAATCGAGATGTTATTTCACACTGCGCACGTTGCGGAGGTCTGGGCCGACAACAACGATATTCGCCGTATTTCTCGTCCGATCATTTATAAGCACACCAGCGTTGATTCGGATATGGACGCCGAGGTACGAAAGAAAATTAAGAACCTAAGCGAAGGCTCGTTAGCGTGGGATGTGAAGTACCAGCAAGTGCTAGAGGATGTGCGGCGCAAGCGTGGGTTATAAGCTATGAGATTTTGGAGTACGGCCGCAACACTATTGGTATCGGGCGCGCTGCTCCTGTTATTGTGGTGGTTGTTTTGGGGGCCACAAGCTCTGCCCGAGATCGAAAGAGTCGAGATGCCCTTTATGGGCAAGGAGCTTGTGATTGAAGTATTGCCCCAGGAGGGCGGTGTTGCACGAGCGCGTGCAGCGCTCATTGCCGCAATGCGTCAAGCTGAGAGCGTCGAAGCTCTCATGAGCGATAATAATCAGAACTCTGAAATTGCTCGACTCAACGCCGCTGCTGCTGGAGAACAGGTCATTTTAAGCGCCGATACCCTGACTCTACTGATGGTGGCAAAGCGTTATTATGCCGATTGTGCACACAGCTTTGACATTACCCTCGCCCCCATTATCGATCAGTGGATAGAAGCGCAGGCGCGCCAAGAGCTACCCAGCAAAGATATCCTCAACGCCATCCGACAGGATACCGACTGGCAATCCTTCATTTTTGACAACGACTCGGTACGTAAAAAGAACGATCTGAGTCGGCTTAACCTCAGTGCAATCGCTAAGGGTTACGCTATTGATCGCGTGGTACATGCACTAAAAACTGCTGGGCTTCAAACCGCGAAGGTTCAAATTGATGGGAATATGCGCGTTTTTGGCACTACCCCAAAACATACCCCGCAGCAAGCGTATATCGTCAATCCTTTCGACAACTCCAAAACGCTAGTGCGCTATATTGTCCAGAACGCAGGCGTCGGAACCAGTGGAAACCGCGCTCGCTACATGGAGATAAAACAGCGAAAGTACAGCCACATTATTGATCCTCGAACCCTGATGCCCTCTAGACAAAGGGCTAGCGTTACTGTAGTTGCTTCCTCGGCGCTCGCCGCCGACGTTTGGGCTACCGCGCTGGCGGTGCTTGGTGTGACTGGGCTAAAAGAACTGCCCGATGACGTTGCCGCCTTCATGATTTTAGGCGATGAAGACAGCATGCAGCTTGTTTGTAACGAAAATTTTGCGAAGCTGCTCATAACAACGCCAAGTGAACTGCAAATTTACCCTTAGCCCTTATGCATAATGCAACTTTTGTGATGTTTTGTTGCGCAATAAACGCCAAAACACGCTAGCTGCCGAATGATGATTACTTAAACTTATACTGAAGCTATGGATGAGATTATTGAGTCGATGGTTCTTGGCTTTGCCTTAGCGATGGATGCGTGCGCGGTATCTCTGGTGTGTGGCACGCAACTTGGCCGCATCGCCCCCAAGCGCGTCCTCAGCATGGCCCTACCCTTTGGCATCGCCCAAATGCTCATGCCCATTATCGGCTGGTTTTTCGGCGGTTTTATCCAAAGCTGGGTTCAGGCCATCGATCACTGGATTGCGTTTGCTATCTTATGCATTCTTGGCATAAAATTCATCGTTGATGCCCAAAAGGCTGAGGAGTGTCCCCTGCTTCGCCAATCCATCTGGCTCATCGCTTCTTCCGCACTCGCCACGAGTATCGACGCGCTGGTTGTCGGTTTTAGTTTCGCGCTGCTTGAGCGCCCTATCCTCCTAACTGCCACGATTATTGGCGTCATTACTGCGATTCTAACGGCGCTAGCCCTTGTCCTTGGCAAACGACTCGGCGAGAAGTATGGCCCGCGCTTGCACATTTTGGGGGGAATTACGCTTATTTGTATCGGTTTACATATTTTATATAGTCATATTTTTATTTAATTTTTTTTAATTTTTGTGGGGGCTTTTGCCCCCTACGCCCGAGCCTCACGCGTGAATTCCCTAAAAGCTGCAGAATCATTAGCGCCGTCTTGGCTATTCGCCAAGCCAGCGCTAATGATGCAGCTTTTGCGAATTTCCGCGCGGGGTCTCGGTCTACCCCCTAGAGACAGGCGGCTAAACGCTTATGGGCGTTTTTTACCTTGCGTCCTGCTCTTTATTTTTGAATAATTGCAGTGTAGCATACAGCTGTGCTAAATTCACCCCATAGGCGCTTGCGAAATTTTAGCCCACGCAAGTTCGTAATGCATACGAGGAGTAGCCATGAGCGAAAATAAAAAAGAAAAACAGAGTAGTGATCTCAAAAATGAGCATAAGCACTTTAATCTTAGCTTATTTTATGCCGAAAACGATGCACCTTCCGAATTAATGAAAGACTTAGCGCGCGAACTCAGGGAGCGTGGGCATAGCGTAAAACTCAAAAAGAGCCTCGAAATGGATGCCGTTAAGGAATTAACACAGTCGGCCAAAGATATCGCAGAGAGCGCCAAAGAAATTGCCCAGTATGGCATGGCAAGGCTTCGAGGGGTTATTGGCGCAAAACCAAGTATCAGCCAAGATGGCTTTGATGAAATCGGGACTAAAGCTAAGAGCAACGACAATGAAGCGGTCATTGTTAGCGACGTCGAGTATCTCGCGGATCTGCATCCCTCGGTTATGCGCATTGGGCTTATGGCGATGACGCGGCTAGATAAGGCGTGGCTGCCTTCGGGCTTGGACGCTATGGTTATTCCGCATGAAGCATTTTTACCCTATTTATCGCAGGTTCAGTGGGATCCAGATCGGGTGTTTGTTGGCGGATTTTTAGCCGATGAAGCTCTAAAACGCAGTGATAGCGCCGAAAATTTGCGCAAGAAGTTTGGAATCGTAAAGGAGAACGGACCCGTTGTTCTTATCATGGCTAATAGTTTTAGCGCCGATCAACTCCCTACCCTATTTATTCAGCTATCATTAGTAAAGACGCCTTATCAGGCCATTTTTTATCATGCAGGCGATCCCGCGATTGCCCATAAACTACGCCAACTTGCTGATCGTTTTTCTATTCAAGCGCGCATGTTTGGGCTAGTCTCGCCGCTTGGCGATTACCTAGGTCTCGCACAGCTTGCGATTGCCAACAACACTTCCGATGAACTGCATACGATTGAGGCTCTTGGCATTCCTTGCGTTTGTATAGAAAATCCTTCGGCGCAGCCGATCTCGGAGTTTCTTAAACACGAAGGCGCCGCCGTAATTGCGCCGCAGCTCTATCAGCTCTCAAACCAGCTACGCCCTCTATTGGCTGACGCTGAACTTATGGCGCAGTTACTCGAGAAGGCCGAAAAAATCTCTACCTATGCTTCGACTAAACGCGTTGCGGACGCCATCGAGGAAGCACTCAGAAAGCGCCCCCAAATTATGGATGATCCCGAGCGCGTACGCTACGCCGAAAGCCCACAAAGCGGTTTTGAGATTATCGGCACTATGCAGAGTAGCTTTTCACCAATCGGTACTGGCGAGGGGGAAAAACAAGACGAAGTGGCGACAGTAGCTGCCAACGAATTAGCGCCGATTATTTCCAAACCCGTACTCAGTACGCAACTTTTACCCACCTTGACGCGCCAATCTGCCAAGGGCGTACACGCCGAGATGACGCAGCTCATTCTTTTGGAAAAAGCGCTCGATAAACAACTTGATGTCGCCAGTGATGACGTTCGCAAATGGGAGCTCAGGCTCGATTTGGCAAAAAACCAAGCTGATGAGAAGTTGATAAATCAAGCGCAAATTGCCCTCGAAGCAGCCAAGGCCCAAGAAATAGGGTTATTTAAGCAAAAAGATCAGATTAGCAAACAAAAAGAGCAGCTAAAACAGGTCTCTGCGAAGGGGCAAAAGGCAGTTTCTAGCCCTACGGTATACGATGATTTACTCGGCACAGAAGTGGAAGATGAGACGGAGAAGAAGTTTCAGGAACTTCAGCGCCAACAGCAGTTACAAATGCTACGAGACCGCATGAAACGCGGGTATTAGTAAACTTTAGCTATTTTGTGTGCTTATGCACCATGCGCGCAAAGTTCACCATCATCAATTTTCGATAACAAAAGCCCAGTCATGGAGAGCTCTGGGGGGTAGCCCAAGACCCCGCGCGGAAATTCGCAAAAGCTGCATCATTAGCGCTGGCTTGGCGAATAGCCAAGACGGCGCTAATGATTCTGCAGCTTTTAGGGAATTCACGCGTGAGGCTTGGGCGTAGGGGGCTATGCCCCCCACAGAATAAATAGAAACGAGATAAGAGAGATAGTTTTTATGCCAATACCCATCACTTCACCGCCACCAGAGTGCGCAACAGAGGCCGACACTTGTTTCCATGTCGTGTTGGTGAACCCGGAAATCCCCCCCAATACGGGCTCAATCGCGCGATTGTGCGCGGGGACGCGATGCCGTTTGCACCTGGTAAAACCGCTCGGATTTGAGCTGGATGACAGGCGGCTAAAACGTGCGGGGCTAGATTACTGGCCAGCAGTCGATTTGAGCGTACACGAGAGTTTTGAGGCAATCGTTGCGCTTTTTGGGCCACAACGACTGCATCTTTTTACAACCAAGGCTGAGAAAGTCTATAGCAGTGTTCGCTTTAGGCTTGGAGATGCACTGGTATTTGGTGCAGAAACCAAGGGTTTAGCAACTGAAATACGCGAGCGCTACCCCGAGCGCTGTGTCATTCTTCCCATCGCTAAAGGCAGTATTCGCAGCCTCAACCTCGCCAATTCCGTATCGATCGGTCTCTTTGAAGCTTTGCGGCAAGTGGATTTCGCGCCGATTGGTTTTTCAAACAATGCAAGAGAAGAGGTAGTCCATGTTACGTATTAGAGCTTTTAAGGCAATTCGTCCTCGCAAGGACCTGGTCGAGAACGTTGTAGAACTCCCCTACGATGTGATGAACACGGAGGAGGCGCGCGAGATGGCGCAAGGCAGACCCTACTCTTTTTTGCGAATTACAAGGCCAGAAATTGAATTTTCTTCGGAAGATGACCTTGATTCTGAAAAAATCAACGAAAAAGCGAAAGAGAATTTGCAGCGCTATCTTCGGGAAGGTGTTTTTGTAGAGGATGCGGAGGCGAATATATATTTGTACCGCCAACGCATGGGAACGCATGTGCAAACAGGGATAGTTGCCTGCGCGCACATTGACGATTATTTGCAAGGGCGCATAAAACGTCATGAATTCACGCGCAAAGACAAGGAGGAGGATCGCAAACGACATGTGGACGCAGTCAATGCACACACGGGGCCTGTTTTTTTGGCCTACCCCGATGACATTAGTTTGCAAGTGCTCATGGATCGCGACTGTACGCAGCAGCCCTTGTACGAATTTGTGACTCATGATGGGATTGTACATACGGTTTGGGTAGCCAAGGAGCCCTTGCTTTATGTGCGCGCGTTTGAAAATGTGCAGACTGCCTACATCGCGGATGGGCATCACCGTGCGGCTTCGGCTGTTAAGCTTGGGGATGAGCGGCGCAGGCGCGATGGCGCAAAGGAAGATGCGGCGTATTTACATTTTATGGCTGTTTTATTTCCTGCCTCGTCGCTGCAGATTCTGCCCTATAATCGCGTGGTAGAAGATTCACAAAATCGCAGCAGCGATGAGATTCTTGCCGCTTTCGCGAAGCTTGGGAAGGTAGAAAAAACGAGTTTAAAAGCTCCTGTCGCTCCCGCTAACTACAGTATATATATGGATAAGCAGTGGTATCTTTTAACGCTTGATCCTGAGAGCATCGATAAAGACGATCCATTGACTTCTTTGGATGCGGCGCTGCTTCAAGAGCGCGTTTTAGGTCCCATTTTTGGTATCGTGGATCCGCGCAGCGATAAGCGCATCGATTTTGTCGGCGGTATTCGCGGAACAGAGGAACTTGAGCGGCGAGTGGATTCGGGCGAGATGCGTGTGGCCATTTCGATGTACCCGACGACGATGGAGCAAATCATGGCCGTTTCTGATGTAGGAGAGGTCATGCCGCCTAAATCGACTTGGTTTGAACCCAAGCTGCGAAGTGGGCTATTTGTGCATCGCTTGGATTAGAACTACGCTTTATACGGGCTGAGATGCAGCTTTTCTTGCACTAGGGGAGCTCTTCCCTACCCTTTTAGCAAAAAACGAGAGCTTTGCACGGGGGGAAACCCTTTTCTTGTTGCACAAGAAAAGATGTTTCCCCCCGTACCCCCCTTCCC
>JBBAEA010000042.1:0-23712 GCA_041656175.1 Bradymonadales bacterium | reverse complement strand
TTGCAGCATTTGCATACGCTATGCGTGCGTCGGGCGAGGGCGCTTGCAAACGTTATTTTTTAGTTTTTGTCTTGACAATCAAGACGGTATCTCCGCGGGGACACCCCGCGACGCCCCGTCCAATTTTGGCGAAAAAAAGCGTTTTCACAACCCCCCCACTTTGCGCCTCCGCCCAAACACTGTCGCAGCGCAAGGTCTCAGACTAACGCGTAGCTTTGCACTCGCCCAACTCGTCGTGAAGCAAGGCAGCGCTCTACTATCTAAAAGCGCATGAAAATGCTAAAGCCCATGTAGGCGTTGATCTGCAACAAGCAATCAATGATGCCAAGCGCTGAAGGCGTTGTTGTGCAAGAATTGAGCCCGGGCGTTGCGGGGCCGGCGCTTGAGGCCCCGCTAGGGGGGTAGCGAGGGATCGCCGCACAAAACACAATGTTTTTGCATCTTACACGAAGAATTTGCGAGTAACTAAATATCGCGCGATATTTTCTTGTTGGCAAAGTTTTGTGCGGAAGCCCTCGCGAAGGGGGGAGCATCCCCCCCACCTTCCATAAAGCAAGCTCAAGTCCTAGCGATAGACGCCTAAATTTCACCTTATTATCTTGGCGACTCACCTCGCCCATAACCTTTTTTGGAGAAAAAATGCTGAACACCATTCCGTTTATTGGAAGTATTTTGGACTACAAGCTCGGCGGTCCAGATTTATTGGATTGGCTGCGAGTTTTGGGACTAGCCCTGCTTGGCTGGTTCGTAGGATTTTGTGTAAGTTTCGTACTCAAGCGCATACACGCACGCATCGAGCGCAAACTGAGCATCTACGGGATTGTCATCGGCTCGCTATCGCGACCCATACAGTTTTTGTGTGTAGTGATTGGTCTATACATCGGTCTACTTCTGCTGCCGGCGGGCGAAAACTTAGCCATGGTACTAAGTCATGTTTTCGTAGTGCTCAAGGCTCTGTCGGTTTGGGTATTCATATGGGTGCTCCTCATTATGACCGATGGTTTTGCGCAGCGTTTCCTTGAACATGCCGAAACAACGGATAGCAAAATCGACGATATGCTAACCCCCATCATAGCAACGATGGTAAAGTTTTTGCTCATCGCTATGGGTGTTCTGCTCATTTTGCAAAACATGGGTTACTCAATCACATCGCTCATCGCTGGTCTAGGGCTAGGTGGCGCGGCGGTTGCCTTAGCCGCCAAAGACACGATCGCCAACGTTTTTGGCTCTCTCGTCGTCTTTTTAGACAAGCCCTTTGAACTCGGAGACTGGATTGATGTTAATGGTGTTGAAGGCAGCGTCGAGGAAATCCGGCTACGTACAACCGTCATTCGCACCTTCGATAACACGGTCGTTACCATGCCCAACTCCTTGCTCACCAACACGAATGTGAATAACTTCGCGCGTCGAGTGAAACGACGCATGGACTGCTCATTTGGCGTGCAATATTATACAAAAGCCGATCAACTAGAGGCGATAATTCGAGACGTTAAGAAATATTTAACAGAAAATTCTGAAACCTATGCGGAACCGCACTGGGTTGCTTTTGACGGATTTGGCGATTATAGCCTCGATGTCAGCGTCACTGCATATTCACATACCATCGACAAGGCGGAGCACATGGCTGTAAAACAAGAGTGCTTGTTTGCCATTATGCGCATCATTGAGTCGCATGGCTCTAATTTTGCTTACCCGACACGCACCATCGATATTCGCGAAATGCCTGCAATGAGCCCGCTCGTAAAAAGTGCTTGAAATTTTTAAAAACGTGCTCATATTCTGTTCGCCTCGGCAAATTCATGCTCTGCTTGAGTTTGGGGGGCGAGACGCCCACGGTGAACGGGCTTTTTTTAAATCGCCTCTATACACGCAATAATTGAGACCTTTGCACGGCTAGAAATTGTGAATTTAATTTTACAAATTCGATACAGTTTTAAACAAAATGAGACGTTTTGTAGAGAAATGTAAGCTAAAAATGCTAATAAAATAAGGCAAGGTGAAGATAGAATGACATTTTATTCGAAAAGTGCTTAAAAGAGTGCTTTCTTTGGGGAAGGGGGTACGGGGAGAAACATCTTTTCTTTGGCACAAAGAAAAGGGTTTCCCCCTGTGCAAAGCTCTCTAATTTTTAAAGACACGGCTGCTGGCTGGCTCGATAAGTTGTGCAGGGTGATTTTGAGCAGGCAGCTATCAAAGTCATGCCATCATGTGAGCTGGCGTTGGCGTCGGCTTTGGGGGAATATTGACCTAGCGCGGGGGGCTGCTTGAATACCGATTATTTACCAATAACTCGCACCACATAAAGGCAGATACGCTGCTTTTGTTAAGTGCCCTACTACGAAGGATATAACAATGCTACAAGATGCAATGTACCAAGAACTTAACAAGCAAGTAAACGAGGAGTTATACGCCGCTTACTTGTACCTAGCCCTATCCCTACATTTCTCGGCCGAGAACTATTCTGGCTTTGCCAACTGGATGCGAAAACAGGCGGCAGAGGAGATGGAGCATGCTGAGAAAATCATGAAATACATTCTAGATCGAGGTAACGAAGTGAAGTTGCTCGCCATTGAGCAGCCAACGACCGATGCCAAAACACCGTTGGAGTGTTTCAAGGCTGCCTACGATCACGAAGTACACGTGACACAACGCTTCTATAAAATGATGGAGCTTGCCCAGAGCATCAAGGATCACGCGAGCGTGGAGTTCATGATGTGGTTTATCCAAGAGCAGGTAGAGGAAGAGGCGAGCACGGACGAGATCGTCAAACGACTTGAGCGCGCAGGGAACTCTGTTGCTGGGGTAATGGTGCTCGATGGACAGTTGGCACAACGCTAATTTGACAAAAAACGCCGAGTTCATGGTTTTGGACTCGGCTTTTAACTGATGGAAGCTTGGTTGATTGTATGAAGAAACTCTTTTCAGCGGAAAAAATGAGTACTCACTGCCATTGGGTGGGTGTGATAGATTGGCGCTTACGTAATTTTCACGGTTACCTAACAGGGCGCGGCTCGACATACAATGCCTACCTCGTCAAAGGCGAGGGTGGCTACGTCCTCATTGATACCGTAAAGGCTGGTTTTGAAGACGAGTTTATGTCGCGTATAGAGACGGTCTGCGATCCGCGTGAAATCCGTGTTGTGGTATCAAACCACGCTGAAATGGATCACACGGGTGCTCTACCGCAACTCCTAAACCGTTTTTCTCCTGATTGCCGAATTTTAGCCTCGCGTAACGGCGCCAAGGCTATTCAAGCTCACTTCTCACTTGACCGCGAAATTGAGGTTATTAAGAGCGGGCAGACAGCTGAAATTCTTGGAAAAGAATTTGTTTTCCTAGAAACTCCGATGATCCACTGGCCCGATAGCATGTTGACATATTTTGTCGAAGACAAAATTTTGTTCTCTAATGACGCCTTTGGAATGCATCTTGCGAGCGTTGAGCGCTGGTATGATGAATTTGATTCGGCTCTAGCCTACGAAGAGGCGCTTCGTTACTACGCAAACATCATTACTCCATACTCCCAAATCGTTGCAAAATTCCTTGACAAATTTGACAGTTTAGCGCTTGATATCGACGCGATTGCGCCAGATCACGGCTTGTGTTGGCGCGGCGAAGGGGTTGAGTTTATTTTAGGCCACTACAAGCGCTGGGCGAGTGTAGAGAAACGTAGGTCGCGTAAGGTTGCGGTCGTCTTTGATACGATGTGGGAGAGCACAGAGTTGATGGCAAGACATATTGCGCAAGGGGTGAGGTCAGAAGGTGTTGCGTGTGTGGTGTTACCTGTTCAGGAAAGCCATCGCACACAAATTGCCACTGAACTTTTAGAGACTGGAGCCGTTGCGCTTGGATCACCTACGTTGAATGCTGGTCTATTACCTACAGTCGCAGATGCCCTGTGTTATGTGCAAGGGCTAAAGTTTACGCCAAAATTCGGCCTTGCATTCGGATCTTACGGCTGGGGTGAAGTCTCTGTGAAGTTGCTAAATGAAAGCCTAGGCGCTATGGGAGCAGAGTGCTTACCTAGCGTCTCTTGTCAATATGTCCCCACCGACGCTGTGCTCTTGCAGTGTCGAGAAGCTGGCGCGAGGCTCGCCGCTAAAATCAAAGAGGAGATTGCATTATGAAGTATTTATGCACGGTGTGCGCGTATGTTTATGATCCATCTGAAGGTGATCCAGATGGCGGAATCGAGCCTGGAACCGCTTTTGAAGACATTCCCGATGATTGGTTGTGTCCAGTCTGTGGCGTAGGCAAAGACATGTTTGAGCCTATTGAAGACTAAGCAACGCAGTGAATGCAGCAAACCGCCTTACGGCGGTTTTTTTTTAACAAAATGAGACCTTTGCACGGCTGGAAATTGTGAATTTAATTTTACAAATCCGATACAGTTATAAACAAAATGAGACATTTTGTAGAGAAATATAAGCTAAAAATGCTAATAAAATAAGATAAGGTGAAGATAGAATGACATTTTATTCGAAAAGCGCTTAAAATAGTGCTTTCTTTGGGGAAGGGGGTTTCCCCCCGTGCAATGCTCTCAAAATAAAACTTCCTCTTTTTATCTCTGCTAATAAAATAGTTTATTTTATTTTTCTTGAAGTTTTTGGAATATTTTGGATAATACCACGGTTCACTGCATTCCGCAGAGGACATGATTGTCGATTTTCTAATTTTGGAGGAAGTTATGGAACAGCAGGTAGAGACGAAAAAACGTATGTCATCCACGCCTGGATTGGTCTTGGGAATTATTGCCATCGTTTTTGGCGCACTCTCGTTTATACCCTTCGTTGGGGCGCTCACGGTATGGATTGCCATTATATTAGCGGTTATTGGCATTATCTTAGCTGTGCTCTCACGGGGTACGGCGGCGATCGTTGTCAACGTTGTTGCTATCGTCCTTTGTATTGGAGCCTATGTGTATCAGATGCAGGTTGCCAAGAAGACAGGATATGCTCTCAACGAATATGGCAAAGATTTAGTGGAACAAATGGAGAAAGCAGCGGCTGATGCGGAGGCTGCTGGAATAGAAGTAGAAGTTAAAGAAGCAGAATAAGCTCAAGCTTCCATTTTCAATGGAAGGGCTTGTCAGGTTTACCCGCCGAAATGGCGGGTTTTTTTTAATACTACTAAATCCTAATGTGATTAAAAATGGGTGAGTACTTCCCAATATGGGCAGCTGCACCCGTATCTACTACTCATTCTATGCTCTTAGCTGTTTTATTTTTCTTATAACGATAGATTGAAGCAGATTTTAATACCCTGTGCCGCGGTAAATAGCGGGTAGCTGTTATTTTCTCTATTATGTATTATCCTCGCGTCTACTTTGCCCGCTAAACTTCGATCTTGCCTCTTGGCGCCAAAGCTACTGCTTGAGTTATTCTCAAGCTCCTTCGTCAATGCGATTCATTTCACATCATTCTTTGTATCTAGCTTGGGATTTTTCCCACTTTTAAATTTAAAGGTATAAAAATGCACGAATACAACCAAGATTCTGCTCCTCGTAGCTCTCTTTCCCCCACCCCTGGCCTAGTACTCGGTATACTAGCTGTTGTTTTCGCAGCGATTTCGCTCATACCCTGTGTTGGCAGTATTACGATTTGGATTGCGGTTATCCTTACCATCGTGGGTCTTGTCCTTGCCATCGTCGCAAAAGGAACTGCTGGAATAGTGCTAAACAGCATAGCCGTATTAGTATGTATTCTTGCTTTTGTGGTACAATCTGTTTTTTTTGATGAAGTCAGCACAAAGTTTAACGAAGGTTTCGAGAAAGGACTTAATGATGCACTACAAAAAAGACTGGATGAAGAGCATGAAAAAGCTGGAGAGACGGAGGAATCGGTTATCAGGTTTAAAGATGCTGGTGATGAATAGGCTTTTGTTGCAACCTTGGTTGTTTTTTTGATAGTTGATTCCGCGTGTAAAAACGCTATTCGTATAGCGTGGATAATCTTAACGGGGATTTCCCTGCTCCCTGTTGTTCTAGCCCTAAGTTCGCGAAAACTTCTCTACCGCCTATCGGACGCGATGAGTATAGCTCATAGTGATTGCCCGTTCTGCGGTATGACGCGCGCTAGCGACGCCATGGCGCAGGGCAATTTTGCCCTAGCGCATCATTATAATAAAGGCGCCATACTTTTGGCAGCGTTAATTTTCATTAACGCGGTGGTATGCTTGCTTTACTGCATTGTGCTCTTGCGTAAACGCGCCGCTCAAAAAGCAAAACTTCGGTAGAGCCTTCGCGCGTTATCATCGAGTATTTGCTCAAGTTCACTGGCTGCTATGCCGCGAATATCGGCTAATGCCTTCAAAGCCAAGGGTAGATTTGCGGGCGTATTACGGCTGCTGCGATCTGGCGCGAGCACGGGGCTATCCGTTTCGAGTAGCAATTGTTGCAAGGGAACTAGGCGAGCGAGCTTTTGCTTTTGTGGGCTATCGAGTATGGATAACGGAATGGAGAAGTAATATCCGGCCTCGATGCCAAGATTTATAGTCGATGCTTTCGCATCTGCAGCATGCATCTGCACACGCTTTGCGCCCATTTCACTTAGTACTTCAATAGCTCGCCTACAAGCCGAACGACTGTGTACATTGAGCACTAAATCCTCACGTATCGCCGCAGCAATCACGTGCTTAAACGCAAACTCCTGCCGTTCTCGTTCTTCTTCATCTTGTACGATCCAGCGATCCAAACCCACTTCGCCAATACAATGCCAAGGACCATGCTTCTTTAGCGCGTGGTCAAATTCGGCGATATCGCTATCGCTAAAATACTTCGGATAAAGCCCTAAACCAGCCAGTGCCCAACCCGCAAATTTGCCCACGATATCCTGGATCTTCGCCGCTTCTCTCGGGTGCTCGCCTACCACCACACAACCGCGCACACCGCGCAGCTTCGCCTCGCGAACAACGTCGTCGAGATCATGCTCAAAGGCTGCATCCTGTAAATGCGCGTGGCAATCTATCATCGTTCTATGCTCATAGCGTTTTGGGCAGCGCGTTTTGGCCGCCTAGCACCCACTGCTATATAGCCAAGACGCTTTTGCTGCAAGCGCTGTTTGCTTTTTTCTTTACTTATGTGCTGGCGTTGTAGGCCTATTTGCAGCTGAATGGCGGAGTGAGGCCAAGATCGACGTATTTTAGCACGGAAATGGCTTTGAGTTTGCAGTAGTTTTCTTTGCTAAATGCGGTGGCGCCATATAAAAAGTACTTCATATTGCTAGCAGCTTTTTGGTAGTTCCAATTCGAGATATCTCGGTTGAATTTTCTAGCGTTGTAAAACATGTGACGCATATTGCTGACATTAGTTGTATCAATGTATAAGTAAGAGTTGAATGCACTTGCATTCTTAAACATATAACTAGTGTTTGTTACTACGCATGTATTTGTGCATAGAAACTGTAAGGGTACATTAAATTCTTCAGCACCTTCGATCCCTTCGAGCGAGCGCACTTTATCAATATTCATAATAAGAAGATGCCTTTGCTCTGAAGCAGAACCTCATCATTAAAAACCTTTGCGCGACTAGAAATGGTGAATTTAATTTTACAAATCCGATACAGTTTTAAACAAAATGAGACATTTTGTAGAGAAATATAAGCTAAAAATGCTAATAAAATAAGGCAGGATGAAGATAGAATGACATTTTATTCGAAAAGTGCTTAAAAGAGTGCTTTCTTTGGGGAAGGGGAGTACGGGGGGAAACATCTTTTCTTTGGCACAAAGAAAAGGGTTTCCCCCCGTGCAAACTCAAAAGAAATACGTAATGCTGAGCCCCCGTAACGCCCCCACTGCGATTATGAAGCGCTAGCTTCTGTGCTTAGGATGCAGTTAACAATGTATGACTCAGTCTACATTACCAAGCACAGCGTCGATCAGTGGCTGATGCAGCGAGAAGTACGTGCGCATAGTACGATCAAAGCGAAAGTTCATCGGGCTTTGATCTAGGCGTTTGAAGCGGTGCAAACATTCGTACAAAATGCGTTGACCTCGAACGGCGAGCGGGTGGTGGGTGAGTTTATCGCTATATTGTTTTGCCCACTTTGATTTGCTGGCATCATCGATTTCTGCGGCGGCTAAGCTCAACAGTTTTACGACTTTAGTGATCTCGCCTTCTTTGAGTTGAATGTATCGAAGTACAGCGTTATTAAGAGCGCGGCATGCAACTTCGTTATCGACGGGGTGTAGCGCGTCGTAGCTTACAAACTTTGCGTCAAGATCGGTGACCATTTGATAAAAACCCAAGCTAAGAGCGAGATATTGTTGTTGGGCGTCCTCAAAAAATACGCTGGGAGCAACCGTGTCGCTTACTCTTGGTACGCGTAAGTCATTAGGATCTTCGTAGGGTTCAAATAGCAGTAGCTGGCCTTCGTCAAAATCTTGCGCCAAAGCAGGCGTTGGCAGCAAAACAACGAAAAAAGCGAGGATAAAGATGAGTTTTGGCATAGATTTGGTGATTTTTGTCATGACATCAAAAGGTATTCTGCACAGTGAAAAGTTGAGCGCTGTGCATAGCGAAAACTTTGCGACTACTGGAGCCGCAGCGTCAAGTCTTTTGTGCAAAGAAACATTGCAGCAATTCCTTTTTGCGTTTGGAACTGCACTAAACGTTAGAATAACGTAGGGGCAGCTTTCAAGCCAGCCCTTGATTCATGTAACGTAGGGGCAGCTTTCAAGCCAGCCCTTGATTTACGCAAACGTAGGGGCAGCTTTCAAAGCTGCCCTTTATATTCAAAGCTGCCCACGATTTTCAAAGCTGCCCTGCTCTAGATTTATTCTGTCTTTTAGCGCAACATAGCTGGGGCGACGTTGTTTTGGCGGCGCTTAACATGAGATGAAGGTATGATTATGAAAAAGCTAATTCTTGCTATGACATTGATGATGGGCTTGTTAATCTGTGCGCCTGCGCATGCATCCAAGGGCGAAATGGAAATTGGTGGCGGTTTGCTCTTTGATTTTTCGCACTATGCTCGCATGTATGGTGGGGGTGTCGATTTGTTTGCGCGCTACGAAGTGATAGATTCTTTGCAAGTGGCGCTATCCTTATATTTAACAGGCAATTACACTCGCCACCACAAGCATTCCTTTGGCTTGTTCCACCTACGCGCGGGTGCTCTGTACAACTTTGACGTTGTCGCGTGGGTACCCTATGTTGGTGCTTATATTACAACGCTATTTTCGGATCATGATGATTATCGCTGGCATGCTAAAGACTTCGGTCTGGGCGTAGATTTAGAGTTAGGCGTTGCATACAAGGGGATACGCCCGCTTGGCATTGGCTTATCGCTGACGTACCACATATTTTTTACCAAAATGCGCGCGATGCCAGACTTCTTTACGCTTTCGCTCTGGTTTTCTTATTCCCTTGGCAAGATCTAATCAGTTTCATCGCTCAAAACGTCTCGCCCTACTGCGGCTACAGGATCGGGATCCTTTGGCAAAATGAGGTTCAACAAAATAGCGAGTAGGGTGGCGAGAACGACGGGAGATTTGCCAAAGATGATGGTTACCCATCCAGGAAAAGCGGATAAGGACTCAGAAGCCGAGGCGATGCCAACCCCTAAGGCGGCGGCAAGCCCGACTATAGAGGTGTTGCGATAGCTCATTGGCGCCGAAGTGACGAGTTTCATGCCCGTCATTGCGATGGACGCAAAGACGGAAATCGTTGCACCGCCTAAGACCGCCGAGGGTATAGTCGTCAGTATGGCCGAGAACTTTGGCACTATGCCCGCGATGAGCAAAATTGTCGCTGCAATCCCGATAACGAAACGGCTAACGACTTTAGTCGTGGCAATAATACCGACGTTTTGGCTGTACGTCGCCGTGGGCAGACCGCCAAAAAAAGCGCCAAAAATGTTCGTGATACCATAGGTCGCAATGCCACCTCGAAGCTCGCGATCCGTGGGTTCTCGCTCAAGACCACCGATCGTAGTAGCAGAAAAATCGCCAATCGCCTGTATCGCGCTTATACCAAAGAGTAGACCTAAGGCGATGACCGCCGATAACTCGAAGTTTATACCAAAATATAGGGGTTGGGGCAGGCTAAAATACCCCGCTTCCGCAACTCGCCCGAATGAAATCATGCCAAAAAAGCTTGAAAACACGTAGCCCACGGCCATGCCGATGAGAATCGAGGCAAGTTTCCATATACCCTTAGAGAAGTGGTTGAGTATGGTGACAACGAGGAGGGTGAAGATTGCGACTAGCCAGTTTTGCCACGAACCGTAGTCGGGCGTATTTTGACCGCCTGCCATGTAATGAATAGCCGTAGGATATAGCGATAAACCAATGGTAAACACTACAGTTCCTGTAATGAGCGGTGGGAACAAAAAGCGGATTTTTCGCACAAAAAAACCAAAAACAAATGCGATGCCCCCTCCTACGACTTGAGCTCCGAAAATCGTCGCAATGTCGTATCCATAAACAATGGCGACCATACTCGGCAAGTACGCAAAGCTAACACCCATGATGACTGGTAGCCCCGAGCCAACAATGCCGCCAAAGTGCACAAGCTGTATCATGGTCGAAATAGCCGCGATAAATAGCGCACCTTGCACCAATATCACTTGGTCTGGCACAGATAAGTTAGCCGTGTTGGCTAAAATAAGTGCGGGAGTAATGCACCCCACGATCATCGCTACAACATGCTGCAATGCTAAAGGTAGCGCGGTTAAAAATGGGGGCCTTCCCGATAACTTAAATAATGCTTCGTTGTACTCGTTGTCCTTCTTATTCAATTCTCGCTCCAAACTCGCAGCCAAAAAATCTGCTGCAGACAAATTACCCTTTATCCGTAAAGTTTAAAATGATTCTACACCTAGTAAAACCAAAAACAGCTGAAAAACCGCTAATAACAGTACAGTTAAACAATTTACAACGAATTTGATACTATTGCTCTTTATTTTTGTGGGGGGAGCGCCCCCCTACGCGTCAACCCCGCGCTGTGCGCGGGTTTGCCGCTACCCCCCCCAACGGGGGCCCAAGCCCCCGTAACGCCCCCATGGCGATGCATAAAGCTACCTTAAGGGTGTTTGCTCCATGCAAAAACGGCTAAAAGTCGTTTGAGCCAAGTAAAGGAAATTTAGGCGAATATTCAAAATAAAGTGAGTAAAATCAATATGTTACACAGAGGAAGGTTCTAAGGGCGTTAGCACTTAGCGGGGCGTGGGGCAGCGCCCCACTCATAGACCAGAGCTTCCTAAAACAAAGGACACGTAGGTAGACAAGACTTTTGTGGGCAGATAACAGCAGTTTTCTGACTAAGAACTTGCAAAAAGCGTTAAAATGTCTAATAGTGTATGCGACGCCACTTGCGCTTTGCATTTGGCTTATAACCGCTAGCTTTAGGATATGGAATTGAATTTGGTCCGAGACGACTTTTTGCTCAAACCCGACACCCTCCAAATATAC
The DNA here is from genome assembly GCA_041656175.1 of Bradymonadales bacterium. Taxonomy (GTDB): domain Bacteria; phylum Myxococcota_A; class Bradymonadia; order UBA4248; family UBA4248; genus JBBAEA01. Next base: position 12,303 of record JBBAEA010000042.1, on the reverse strand, counting down.
GCAAAGGCTCGCCTGCCCACGCAATTTGGCGAATTTCAGGTTTATGCGTTCTCTCGTGGCAACGAGAAGCTTGACGATGTCGCGCTGGTTCGTGGCGATGTCGCGGGCAAGCAGGCGGTTGCGACGCGTTTGCACTCTGAGTGCGTAACGGGTGACGTGTTTCACTCGTTGCGCTGTGATTGTCGACAGCAGCTCGAATTTGCACAAGAGCACTTTGCTACTATGGACGAAGCGATTTTACTCTACCTGCGTCAGGAAGGACGTGGTATTGGCTTGGCCAGTAAAGTCGCAGCCTATAAACTACAAGAGGAAGGCTACGACACGGTCGATGCTAACATACACCTCGGTTTTGACGATGATCTGCGATCCTACGCGTTGGCGGCGGGCATGCTGCATTCCCTAGGGGTGGCTTCCATCGAATTGTATACTAATAACCCTAAGAAAATTCAAGATTTGCAGGCTCATGGTATTCATGTCCTAAAGCGTCGCCCAATCATCATAAAGCCAAATCCTTACAACGCACGTTACCTCAAAACGAAGCAAGTCAAGAGCGGGCACCTAGGTTACTAGCTTCACTAAAGTTAAACGCAGAAACTTGAACTTTGCGCTCTTGCCGTTAATGCTATGCACAACAGCACTGTGACTAGCTTTATGGGCATAAGAGATGGCTGGGCTATATACAAATTTAGCGATAATCCCAACAATTTTGAGCTGTAAGCTTAAAGAGAAAAAAAGTTATTGACAAGGTATACTTCAGTCACTAACCTGTTTTTCGGGTGCTTGTCCTTATAAAAAGAGCTATTTGCTCTTTGCAAATTGGCGTTTTAGGTAAGCTCAATGAAGTGCATAAAAGTTTTCTACACGATTTTTATTCTCTTTTTTGTATACACAGGCTGTAACCTTGAGGGAGCTATCACCTTAGAGGAACACGGGCCAAAATGTTTGGCCGAAAACGCTAATCGCTTTGGACGTTGTAAGCGAAACCAGTTTTGCGATCTCAATGGTCCCGGAGGCAAAGAGCACTGTGTTACGCTCGCGAACGCCTGCGACTGCGGAACGTCCGGTGGAGATTGCACGGGCATTGAGAACTCCAACGGTTACGGATATTGCTTAGAAGGCTACGTCTGCAAAGCAGAGAATTGCGTAGCAGTTACAGCGTGTCCTGATAATCAAGTTTCATGCATGACAACCGAAGGCTCAAAGTGCATGAGCAACATTGAAGACGATTGCCGTACCTGCCATGCGGGTTATTGCTTTTACCAAGATGCATGCATTCCCAACAATAGTGTTGAAGCATGTGGTGCAAATTGCGATAATTGCGTCGGACTTTATGGGGCTATGGGCATTTGCTACGCAGGTGCATGTAAGCAGAACCCTTGCGAAAAGGGGCAGTGCCCTTTGGGCGAAGACTGCGTAGAGAACGCAAACAATAGTTTGGCTTGCGGCGAAAGCTGCGAGGATTGTAGCAAAATAGAGAATGTTGCCAATGCAACTTGTGAAAATGCTAACTGTGTGATCGACACGTGTAAGGATGGGTACTGCAAAGTCAATGAGCAGTGCTTAAGCAATCAACGCGTTGAAACTTGTGGTACAGATTGCCTCGACTGCAAGAGCAGTTCGGCGAACATCACAGAAGCTGCTTGCGTTGAAGGCGCCTGCGTTGTGCTCAGCTGCGAAGGCAATTTATGTAACACGGGGGAAGCCTGCGTTAACACCAACACCCATTGTGGCAGCAACTGCGACAACTGTACTGTGAGTACGCAAGGTGAAGAGAGGCGATGTGTCGAAGGAGAGTGCCAAATAACGTCGTGTCCTGCTGGGATGTGCCAAACGCAGTCTGGCTGCGAGAATAGCACAAACCAGTGCGGAGAGGACTGCAACGATTGCACAAAGATTGCTAACGCGGCCACCACGGAATGCCAGAGCGGAAGCTGTAAAGTAATTACCTGTAACGCTGGATATTGTAACACTGGCAATACATGTGTAAACACGAACACCCAATGTGGTGAGAGTTGCACAAACTGCACGAATCTACCAAACGTGGGCCTCACGGAATGCCAAAGCGATGGAACTTGCAAAGTACATAGCTGTAGCCCAGGATTTTGTAAGTTCGGCAATACATGTGTAAATACGAACACTCAGTGCGGTGATTTATGCAAAACATGTGTAGCGCCTGCAGTTTGCATTAATGGTCATTGCGAAAATAAATTATCGAAAGAGTGTAACAAAACGAGCTGCCCTGTTGGTGAGTTATGTTGTAGGGAGGATGGTCATGCTTTCCTCAAGTGTTACGCCAAACTACCCCCAAGTGCAATTTGTTTGTAAACTTAGATTTATCATAAAATAAGCTATGCCGCTCATCTTAAGATGAGCGGCATATGGCTATGCAAAGAGCTATCGTGTTTGCAAAGTATTATCGAAAGCTACGCGCCGCTAACATCGACGTCGTCAAAACGTAGGGTCGGTGTGCGGACGCTATAGGATAGCATGGGATCATTACCTATGGCGCTCAGCTTGAGGAAGAGTTCGTTGTAGTTACCACTAAAGTTCATTTCCGAGACGTTTTGTGTAAGCTTCCCGCCTTCAATGGCAACGCCCGCGATGCCGTAAGAAAAATCACCTGTGGTGCGATCGGCATTACCACCCAAGAAACTCGTTACAAAGATGCCTTTATCAACACCCGCGATGAGTTCAGCTTGCGACTGCGAACCAGCTTGAACAACGAGGTTAGAGAAGGAACCTGTCGTAGGGTCAACGCCGAGTTTCAGCGAATAATAATAATCGATAAAGTAGTTCTTGAGCTCTCCAGCCTCAATAACAGGACGCGCTACGCTCAAAAATCCATCGCCATCGCTAAGTTTACTTGCTAAACCACGCACAATGTGGGGGTCATCGACAATCGTTAGCGCGGGAACCGCGATCTTTTTACCGAGTTTCCCCTCAAAGTAAGAGCGTTTTTGTTGGATATCGCTGCCAAATATGGGGGTGAGGTAGCGCGAAATAAGCGTGGTTGCGACGCGTCTGTCGAAGAGCAGCGTCGTTTTGCCCGAAGGCAATTTGACCTGCTCCAAAGTATAAGCCGCGTAGCGCTGTGCCTCTTTTGCGATCTCGGCCGTGTCCATAAGATCGACTAGATGTCGACGCGTATCACCAAAGTACGCGTTAGGGCGCTTACCACTGGGATCCTGAAGCGTTAGCTCCGTGTACGCCGAGATCCTGCTGCGCTGCTCCGTGCTCGAAAAGCCGTTGCTGTGCACGCTATGGCTAGTTCCTGTGTTTGTGCTAATGCTCGCGCTCACGTCGATGATGGGTAGCGATGAATCAAAACTTTGTGCTTCTAGAGTTCGCAAAATATCGTAGCAATCATCGCTGGAAATATTTTCTATGGCTTTGTCATAGATCTGTAATTGCGCGATATCTTCAGCGCTAGTGCTTGATACGAGATCTTTTGGCGCTAATTTTCTAAATTCATCGGGCTCTAAAAGACGCGTTAACTCTACAATTCTGGGTATAAAGCTCTGCAAAGCTTCGGCTCGCAAGTCCGAGCTCTGGTGCACGGCATAGCGCCCATTTGCGTATATCGAAAAAACAATAGAGCTCGAAGCGGAGTTGCTTAGAGTTTCGACCTTGCCCTTGCGCCAATCTACGGCTAACTTCTGTGATTTGCTAAGCGTTACCTTAGCTTCCTGAGCGCCCGATTTTAAACACTGTTCCAGCGATTGTTCAGCGATTTGCTTCAAATCCATTATTCACCTCCCACAGTTAGCGAGGAAACAAGAACACTCGGCATACCCACTGACACGGGAACACCCTGACCATTCTTACCACAAGTCCACGCACCATCATGCATCGTAAAATCATGAGACACCGCCGTAATCTTAGATAAGGTGTCTGGCCCATTACCTATGATATTCACATCTTTAATAGGTGCCGTTAGTTTACCATCTTCGATCAAATAGCCATTCTTTACATAGAACGTGTAGTCCCCAGCACCAATGTCGACCTGACCATTGGTAAAGTGCGTACAATACACCCCATACTTCACATCCTTAATAAGATCGTCCAAACTGCGCTCTCCCGCCGTCATATACGTCTCGCGCATTCGCGGATAGGGCACAAAGCGGAAGGACTCGCGACGACCGCTCCCCGTCGACTTCAAACCATAATGCTTCGCACTCAAGTTATCGTGTAGGTAGGACTTCAAAATCCCATTCTCAACCAGGACCGTTTCTTGGCAAGGCGTCCCCTCATCATCAATATGCGCCGAACCATTGAGCCCAGGCATCAAACCCGAATCGATAATGTTGATCTCGGGGATCGCGACTTTTTTACCAATCATCGTCGTAAAAATCGACTGCCCCTTGCGATTAAAGTCCGCTTCCATACCATGTCCTATCGCCTCGTGGAGTAAAATCCCAGAAGCACCCGCCCCCAAAACTACGGGCATTTCACCACCCCTTGGCTTGCGGGCTTCGAACAAAATGCGCGTGCGAGCAACGACGTCTTCGACTAATTGATCGATGCGTTGCTCCGAGAAATACTCTAAACCCGCTCTAATCCCAATATTTGCCTGATTACTCTGACGCTCGCCGTTCCTGTTCAAGACCACCGAAAGCGACAAAACAGCCCTAGGCTGCGAATCTTCGGCGCGTAAACCGTTAGAAGCAGCTACCAAAATGTTTTTTTGCTGGTAGCCAAAGTGCACCATCACTTTCTCGACATCCTTGTCGGCTTGCAGTGCCTTCTTTTCGACAGCCTGCAACAGTGCAACCAGTTTGCTCACCTCGACTTCATGCCAGTTGATTTCCGGATCATACAAAAAACCGTGACGCGCCACCGCTTGAGCAGCTTCCGTCTTGCCCCCCGCCGCAGCGCGCGCAATCCCCGACGCTAACGACGCCGCACGCAACACATCCGCCTCATCCAAACTCTCGCTGTAGGCATAGCCAACCTGGTCATCAATGACCGCACGACAACCCACGCCTAAGTCTACATTCGAGTACGCCCTGCTGACTATTCCATCCAACAACGATAAGTCCAAAACACGCGTATGCTCAAAATACAACTCCGACCACTGCGCACCACTCGCCAGCATCAGCTGCAAAGCTTTTGTCATTAAAGCCTCGCTGATGCCAAACTTTGCACCAAAATATGAATCAATCATTGAATTAACCACATCCTTATTCTCGTTTGCAGATACAACATTCGGTCCCTGTGGGCCACGCGCGCACGCCGCCAAAGACACGCCCGCCGAAAGCCCCGCCACTGTCAATGCCGAGGCCTGCAAAAACTCTCGTCTCGTCCAATCTTTCATAGCAGCTCAATCCTATGCAAAAAACCATTTCCTCTCCCCCATATATCTCTAACATCGCAACGCTTGTCATGCAAAGGCAATTCCCCAAAAACTCCAATTATCCAAGGGCAATGTCTGTTTTTCCCTCTGCGGGGGGCTTCGCCACCCCTACGCGCGAGCTTCCTCACAAAATTCGGCAACGAACGCAAAATACTGTGCGGTGTATTTGCTAATCGCGCATCCACCGCACAGTATGCGTTCGTAGCGACTTTTGCGAGGTGATCTCGCGCTACCCCCCAGTGTTTGGGAGCCAAATGGAGCTTAGCTTACCACTTGTATGCCTACGATCGATAAGATGAGTAAGCTCAAAAAAACCAAACGCGGCAAAGTCGTAGGCTCCGACAAAAAGAATATACCCACAAGAACGCTTCCCACTGCGCCTATACCTGCCCAAACCGCGTATGCCGTACCCACAGGAAAGGGGTTTTTACCGCCCATCGATTGGTAAAGCAAAAACATGCTCAGCGAAACCGAAAGCATAAAAGACACTAGCCACGCAACTTTAGTGCCGCCGCTGCTATTTTGAGCCTGCGATAGACAAACGGCGAAGGCTGTCTCGAAAAAACCACCAATGATGAGCATGATCCAATTTGTATTCATAGTTTGAAGACATCTTTACAAAAAAAGCATAAAAGCGATAAGAGGCGCTAAAGCCCTAAGAAAAACATATAATATGAAATCGCCTGTATCAATCCTTTACAAACGCAGTATGCAAACGAAAGCGCTTAAATGAGCATGAACGCTCTATGAATTTTTATTCCCTTGCGCTATAGGAACGACAGCGAAGGCTTGCAGCAGAAAAATCCACCCATGATGACTTGCTGTTACACACGCAAGCTTGAGTTCATGCAAAGCTAGTCAAAAAAACGAACAATGAGGTTTTTCTTAGCCATTTTGATCCATAGGAATCTATGCAAGGTGTAAAAAAATGTATTATCAACGAAGTATCGGGTTGGAAGTTTCTCGAAATTCTATGGCTATGTGTCGCATGCTTTTCGATCATAAGTATTTCCATATTATGGAAAGATTCTATGATGGGAATCATTTCTGCGAGTACTGGAGTGATTGCTGCCATATGTACGGGAAAGGGGAAATTATCAGCTTATATATTTGGATTTATTAACACGGTGCTCTACGCTATTATTTCGTATAACGCCAAATATTACGGCGAAGTAATGCTCAATGTGATGTACTTTTTGCCTCTGCAGTTTTACGGTTTTTATGTTTGGAGCAAGCATATGAATGCTGAAACTAAAGAGGTTAGAAAGCGCAAAATGACGTGGAAGCAGTTTATGCTGCTGGTGGCTATCGTGAGTGCTGCCACCGTGCTCTATGGCATGTTTTTGTCGGCATCGGGGGGACGCTTCCTTATGTGGACTCCTTTAGCACCGTTGTTTCGGTAGTGGCAATGCTGGTAACTATTCATATGTTTGCCGAGCAGTGCTTGCTTTGGATCGCTGTGAATGTGGTCAGTATTTTCATGTGGGGCTATGCTTTTTTCGCACTCGACTCGGAGAGCGTAGCAACACTGATGATGTGGTGTGTCTATTTGTTTAATGCAATTTTTATGTATATTCGTTGGCGTAAAGGCGCGATTAGTGAACAAAATGAAGTATAAACTGGGCTTTTTTGGTGGTTCCTTCGATCCGCTGCATATCGGTCATATTCACGATATCATACGCGCTGCAAGCGTTTGCGAGCGCTTGTTTGTGATAATAAGCTACTGCGAGGGACGCGAATCTGTAGCTAAAGACCTTATATATCGTTGGATACACTATTCGACTATGCATTTACATAATATTAAGATTTTCACGCTAGAAGATACCGCCAGCACAAAAGAAGCATACAATAGCGACTACTATTGGGAGAAAGGCGCCAATGATATAAAAAAACTTATTCGTACAAAGATCGATGTTGTATTTTGTGGCTCTGATTATTGGGACAGCAATCGCTTTGAAAGTCTCTACGGCTCCGACAGCGAGGTCATATATTTTGACAGAAGCGAAGTACCGATCAGCAGTACCGAGCTAAGGTTCTGCCCTTATAAACACTGGGAATATCTGCCACCCATTTGCAGACCGTATTACGCTAAAAGAATACTTATTACGGGTTCCGAGAGCACGGGGAAATCTACGCTTACTCAAAACCTAGCGCTGGCCTACAACACAAATTTTGTGCCCGAAATTGGACGTGATGTATGTTTTAACGCTGGCGGTGAAGACTTTATGAATCAAGACGATTTGGTGGAAATATTAATTCGACAAAAAGCCGCAGAGCTCGATGCGCTTCTACACTCCAATCGCTTGCTCTTTGTCGATACAGATGCCTTAAGCACGAAGTTTTACGCGCAATTTCTTCTAAAACAAAATGATGAAATCAAGCAATGCAGTGCTCTCGCAGATGCCATAAGCAATTTACAACGCTTTGCGCTCATATTCTTTCTTGAACCAAGTACGGAGTTTGTGCAGGACGGTACGAGAAGTGAAGAAATAGCTAAACACAGAGACAAATATAGCATGCAGTTAAAAAGTTTGTTTTACGAAAATAAACTTGATCTTATATCCTTATCGGGCTCGTACTTACAGCGCTTTGATAAGGCGAAAGAAGTCATTGCGCAAAGACTTGGTATCAAAACGATATGGTGACACGCATATTTTTTATGGAAAGAAGCTCTGATGCTTACAAAAGCAGTCCATAAAATAGCTCTTAAGCTCCCTTGTGGGCGTATGTATTCAGAGTGGGGGGTAGCGCGGGATCGCCTCGTTAAAATTCGCTACGAACGCATACTGTGCGGTGGATGCGCGATTAGCAAATACACCGCACAGTATTTTGCGTTCGTTGCCGAATTTTGCGAGGAAGCCCGCGCGTAGGGGGGCAAGTTTGCCCCCCACAAAAAAAGGCACGCCTTGTAGCGTGCCTCATTTCAGTCTCTTGGCGTGATTAGCCAGTGACTTGGCGAGTGATTTCGGCTAGCTGCTTGTAGTAGTTCAAGCGTTCGTCGATATCTCGCTGTGCTAAGCCAAACAGGTGCTCGGCGAGTTCGGGTTTGCTGCGCATGAGTTGCGAGAAGCGGGCTTCTTGCAGTGCGAAGTCCTTGAACGTGATGCTAGGCGCGCGGCTGTCGAGTTTGAAGGGGTTTGAGCCTTCCTCGGTCTGCGGCGTGTAGCGATACAAGGGCCAGTAGCCAGATTTGACGGCGTCTTTGGTGCGCTCCTGGGTCAAGCTCATGTTGATACCGTGCGCGATACAGGGGCTGTAGGCAATAACGAGGGAGGTGCCTTGATAGGCTTCGGCCTCGGTCAGCGCTCTGATAGCCTGCATGCGGTCGGCGCCCAGCGAGATGCTTGCAACGTAGACGTTGCCGTATGCCATGGCGAATTGGCCTAGATCCTTTTTGCCGCCGGGTTTTCCGCCTGCGGCGAACTTAGCGATGGCGCCTCGGGACGTGGCCTTAGACGCTTGACCACCAGTGTTTGAGTACACTTCGGTGTCGAGTACGAGGATGTTGACGTTTCGTCCTAGTGAAAAGACGTGGTCGAGCCCGCCGTAACCGATGTCGTAGGCCCAGCCGTCGCCGCCGATGATCCAGAGGCTACGATTTAGGAGGCTGTCGGCGAGTGAATGCAAACGACGCGAATCACTGGACTTGATGTCGGCTAGTTTAGTTTTAAGAACGGCGATTTGTTCGCGAACTCTCGCAAAGTCGGCGTCGGTTTTTTGCTCCGCGTTGACCAAGCCGTCGACCAGCTCCGTGCCGAGCTCGGGCTCTAGCTTTTTGAGCAAGGATTTGGCGAGTTGCATCTGCTGATCGAGCGATAGGCGCAGACCTAGGCCGAATTCAGCGTTATCTTCAAAGAGCGAGTTTGCCCATGTGGGTCCACGTCCGTGCTCGTCTTTGGTCCATGGGGTGGAGGGGAGATTACCGCCGTAAATCGACGAACAACCCGTCGCATTAGCAATCACCATGCGATCGCCAAAGAGCTGGCTCACCAATTTGACGTAGGGTGTTTCACCGCAACCAGCGCATGCGCCAGAGTACTCAAAGAGGGGTTGTACGAGTTGAGAGCCCTTGAGCGTCTTTTTGTCGACTTCGGTTCGGCTTTTGTAGGGAAGCGTGTTAAAGAACGCAGCCTTCTCCTGCTCTTGCTCCAGTACGTCTAGACGATAGGTCATGTTGATGGCCTTGATATCGGGGTTGGCCTTGTCCTTGGCGGGGCATTGCGATACGCAGACGCCACAACCCGTACAGTCATCGGGCATGACTTGAATGGTAAAGTGCGAACCCGCTTCGATATCACGGCCTTTCCATGGAATGGACTTGAAGCTCTCGGGCGCCTTGGCGCTTAACTCGGGCTTAAATGCCTTGACGCGGATTGCTGCGTGGGGGCAGGAGATATTGCAGAAGGTGCAACCGATGCAGAGCTCAGGGTTCCAGACTGGAATTTCACGCGCGATACCGCGCTTCTCCCATGCCGCTGTACCCGTGGGGAAAGAACCATCGGCATCAAAAACGCTAACAGGTAAAGACTCGCCTTTGTTTTTCATGAGCTTAGACATGATTTTTTGCACATAAAGCGGCGCTTTGCTGTAATCGGGGTCTTTTCGTTTTAGCGTTCCAAGTGTTGTGGGAACGTCGACGCGATGCAGATTCTCGATCGAGCTATCGACGGCCAAGAAGTTCTTCTGAACGATGGCTTCGCCTTTGCGGGAGTACGATTTGCGGATCGCTTCCTTGATTTGCGCAATAGCTTCGTCTTCGGGAAGAACGCCCGAGAGCTTGAAGAAGCAAGCCTGCATTACGGTGTTGATGCGTGTACCCATGCCGGTTTTTTCCGCGACTTTGCCTGCGTCGATGACGTAGAACTTGATTTTTTTATCAATGATGTCGCGCTGTGTCTCGACGGGAATGTGGTTCCAGACTTCGTCAGCGGGGTATGGACTGTTGAGCAAGAAAGTAGCGCCTTCCTGCGCTGTTTCGAGCATGTCCATTCGTTCGATAAAAGCAAACTGGTGACAAGCGATGAAGTTTGCGCGTTGGATAAGGTATGCGCCCTTAATCGCTTTAGGTCCAAAGCGAAGGTGGCTAATCGTTTCGCCGCCAGACTTCTTGGAGTCATAAACAAAGTAGCCTTGCGCGTACAGTGGCGTGTTCTCACCAATGATTTTGATGGAGTTTTTGTTCGCGCCAACCGTACCATCGGAACCCAAGCCAAAGAAGATGGCACGCGTGTTTTGCGGGTCTTCTGTAATGAAGCTAGGATCGTAGTCGAGGCTGCTGTGCGTAACGTCGTCGTTAATGCCCACCGTGAAGCGGTTTTTAGGCGAAGTCTTTTTGAGTTCGTCATAGACGGCTTTAACCATGGCAGGAGTGAATTCTTTGCTGCTCAAGCCGTAGCGCCCACCGATGAGTTTTGGCATGGCGGTCTTTTTCATATCGGCCCAATGCTCGCTAAGCGATGCCAAGACATCAAGGTAGAGCGGCTCGCCGATGGCGCCAGATTCCTTGGTACGGTCAAGAACAGCGATTGCGCGCGTGCTTGCAGGGATCGCCCGTACGAGCGCTGCACTGTCGAGTGGTCTGTAAAGGTGTACAAGCACCACGCCGAGCTTCTCGTCCTTGAGAGCATCGATCGCTTCTTCGACCGCGCCTTGTCCAGAACCCATTATAATGATAACGCGTTGTGCATCCTCGGCACCGTAGTACTCAAAGAGCTTGTAGTGGCGCCCCGTCAACTTGCCAAAGCGATCCATTGCCTCTTGCGTAATCTCAGCCACTTTATCGTAATACGGATTGCTCGCCTCGCGCGCTTGGAAGAAGACGTCAGGATTTTGTGCAGTTCCATGGATTGCAGGGTTCTCGGGACGCATACCGCGCAGTCGGTGCGCTTCGACCAATTCATCATCGATAAGTTCACGCGCGTCATCCCTAGTTAACATCTCAATGCGGCTTACCTCATGCGATGTTCTAAAACCGTCAAAGAAGTGCAAAAACGGCACTCGCGACTTGAGCGTAGCCATCTGCGCGATCATCGCCATGTCTTGCGCTTCCTGAACATTGCTCGAGGATAAGAGCGCAAAACCAGTGGTTCGCGCATGCATTACGTCGCTGTGGTCCCCAAAAATCGACAGCGCATGCGAAGCAATCGTTCGCGCCGCAATATGAAAGACCGTCGGCGTTAACTCACCCGCAATCTTGAACATGTTAGGAATTTTTAATAGCAAACCTTGCGAAGCAGTAAATGTTGTTGTCATCGAACCGCCTTGCAACGCACCGTGCACCGCGCCCGCTGCGCCCGCCTCGCTTTGCATTTCGGTCACTTGTGGGGTTTGACCCCAAATATTGACCGCGCCCGCTGCCGCCCATTCATCCGCCAATTCAGCCATCGTCGACGACGGCGTAATCGGATAAATACACACCACCTCGTTTGTCATAAACGCAGAGTGCGCTGCTGCCTCATTACCATCAATCGTCTTCGTGTTTTCAGCCATATAGCTCGCTCCAAACAAAAGTTCCTAAACATTCCACACCCGGGAATGACCGCGCATTACATAGCAGCTTTCTTCCTAAGGATCAATCAATAAGTACAATTTTATTTAAATTAACATAATGTGTGTATCTTGAGTTTAATCAGAATTTTATTCCTATTTTAGATGTTTTTATAACAAATATACAAGAGCTTTTTTAGTTATTTTTGTTGGGGGGAGTTGGTAGATCTTCATTACGAGTGCAACAGGGGACTGCACGAACTTTCTGTTGTATGATTGTTTTGCGAAAGACTCACACTCAGGAGGGTTCATGCAGTCTTACAGTCACTTTACGATAGAAGATAGATTGCGTCTAGAAAAAGGTCTTCGTGAAGGCCTTTCTATAACGGAATTGGCCAGAATGTTAAACAAATCGCGCTCTGCGATTCATAGAGAAATGAAAAGAAATCAAGCTACGAGAGAAA
>JBBAEA010000041.1:0-24131 GCA_041656175.1 Bradymonadales bacterium | reverse complement strand
TTCACGTCTGCGCACTTTAAGAGCTGGCGATAGTAAACCGTTCTCGATCGTCAACGGCTCCAGCGTGATAAAGAAAGCTTGAGGTCGTTCATAGCCACGAAAATCTTTGGTTAAACGCTTAATCTCATTCTCAATTGCACACCTAAGTTCGGGATGCTTCTCAACGGAGTCATTATCGGCGTCTTTTAGACCGTGTTTCTTTCGCATCGACTCGATAAAGTCCTGAGTCGGCTGAATAAGTACAATATTGTAGGGGCGCCCATCTCCAAACACCACGGACTGTTCAATCACGGGGCTAGCGTTGATCTTCATCTCAAGCGCTGTGGGGACTACGTACTTTCCGTTCTCGAGTTTATACTGCTCCTTAACGCGTCCAGTTATCCAGAGAAAGCCATCTTCATCAATATAGCCCATATCACCCGTGCGAAGTTCTCGCTTCTCGGTGAAGACCTCGGCATCGCTTTCGGGCGCTTTGTAGTAACCCAGCATAACACATGGGCTGCTGGTGATAATTTCCCCCTGCTGCTCTTGACGCTCTGCGTCAATACGCAGCTTCACCTGCGGAAGTGCGCGTCCAACGCTTCCGTAGCGAAGTGCAGCTGGGCAGTTTACGCAGATAATGGGACCTGTTTCGGTCATGCCATAGCCTTCGTAAATCGGCAAGCCAAAGCCATCAAAGAACTCGGCAACTTCCTTAGCGATCGCGGCGCCACCGCTGATGCAAAATCGAATACGATTCCCGAAAGCTGCGCGAATCTTCTTAGAAACAGCAGGAACGATTGCTCTGTACTGCAGCTGCTCTGCAAAGCTTAAACCCCCGTAGCTCTTCTTGTACGTAAGGGCTCTGGCATGCTCAAAAACGGAACGACTTATCCACGACTCAGCCTGCATACGCTGGTGAATGGTGTCGTATATGGTGTTAAAAATCTTTGGCACAGAGTTAATAATTGTAGGGTTAATTTCTTGCAAGTTCTTGGCAATAGTACGCGTAGACTCTGCAATCCCAATAGCGGCACCAAAGCTAACGAAGGTGTGTAGCTCTACCGTTTTTCCAAAGGCATGCGCCCATGGCAAAAAGGCGAGCGAAACGTCCGTTTCACCTACTTCAAACAGGCTTTGCACCACTTTTGCGTTAACAATAATATTTTTATGCGAAAGCATTACGCCTTTAGGTAGCCCCGTAGTCCCCGAAGTGTAGAGAATATCTGCAAGCTCATCCTCCCCGACCTCTAGCATTTCCATCTCCTGCACCGCAGGATCGTGCAGGCTAGAGAAATTCTGCTCACTCTCCACGTCTTCACAGGAAAAATCAAAAACCCTCTCTACCGAATTTGCCCCTATTTTTGCGATCGCTTCAGCGATCTTTGTTTTTGACACAAAGACGAACTTCGCCTCACTATCATTAAGGATGTACTTCCAATCCTCCGTGCTCTGCACCTCATACATCGGCACTATCACGGCGCCTAGCCCATATGCGGCATACGCACACATGGCCCACGCAACACTATTGTTTGCGATGATCGCTATGCGTTCCCCCTTCAATAAGCCTAGCTCATGTAAACTTCGTCGAAGCCTACGAACCTTTTTAGAAAATTCCGCATACGTAATCCACTCATATTGGCCATTACGCTTTTCGCCAAAAATTTTACGTGAACCAAACTTAGACGCACTATGTTCAAGCAATCCAGCCAAATTTCGATAAACGCTCATCACAAACTCATTCTTATCGTTACTAATCTACTGCAGCGCCACAAGAGAGCAGCGCCGCTCTGACTATACTTACGATCTATAAAGCGATTCAATCACTTCTGCGTACACTTTTTCGGCAACATGACGTTTAATTTTGAGAGTTGGCGAAAACATGTTATTTTGTATGCTGAAATCGTCAAGCGTAATGGCGAACTTTTGTGGTCGCTCATAACCTCGGAAATCCTTCGTAGCGCTTTGTATTTCGGCACTGACAATGTCCCTGAGCTTGCTGTTGTTCTCGATCTCTTCTTGGCTAGCATCGTTTAACGCGTTCTCCGCTTTGAACTTACTCACAAACTCCGCGTTTGGTTGAACAATAACAACGTTGTATGGCCTAGCATTACCAAAGACGATGGCGTTCTCAATGAAGGGGCTAGTAACAATTTGCTTCTCCAACGCGCTCGGCACCACGTACTTGCCGTTCTCAAGCTTGTACTGCTCCTTCACCCTACCCGTAATCCATAAAAAGCCATCATCATCGAGTCTACCCATATCTCCGGTGCGAAACTCCCTCGTATCGGTAAAAACCTCGGCATCGGCTTGGGGTTCCTCAAAATACCCCTTCATCACGCAATCACCGCTAGTAATAATCTCGCCGTAGTTCTCTTCATCCCCCACACTCTGGTCAATGCGAACGCTAACATTGGGCATGATTCTACCTGCCGAGCCATACTTAATACTACTCGGGGAGTTTACCGCAATGATAGGCGCACACTCCGTTAATCCGTAACCCTCGTACACAGGGATACCAAAGGAATCAAAGAACTCCGCCACTTCTTTAGACAGCGCTGCTCCGCCGCTGACACAAAAGCGTATTCTATTTCCGAATATACCGCGAATTTTTTTCCCGACCACTTTATCGAGTGCACTATATTGCGCTTTTTCTGTAAAACTTAGACTATCTTGACGTCGCTTCGTAGCCAATTTAGCATAAGTCTCGAACATTGTTTTGCTCAACCACGAACCGTTCTTTACGTTCAAGTGGATATTGTCGTAGATCGTATTAAAAATCTTGGGCACGCCATTCAAAATAGTGGGATTCACTTCGAGCATGTTCTGTGCAATCGTACGCCGTGACTCGGCGATACCAACGGCTGTTCCTGTCGAAATAAAGGTGTGCAACTCCACCGTCTTACCAAAGGCATGCGCCCACGGTAAAAAAGATAGTATGCAATCGCTTGGTCCGAGTTCAAACAGGCTCTGAACGCTCAAGCAGTTGGTGACAATGTTCTTGTGCGTTAGCATCACGCCCTTGGGTAGCCCCGTCGTGCCCGAGGTATAAATGATGTCGGCAAGATCGTCCTCTTTGACGTCTTGAACGTCGAGTAAACCTTGCTCGTTGTTAAGAAGCCGCTCATAGGACTGCGGGCTCAGGATATTGTCGACCTTAAAACTAAAACTGTACTCAAGAGTCAGGACGGCGAGCTCTGAGCATTGGGCTAAAATATTTTCATTGGCCGTGAACAGGACTTTGCTGCCGCTATTATTAATGATGTATTCCCAGTCTTGGCTTTTCTGAACCTCATACATGGGAACTAAAATTGCACCTAAACCATAACAAGCGTATGCTACGGTCGCCCACTCAACACTATTGTTCGCAATTAAGGCGACGCGATCACCCTTCTCCAAACCAATACTCTTAAGCGCTGAGCGGAGCCTACGCACCTTAATCTCGAAATCGGCAAAACTAACCCACTGATAGCTCCCCCCAACCTTGGTGCCAAAAGCTGGATAATTTGGATACTTATTACAAGTATATTTCAATAATTCAGCAAGTGTATAGTACGGTTTCATAATTTCCCTTAATGATATATCATATAAATCTAAGATAAACGTTATATAAAACGTAATTTGTATTATCGAATGATATTTCGTAATACATCTTTATCTTATACAAAAAACAAAATACAAACTTATCAGTTTCTACTACGCAAAAGTACCGGGTCTTGCTCGAGTAGAACAAGCAAAAACCGTTAAATATGCATTCCAGCACTTTTACTTTCTGGCATATATATCAAAGTTCCCGCAATTTACTGTTCTTCGCTTTTTGCTAAAAGCAGCTTCTTTCGCAATTCCTTAATTAAACTCAACTCGCCGTAATCATACACGAGGTTATTTAAACTTGTCTCAGCATCATCGTATAGGCCAATCGAAATATAGAACTCTACTTCTTTTAACGCTTCGTTTAGCTGCTGCATATACTCGGGTGGCAGGGCAGAGGCATCCATAACATTCTCTGACTTTGGAATTAACTTAGCCTCCGCCACAACGGACGCATCTCCACGTGGTTCTTCACTAAATAAGTCACTGAGCAACTCATCAAAATGCGCATCAAACTGAGAATCGTTAAACACATCAATGAGATCGTCTATGTTGCCCTTTTCTTCCGTTTTAGGCTCCATGCCCGGCACTCGAGACTGCGAGCGCGAGTCTTCTATATCGCGTAAATCCTCGATAATTTTGGAAGGCAGCTTGCGAATCGGAGCGGGCAACTCGACGGTTTTTGCTGAACGGCGCTCCCAATTGTTGATAAGAACCTCGGCGCGACGTGTAGGCGGTGCAGTGCTATCACTCTGCGAACTGTCGCTCGCAGCCAAGTTACTAGCAGCCTGTTCATTGCTGTTTTTACGAAAAACACTCGGAAGAGGTGGAGGCGCCTTACGCAGCCCACTCGCCGGCATCGGCGGCACTTTTGGTAGCTCTGTAGGCTTTGAGCTTGGCCGCATGATGGGAGCAGAAAGCCCATAATTTGCAGGATCCAAGCCAAAACTCAAGAGTAGGTTAAAGTTTTCTAGCGCCCGTGGAACATGCTGCTCTGCCTGCAAAACACTCTGTATCGCCGCGTCCTTATCTCGCGACCAAAGCACCTTCGCGCGCCGCCTAAGCGTCGCGGCTGCCGCAAACTTATCCCCTCGCTGCACATGGATCGCGAGCATCAAAGTCAGCGCTTCCACATTCTCCGGCTCTATACTCAAAACCTCCGAACACAGCACAAGCGCACGATCATGGCTAAATAGCTCCATCAGCGAACGCGCCTCGTTGAGCTTCGCACTCACAATCTGACCACTCCCCGTGTGCGGTCGCTCAAAACGCGAAACTGCGCCCGGGTGAAACTCTGGCTCAATCGCTGTAATCGCACTCTGGCCTAGCATCGGCACCTCATCCCCATAAGGACCCACCACCAAGGCTAAATTTACCTCTGGGTCTTGCGGGTCTAACGCCTGGGCCTGCATCCAAATCTCGGCGATTAACCCACGGTCTCGATCCTCGCTCTCATACAAGCGCGCCAAATCCTTTAAACTCTCGACTGCTTTTTGCTTTTGGCCCAAACCCTCATAAGACTTGGCTAATAACAACAAAATTTCAGCCTTCCTATCGGGGTGCGCAATCAAATGCAATAAATCCAGCGCCTCCTTAAAATAGGACGTTTGCACATATATCATTGCAATATTCTTAATAACAGTCTCATCATTAGGATATTGCTTCAAAAACTCCCGCGCCGCCTGCACATAATCCGCCAAACGCTCGCTCGACAAAAGCAAGGATAAGACCAATTCCGCCTGCCGCTTATAGCCCGCCTCATCCCCCGCTTCCAACAAACGCATCGCATAATGCTGGCGAAGCTCTGGATCCTCCGAATCGATGCGAATCATCATCTGTAAAGTTTGCATATACGACGCATTATCCTGCGTCATTTCATAGTATTCCAAACTCTGGCGATAATAACCCATCGCTTCATGCGGAAGCCCAATCGAATAGTACAAATCCGCTAACATCGGCGACAATTTCTTGTCCTGCACGCCCAACTTTTGCGCCTGCTTCAGAACCGCCAACGCCTTTTGCGCAGCCCCCTGCTTGCGATATATATCCGCCACACGCACAAAAACCCGCAGCGCCTCCCCTGGATAGCCCATCTTTTGAGTATAGTCGGCTATCCTAAGCAAAGCCCGACAATCATTGGGTTCTACATCGACAATCCGCGTAAGCTCCTTTATCGCGCGCTCCCACTGCGAGCGTTCCGCATACCGCTGCGCAGACGCAAACAATTTCTCTTTATCAACCGACACGCCTTAGCCTCCAAACGCCGCATAACCCCTTCCGCTTACACACGGCTGCACGCATGCTTTTTGCATGCTTAGCAAATATCGTCAAGTAAAGTCGCAAGCAAAGTCAAAATAGGCTTATCACACTCATTTTAACACAGAATTTATGCCTTTAATCTAATTTTATTTGTTTTGTGGGGGGCTCAAAGCCCCCCTACGCGCAAGCTTCCCCTCAAAATGCGTCAAATGCCGCGTTGCGCCATGCGTCGTATTCGCTAAACGCTCATTCGCCGCATGGCGCGCGGCATTAAACGCATTTTGGGGGCGATCTTGCGCTACCCCCCACACACCATTACTAGCGAAATACACGCTTTATCGTAAAACAAATATACAAAACACGCATAAAGTAAGAATAAAATTCAATAATAACGACGTAAAAATACAGTTTGCGCTAAAAAACCTTCGTCGCAGCCTTCTTTTGAGAAGAAGGCTGCAAGGATAGCTCAATCATTGTGCGAAAAAATAAAATATCAAGCCCATTTTTTTACACGGCACGAAAAATCAAAGCCCAAGCCCCGAGTAAAGATGGAACTACCCTTTATTCTTGCTTAGTCGCAAAAATATCTCTATAAAATAAGCACGGTGAGCGCGCTAGCGCAAGCTCGCCCAGCTCAAGAGGAAGCGTATGCAAAGAATAGGACGTTATTTCATAGTTTTTGCCTTGGGACTTGCCGCACTCTGCATTGCTAGCAGTGCGTGGGCACTGCCGCGTAATTTTCGTAACGTTGACACCTTCTACGTCGGCGCGATGCCAAGTGTTGAAGACATTGATGAGTTTAAAGTTTTAGGCATCCAGAGCATTGTTAGCCTGCACCGATTGCCCGAAGACGTAAAGAAGCGCGCCAAAAAACACGGGATGAAGCTCTACAACTACCCGCTGCGAACGCGCCTCCTAAAAGTCGAAGAAATCATGCAAGTGCTCAAATCTGAGCCCGCTAACACCGTTTATGTTCACTGCCTACACGGCGCCGACCGCACTGGAGCCATTACCGCGTACTGGTTAACCACCGAACGGCAAGTCGATCCCTTCACTGCGCTTGCCACCGTTATTTCACCGCAAAAACTACACCTTCGCGGACTGCAAATGCTCGGAAGAGAATACGGTGTTAGCTTATTGAGTACACCTCCGCGCTGGGTAGGACGCTACTCGGGCGCCAAAAATGGAGGGCTAGAAGGTCTAAAAATCTGTGGTGACCAATGGTACACTAAACTAGCGCGCAATTACCTCGCCATCACCATGGGACCGCCGCTCGAAAAGCCTGTCGAAAAATTTTGGGAACAAAAGAACGCTCCCAAATTACCGCGCTAAACTGCAGCACTAAACTGCAGCACTAAAAAACAGTTCGAAGCGCTTAAGGAAAGTCTGATTTATTTTTGGGGCTCCGCCCCAAACCCCGCTAAGGGCTAGCGCCCTTAGAACTTTTTTTTCTTATTTGAGAGCTTTGCACGGGGGGAAACCCTTCCCCAAAGAAAGCACTCTTTTAAGCACTTTTCGAATAAAATGTCATTTAATCTCCTACCTGTCTTATTTAATTAGCATTACTAACTTACGCTTCTCTACAAAATGTCTCATTTTGTTTAAAACTGTATCGGATTTGTAAAATTAAATGCACAATTTCTAGCCGTGCAAAGGTCTCTATTTTTCTAGAGGCAGCTCAAAATCGCAAAGGAAAGGTATTTTTATTTTCTTATTTTCTTCTTTTTTCTCCTTGCTTCCTTGAATCCGCATCAAACTTGCTAACAATCGTATCTTTCGATTTTTTTGCATGCTTTAGAGCGCACGAGCGCTAAAAAACGGGCGCAAAGCACTTAAGTCTTTGTATTTATTCTATATTTCACGTTCTAGCGGCGACTTGCTCCTGTTGCTTACTTGCAAAATGCCAAAAACAGTGTAGCACAAGGTAGGTAGAGCGCTGATTTTAGCGCATCACTGAATGCAGCGAGTAGCCAACGGGGCGTTGTCTTTCGGCGCGCCTTCGGCGTTCGGGCGAGCAGCTCTGCAAAGGGGGGAGCGCAAGATCACCTGAACAAGTCGCTTAGAGTCGCATTTTATGCGATAGTCGAGCGTATAGCGAGAACATCGCATAAAATACAGCGACTCTTAGCGAATTTTGAGGGAAGCTTGCGCGCGGGGGGATTTTTCCCCCCGCCCCTAAAAAACAACCCTATGGTACAGACTTTGCCACTTTGAGTCACAAATGATGGATCCTATTCTTTGTCTTTACACACGATATTTTTGGAGCGAGAGAAAGCTCATTTTGGTTTACGCCAAAACAGAGAAACTCTTTGAATCTATGCACCGTTACCTGCGCTTAAATGCAATGAGCATATGCCATTACAGCGAAAAGCAGCGCACAGCCTTCGATGAACTCATCGTTTCGGCAAGCCTGTCGGCGGCAAGCCAAGTTGAGCGGGATTATTGGGGCTGGACACTGCGTTTACCCTTTGCCAACTGGGGCTTATTTTGTGCGGTCGACCCCGAGGGAATGGTCTGCGCGAAAATCTCGCCGTTGGCTCGCGAAGCGGCGGATGTGCTGGGGAAAGTGGCCGTGCAGCGGCAAATTGCGGAGGCGCCACTGCGTCAATCTATGCTCATTCCAGACTCCGAGAGCGCGCTTTTGACGGTAGAGCAGTATTACCGCGAATCCGAGCAATTGCCCGCGCGCATTGCTATGAAGGACGGCGAGGCGTTGATGATTTTGTCGATGCCGGAGGGGGATTGGGAGGGGCTGGAGACGGCGAGTCAGGCGGAGCTTTTGGCGGCGTTTC
This sequence comes from Bradymonadales bacterium, assembly GCA_041656175.1. Classification (GTDB taxonomy): domain Bacteria; phylum Myxococcota_A; class Bradymonadia; order UBA4248; family UBA4248; genus JBBAEA01. The sequence continues at coordinate 15,510 of JBBAEA010000041.1, read as the reverse complement.
ACGAGGCGAATGAGGGGGGGAGCTTGCAAAAGAGTTATGAATACGTTTTTTACTACGACTGTCGCTGCGACGTGAAGCAGATGCACGGTGTCGTTTCCTCGCTCCCCGAGGCGGAGCAAGATTATTTGTGGGGCGATGAGGGGGAGTTGCATATTGAGTGTCCACGCTGCGGGAAGCGCTACAATTTGATGAGGGATGAAATAGATTCATGAAAGCATTGATTCAGCGAGTGAGTTCAGCATCGGTAAGTGTAGGCGAGCAGCGAGTTTCAGAGATTGGTGGAGGGTTTTTGCTGCTTTTGGGTTTGACGCATACAGACTCGGAAGTTGAAGTACAAGTCTTGAGCCAAAAGATATCGAAATTACGGGTCTTCAACGACGACGAGGGCAAAATGAACTTGTCGATACAAGATGTGGGAGGCTCAATCTTGTTGGTTTCGCAATTCACACTTTACGGCAATGCGACGAAGGGCAATCGCCCATCATTCGTTGCAGCGATGCACCCCGATCAGGCGCAAGCGCTATACGAGCGCTTTGCCGAGGCGTTGCGCGCGCTAAAAATCCCAGTGCAATGCGGCGTTTTCGGCGCCGAGATGGATGTAGCGCTGCACAACGATGGACCCGTCACTCTGATGCTTGAGTGCGTTGATGGAAAAATACTGTAATTTAAGGGCAAAAACGTGAAACACTTCCATGCTTTTATGAAAATAATGAGCTCCTCTATTGTAAAAAAAGTTATGATTGCACTTACGGGTGCCTTCTTGGTTTTTTTTCTGTGTATACACTTGGCGGGAAACTTATTATTCTTTTACGGACCCGATAAATTTAATGCTTATGCGCGGTTTTTATTAACCAATTACTTTATATACCCCATAGAAGGGATCTTAGTATTGTGTTTTTTCTACCACGCGTTTGTATCGATATACGTAAAGTACACGAACTGGCGAGGAGCGCGTGAGCGGAATTATATGTTGAGTAAGGACTCACCAAAGAGTCGTCGAAATATCACCACGCGTCTGGCGCCTTATACGGGCGTTCTACTCTTGGTCTTCACCGTTTTACACGTTTGGACCATGAAATTTGGCGAATCGACTCCAGCGTCCGAGCGCGATCTTTGGGCATGGACTTTAGAAATGTTCAACTCTCCACTGGTAGTCGTTCTATATATGGTGTCAATGCTCGCTTTGGGGCTACACCTATTTAATGGCTTGGGAACATTGTATGAATCCTTGGGCATTGCCCATAGAACCGTTTTTAGGCGCATTGGCCAAGTCTTCGCAATATTTTTATCGAGTGCCTTCTTCTTTTTGCCGCTCATTATACACCTATTTGGAGCTTATATATAATGTTAAATGCCAATGTATCACTAAGTAGCCCTATCGAAGATCGTTGGAGTCGACAGCGCGCCGAGTACTCTTTGGTAAATCCTAATAATCGACGCCACTTTAGCATTATAGTCGTTGGTACTGGTCTGGCGGGCGCTGCGGCGGCGGCAAGTTTAGATGAGCAGGGCTATAAAGTGAAAGCCTTTACTTCGCTAGACTCCCCGCGTCGCGCGCACTCTATCGCCGCCCAAGGTGGCATCAACGCCGCTAAAAACTATTGTAACGACGGCGACTCGGTGCTGCGCCTCTTTAACGACACCCTGCGCGGCGGCGATTTCCGTTCTCGCGAATCTAATGTGTACCGCTTGGCAGAACTCAGTAACGCCATCATCGATCTTTGCGTTGCACAGGGCGTGCCTTTCGCGCGCGACTACGCGGGCTACCTCGATAATCGCTCCTTTGGTGGCGCACAGCTGGCAAGAACATTTTATGCCAAAGGGCAAACAGGCCAGCAGCTCCTCCTTGGTGCCTACGGCGCGTTGATGTCACGCGCTAACGAAGGCACGCTTGAAATTTACACGCGTCGTGAAATGCTCGACCTCGTTTTGGTCGACGGGAAGGCGCGAGGAATCATTACGCGCCACACCCTAACAGGCGAAATCGAAGCACACGCTGCAGATGCCGTGCTACTTTGTACGGGCGGCTACGCTAACGTCTTCTACCTATCGACAAACGCTGTACACTGTAACGGCACCGCCGCGTGGGCCTGCCACAAACGGGGCGCACTTTTTGCTAACCCTTGTTTTACGCAGATACACCCCACCTGCATCCCGCAGCACGGCGACCACCAGTCCAAACTCACGCTGATGAGCGAGAGCCTGCGAAATGACGCACGCGTTTGGGTACCCAAAACACAGAGCGAACTTGCGCCACAAGACGTTGCCGAGCAAGATCGCGACTACTTCCTAGAGCGCATGTACCCGCATTACGGAAACCTCGTCCCGCGCGATATCGCTTCGCGTGCGGCAAAACGCATTTGCGACGAAGGGCGCGGCGTTGGTCCCACTAAACGCGCGGTTTACCTCGATTTTAAAGAAGCTCAAGAGCGCTTAGGTCGGCAAAAAATCGATGAGAAATACGGGAATCTCTTCGAGATGTATGAGCGCATCACCGCTGAAGATCCGCACAAAACGCCTATGCGCATTTACCCCGCCGCGCACTACACCATGGGCGGGTTGTGGGTCGATTACCAGCTCATGACCAATATCGACGGGCTCTTCTGCCTAGGAGAAGCCAACTTCTCTGATCACGGCGCAAACCGTCTCGGCGCATCCGCACTCATGCAAGGCCTTGCTGATGGCTACTTCATCGCACCAGCCACCGTGCCCAACTACCTAGCCAACGCAAAGCTGCAAAAACTTGACGAAAACCACGACGCCTTTGGCCAAGCTAAAGATGAACTACATCATGAGCTCAATTCGCTCTGCCTGCGAAAAGGCGAACTTACCCCCTCCGATATTCACAAAAAACTCGGTTATACCATGCGAGAACACGTCGGAATGTCGCGAAGCGCAGAATCTCTAAAAACCGCGCTCGCTGAAATCGAGCAGCTCCAAAACGACTTTGATCAAAAAATCAAGGTTTATGGCAAGCCCGATATGCTCAACCCAGAACTCGAAAAAGCCGTGCACCTTCACGACTACCTTGAACTCGCGCGCATTATCACACTTGATGCTAGCGCCCGCGAGGAATCATGCGGCTGCCACTTTAGAGAAGAATACCAAACCGCCGAAGGCGAAACACTGAGAAACGACGAAAAGTTCGCACACGTCAGCTGCTTTAAATACGGTAGTGACCAGAGCATCAACGAAAAACTAGAGTTTTACGAGCTAAAACCTTCACAGCGCAATTATCGCTGAAGACGCGCCGGACTTTCGTTGTTTTAATCAAGGGCAGGTTTGAAAGCTGCCCCCTACTGTTTTTGCATTGTTCAGAGTCTCCCTAAGGTTGCTTCGATTTATTTTTGGGGCTATCGCCCTTAGAACTTTTTTTCTTTGAAACTGGAATCCGCATCAAACTTGTTAAGAGATGCCTCATTGTTCTTGAAATTGAAACGTCTTGTGTCGTTAAATACACTATTTTATTTCATGCATAGTTTTCGTGAAATATGCAGTATTTTTTGTGGATTGTCCTGTCTTTAACTTCTATAATATGATGCGGCGCTTCTCGTAGAATTTGAGTTTGCGACGCGAACTTTATAGCGTATTTGGCGTTAAACACTTTTTTATAAGGACAGGAAAATGCGATCGAAAACTCGATATTTCAAGGCTCAATTTGCGATCTGTTCCATAACGCTAGTATCGCTATGGCTAGCTTTTGCTTGTAGCAACGACGGAACTCATGAAGAAAAATGCAATATTTTGCCATATTGCGAAGACAATACTCGTTTCTTTTGTGACAACAACGAATTAAAGTCGGAAAACTGTCTTAACACGCAATTTTGCGAAGCAGGCGAATGTAAGACTAAAAGCGCTGATTGCAGCGAGGACGACTATCCGCGCAGTTGTAGCCAAAACGTTGTAACTTATTGCAAAAACGGCGAAATCATTCGTGAGAACTGTTTTTTGCCAAAGCGTTGCGTTGGCGGATTTTGCGAAGAAGCCGCTGAATGCGATGAGAGCTATTTCAGCCCGCGATGTGAAGGCGAGAAACGTGTAACATGCGTGGAAGGCTCGCTGTACTACAGCGATTGCCCAGACAAAATGATTTGCGTAGCCACGGAGTGCAAACCCATACCCGCGCAGTGCGGCGACGGTAAAATTGATGCAGAGACTGAAGTTTGTGACGATGGAGAGCAAAACGGAGAGTACGGAAAATGTCGCAAAGACTGCCAAACCGTGTCGCGCTGCGGCGATAAAATCATAGATTCGCCAGAGGAGATCTGCGACGATGGGGAGCAAAACGGAGAATATGGAAAATGTCGAAGCGATTGCCAAACGCTGTCGCGCTGCGGGGATGGGATACTGGATCCCCCCAACGAGGAATGTGACCCGCCTTCACAAGATTGGTTGATAAGCTGCACGAAGTCCTGCAAACGACGAGATAGCCTCTTTCCCGACACACCAACGAGCGAAGATTATTCTGATATTGCAGGAAGAACATGCACGGAAAACGATCTCTTTGCCAAATACATGTTTTATCGAGAGCGTTTTATCGGCAACGCCGCAAAACAAATCCCTGGCTTTATTTCATGGGGAGATGCGCCAGGCGAGAGCATTCCTGCCTCCCATCGCGATCCTTTGGTTGATTGCCACACTTATTGGAGCTTTAATTATCAGAGTTCGCAGTGCGGCTTTGAGGACTTAGCGAATGCAAAGGGCTCATACCACTGGGGCGACGCCACCATTTGGCTTGGCACCATGGTGCATTGGCTGGCAACGGAATATCGCATGTTTTCGCTACTGGGCTGGGATACTAGCGAAACGCTGCAACTCATCGCCTCGGCGATGGCCGCTTTTAATCGCCTAGACCTAGAAGCCGAACGCCTCTTTGGTCAAACGGGCATTCTCAACGGCTTTTTCCTACGCGACGACGTCCCGCGCGACTTTTACCTTAAAGATGGTCAATACCGCTTCGTTCGCACAGACGCGCCATACACTGGCTACGAGTGCGCCGCCTCCATGACTTCGTGCGAGCGCCACAACAACGTAAGCGCCGAGGACTTGCTATACGGGGGCAGCTTCACTAGCCAAGATCAACTTACTGGCATCTTTGAAGGCTACGGCATGCTTTCAAAGTTTTTAGTCCACAGCACCGACCTTGCAGAACAAAACTTATACAACGAATCCCTCGCCGCCTTAGACCGCATCATGCGATATTTACTCGCGAATCATTGGAATATTGGCGTGCAAACTTCTAGCGCATGGCTGCAAATCCCCGACACCTGGGGCGGTTATGCGCAATTGTTTAGTGGACTTTTTGCGGGGGCTGCCAATCAAATTATCGGCGACAAACTCGGTATGCAAGACTACCACGATGAGATCTCGCGCTTATCGTACAATGGCGCAAAACGCGTACTACCCCTCGCTTGGGAGTTTTGGAAGGTTGAGAATAACTACAACTATAACATCATATTGCGTGTCATTGCTTACACCGAAATCTGGGATGAAAGCACTTTCAATGCTTACGCTCTTGGTGCAGGACGCGATATTTTTTCGCTCATGCGCGCATTATTTTGGGACAGCCCGCTTAGCACGGACTATCCTCTCTGGCGTATACACGAAATACTCCGCTCTGCACCCTGCGCTGGTCCCTGCAGCGGCTCTAGTTGCCAAAACCCAAAACCCGGCTGGATGGGCGAAAATTATTTTCTCACCGTAAAAGATCGCTTTGGCGCCCGATACTTTGAAGGCGAATTCAACGGACTAGACTACCTACTCGCCCATAACCTGTACTTCTTGAGCTATGCACAAAAAACAGGCCACGCCTACAGCCAAAAACTACCGCCGCCATTCAGCATTGGCCCCTCAGATCTCAATAAAATTCTCAACAAAGTCGAAAACCCCACACAATATGATGCAAAAGCGCCACGAAACGCTTCAGACATGCACATCTACTTTTGTGGCCGCAGTTTCGCAGACTGGATACGCGACAACAGTCTAGGGCTAGTCGACATCTACACTTTGCAAAATCGTTGGACTTGCACAATCAACGGAATCTGCCAAATCACGCAAGATCAAAGCCCTTATACTCACAAAAACGCGCTCATCATCGGTAGCAACGAAAACGACAGCATCAACGTCCCCAAAGGCTATCACCACTGCATCGCAAGCCTCGACGGCGATGACAGCATCACCACAGCCGAAGGCCACCACGTCATTGAAGCTGGTGATGGGAACGACAGCATCAACAGCGGCAACGGCCAAGTCAAAATCTACGCTGGTGCTGGTAACGATGTTGTTCGCCTAGGTGCAGGGTTTAACCAAGTTTACGCTGGCGCTGGAAACGACAAAATCTACGGCTCAGTTGGCGTTGATCTCATCGACGGCGAAGCTGGCGACGACTATATCGACGGCGGGGAGAGCTACAATCAACTGCGAGGCGGTGACGGAAACGATATCATCCTTGCCGCAAATGGCGCAAATACCATTTGGGGCGGCGCTGGGAACGATAAAATCCGCACAGGCAACGGAAATAGCACCATTCATGGTGGAAGGGGTCGAAACTTTATCATGGTTGGCAACGGTAACAATGTTGTTTATTCGGAGATGCTTCAGCTAGATCATCTTTATATCTGCTTTGGTAGCGGCCAGAACAAAATTTGGGCAGACTGGTCTGCATACTCGCATTGTTCGGCGCCGCAGAATTCAAGCCTCCACAACTCCTGCCAAAGCGATCTCGACGCTGCATTTTGCTCCCTCGACAACTTCAATCAATGGCATTAACTTTGGCACTGCCCTCACAGAGGGGGCAAAATTCTAAAGGAGACCCAATGCTAATTAACATTCTTTCATAGCTCGCCATCGGTGCCCTAGCTGGCTGGCTCGGCGGCCTCGTCATGAGCATGCGCTCAGGCATCATCATCAATATCGTCGTCGGCATCATCGGAGCTTTCATCGGCGGCTACATCATGAACTTTTTAGGTAAAGCTGGCGCCACAGGCTTCAACCTCTGGTCCCTACTCGTCGCATTCGTAGGCGCTGTCATACTTTTAGCGATTATAAAACTTGTCAAAAAATAAAGCGCACTGTTTGTGGGGGGCGCCAAGCCCCCCTACGCGCCGGCTTCCTCCTAAAATGCGATAACGAACGCAAAATATTGTGCGCTGTATTTGCTATTCGCGCATCCAGCGCACAATATGCGTTCGTAACGCATTTTTACGGAGGCGATCCGGCGCTACCCCCCATTTTCGTTTTTCTCAAAAAACATCAGTTTTTGCTGCTCAACAGCTCTTTAATGCCAAGCTCTAGTCGCAGTAGTGCAGCCTCTATCACATCGGTGGGAACCGCTAGGTTAAAGCGCGAAAATCCTGTTCCCTCCTCGCCAAATATATACCCCTCATCAAGGTAGAGCTGCGCTTTAATATGCATAGTTTCCAGCGCCTCTTTGTCTAGCCCCAAGACGCGTTCCTCTAGCAAGGCGAGGTAGCTTCCCTCAAGTGGGTATAGCTTGAGCTGTGGTAATCGCTCTTGGATAAAGCGCTTAAACACTTTGTAGTTGTGATAAACAATCTCAATAACGGCATCTAGCCATGGCTCTGCGCGAGTATAGGCAAGGCGTGTAGCCTCGTAGGCAATGCCCGAGATAGAATGTAGAGCTACAGCTTGCAAGCCAGCTTTAAACTTTTCACGTAGCTCGGCGTTTTTAATGATAATGCTGCTCAGCGTCAAACCCGCGATATTAAAGGATTTCGTTGCTGCCAAAAAAGTCACGCTGCGCTGCGCCAACTCAGGAGAGAGCGAGGCAAATACACAGTGTTTGTGTCCTGGCATGCAGAGGTCGGCATGAATTTCATCCGAGAGGAGCAAAAGATCGTATTTTAAAATGATAGCTTCTAGTCGTTTTAACTCCTCGCGCGTCCACACACGTGAAACTGGATTGTGCGGGCTACAAAACATCAGCGCCTTAGCCTCGCCGCTAGCCGCTAATTGCTCAAATTTGTCGAAATCGATCTCAAAGCGCTCTTGTCCCGCAATAAGCGGGCAGCGAAGCACTTTGCGATGAGAAGCCTCCACCGCTCTAAAGAAGGGGTAATAAACAGGTGGCATAATAATGACACCATCGCCTTCTTCTGTCAGGGAGCGCACAGCGTTAAACAGCGCCTGAACAACGCCACTGGTATTAACAATCTCGTCCAATTCTAGCGCGAATTGATGTCTCGAAAGCATCCAATTCTGTACCGCTTCTTTGTAGGCTTTCGTTGGCGCCGCGTAACCCAAAATCACAGTATCGAGGTAGCTCTTTAAGCCCTCGACGATCTCAGGTGCCGTAGCAAATTCCATATCTGCCACCGAAAGCGGAATGCATGTGGGATCAAAATGGTGGTTGAGTTTCTTTGCTGCCTCCCACTTATAGGAGCCTAAATCACTGCGATCGTAGTGTGTAGTAAAATCATACATAAGTAAATACCTGCTGTTTTTATTAGGATTGACGTATAATATTTAAAAATATTGATTAAGACGTATATTTTATTAGGTCAAATGTAGTTTTTACGCACAAAACGCAGAAAGCTGCTCGCTAATTTCGGAATAAACGCCCGTCTTCATTTACCATGGTTTGCGATGAGTAGTTTCTCAATAACCAAGTGTTTTGGTATTGGCATCGATTTTAGCTCTCTATCGGCCTCAAAGCATAAGCTGTGTAAGCGATAAAGCTCCCCTAAACTATAACTATGAGCGGCCTCCTTATATTCCTTGAGTGCAAAGAAAGGAATTCTAAAACGCGACATCATGTCTTGATCTGATAAGCGCAGTGTTTGAGCCAACTTTACCTGCAAGGACATGCGCGCTTGTCGAGCAATCATGGCGTTAATCGCAATAGGATCTTGGTTCTGGGCTATCAACGCTCGGAAAGCCAGCATGGCGCCCTCGAGTTTTCGCTTTGAGATTGCGCGTGTAAGCTCAAAGACACTGCGCTCCCGTGTATCGACTACATGATCCTCTATGTCCTTAAGCGATATGCTCTGTGCATCGGGAAAGCAGATGGCGATTTTTTCGAGATTCTGCGCAATCATCGAACGGTTTGGCCCAATACTCATCGACAAATAATCAATGGCTTCGCGGTTTAAATTTATTTTCTTTAAGCGCGCCTGCTCCGCAATCCACGATGCTGCTTGGTATTCCGATAGTGGGGCGCATTGTGCCGAAAATGCGCCTTTTTTAAGGCTAGCCCAAGATTTTTTTCGCATATCGAGTTTGCTCGCCACTATCACGAGGTGCGCGCGCTGCGCAGGTTTTTTGACATACTCGACAAGCAGCTGCAAAGAAGACTCAGGAAGCACCTCGGCTTCGCGCAAAATAATGACTTTGGGTCCCCCAAACATCGACACCGTGCGCAGAGAATCGACTACGCGTCGGAACTGCAGATCCTTATCCGCAGCCCTATACTGCTCCCACGAAAGCGCATCAATCTCCTCGCCCTTAAAGCGCTTTTTCGCTAAAAGCTCGATGGCCTCATCTATTATGTAGCTTTCCTCGCCATAGATCAGATACACTGGCTCTAGGGGATCACTAGATAACAAATGTTTTATCAGCTTTTCACTCTCATCGATATCTTTTTTTGACATAAATTCACTTTTCAAACGTATAGAGCACCCTGCCCTTGGCAGGTAGACAAAGTATGCGTCATGCGTAAAAATGTCTAGCTTTCGTGCTCCGATCGGGTCACTTCTCGGGCTTGCTATACTCGAACTCACAATGATTGCAGCGACTTGTGTAAAAGAAAAACTCAAAGCAGCAGTCAAGGATTGTGCATGGCAAGGCTAGTAATGGCCGCCATTGGGATCTGTGCTGTACATGCTAAAAATCTATGCTGTACATGCTAAAAAAGGACGCTAGGCAGGAAAACCCATGTTTTTTTAACGCGCGTAGTGAAGCGAGGGGGGGTAGCGCAAGATCACCCGAGGAATTCGCTTAGTGACGCATTTTGTGCGATGGTTGAGCGTTTAGCGAAAACATCGCACAAAATAAAGCGGAACTTAGCGAATTGTGAGGGAAGCTTGCGCGTAGGGGGGAAGCCCCCCACAAAAAATGCAGACAACGCCTAAAGTTAATTCTATATCTATCCTGCTTGCGCTAGTGTAGAATAAATATTAAGTGTAGGTATGTGTGCGATATGCACCATTGTTTCTTTGAGGTTTAATATGTGGCATCTTGGTTTAGATGTTGGTTCAACAACAGTGAAGGCAGTAGCCATTTGTACAGATGGCAAAGAGCTCTACTCAAGCTACCGGCGGCATTTTTCGGAAATAGGCACGGCGGTCGGGCATATTTTGCGCGAAATTGAAGCGAAACTCGGCAGCGACACCATCACAGTGAGCGTGACGGGGTCGGCGGGCTTGGGACTCGCGCGGGCATTAGATTTGCCGTTTTGCCAAGAGGTTATTGCCTCGAGCAAGGCGGTAGAGAGCATTATTCCGCAAACAGACGTCGCCATCGAATTGGGCGGCGAGGATGCAAAAATCACGTACTTTGGAGCGACACTAGACCAGCGGATGAACGGAACCTGCGCAGGTGGGACTGGCGCATTTATCGATCAGATGGCCTCACTCCTAGAAACCGATGCGGCGGGCTTAGACGAGCTCGCTCGAGGGAAACAAATTATTTACCCAATAGCTGCGCGCTGCGGCGTGTTTGCCAAGACGGATATACAGCCACTGCTCAATGAGGGCGCCAGACGCGAGGATATCGCGGCGTCGGTGTTTCAGGCGGTAGTAAACCAAACGGTTAGCGTGCTAGCGTGTGGACACCCGATTCGTGGGAAAGTCGCGCTTTTAGGCGGTCCTTTGCATTTTTTGGGATCTCTGCGCGAGAGCTTCATCACAACTTTAAATTTATCGGATGATGAAGTACTTATACCCGAAGACGCTCATTTGTTTGTAGCTATGGGTGCCGCGCTCTTATCGCGTGAGAATGCGGGTATTCATTTTGGCGAAATTTTAGAGCGCATGATCGACCACAACGACTTTTTGCTCGAAGAGACACAGCGCTTGGAGCCCTTATTCAAATCGCAAGAAGAATACGAAGAGTTCGTGAGGGAGCACGCGGGTGCGTCGGTAGCGAGAGCTGATTTAGCGACCTACGAAGGAACTGCATTTTTAGGCATCGATGCGGGCTCCACAACGACAAAAATTGCATTAATTTCCCAAGACGGAGAATTATTATACCATTTTTACGGAAGTAACGAAGGTCAGCCTCTGAACCGCGTTTTGGATGAGTTGCGGCGCTTAGACAAGAAACTCCCCAAGTCGCTCAAGCTCGGTCGCGCTTGCGTAACGGGTTACGGCGAGGGTTTGATAAAGGAGGCGTTGTGTGTGGACGATGGGGAGATCGAGACCATAGCGCACTATAAGGCCGCTCAACACTTTTTGCCCCAAGTCGAATTTATTTTGGACATAGGCGGGCAGGACATGAAGTGCTTGCGCATTCGCGACGGGGTCATCGACAGCATTATGCTCAATGAAGCCTGTTCCTCGGGCTGTGGTTCCTTTATTGAAACGTTTGCAAAGTCGCTTGGTTACAGCGTTTCCGACTTTGCGCGCGAAGCATACTTTGCGCCTGGCCCCATCGATTTGGGTACGCGCTGCACAGTATTTATGAACTCACGCGTCAAGCAGGCTCAAAAAGAGGGTGCAAGCGTTGGTGAAATTTCGGCGGGCTTGTGCTATTCGGTTATCAAGAACGCGCTTTACAAGGTCGTAAAACTGCGCAATCCCGAGCAGATGGGAACAAACGTTATTGTGCAGGGTGGAACGTTTTATAATGATGCAGTTCTTCGTGTTTTCGAGAACGTCGCGGGGCTAAAAGCGACGCGTCCCGACATCGCTGGGCTCATGGGTGCCTTTGGAGCGGCTCTCATCGCGCGCGAGCGCCACGTTGAGGGTACGATCAGCACCATGCGTCAAGCTGAGGATTTGTTGTCGTTTAAGAACGACGTTAGCCACATGCGTTGCGCGGCTTGTACCAACAAGTGTTTGTTAACGATCAATCGCTTCCCCGATGGCAAGCGTTTTATTTCGGGAAACCGCTGCGAGCGCCCAGTTACTGGTAACAAAGTCTCGGAAATACCGAACTTATATCGCTATAAACACGATAGAACCTTCGATTATACGTCACTAACGCCCGAAGAGGCGACACGTGGAGTGGTAGGAATTCCTAGGGTTTTAAACCTTTATGAAAACTACCCATTCTGGCACAGCTTCTTAACGAAGTTAGGTTTTAGTGTACTTTTGTCGCCTGTTTCGACAAAGGCAATTTATGAGAAGGGGCTAGAGAGCATCCCTTCCGAATCGGCCTGCTACCCTGCTAAAATTGTGCACGGGCACATTGAGTGGCTAGTCGAACAAAATCCTGATTTTATCTTCTATCCTTGCATTCCGTACGAGCAAAAAGAATTTGAATCGTCAACTAATCATTATAATTGCCCAATCGTCACATCTTATCCAGAGGTAATCCGCCACAATACGGATTCTTTTAAGCGCAATAACGTCGCCTACCGAAACCCTTTCTTCAACCTTGATGATAGAAAAAACTTGCATGTACGCCTATACGAGGAGTTCAGCAAGGATTATCCAGATCTCACGCTTGAGGAGGTCAAACGCGCAAGTGAACTCGCCTTTGCCGAGCGCGATAACTACAAAGCCGACATCCAGCGCGCTGGCGACGAGGCGCTTGAGTACATACAAAGGACGAATGCGCGCGGCGTCGTTTTAGCGGGTCGCCCCTATCACGTCGATCCCGAGATACATCACGGAATCCCCGAGATGATAACGAGCTTCGGTATTGCCGTTTTAACCGAGGATAGTGTTTCTCACCGAGGTCAGATGGACGATCCTCTGCGCGTCTTTGACCAGTGGGTCTACCATTCTCGCCTGTATGCAGCGGCTCGCTTTGTGAACACGCAACAGAAGCTCGAACTCATTCAGCTCAATTCCTTTGGTTGCGGGCTTGACGCTGTGACCACCGACCAAGTCCACGAGATCTTATCTAGCGGTGGAAAAATCTACACGTCGCTCAAGATTGATGAGGGTAACAATATTGGTGCTGCGCGCATTCGCATACGTTCGCTCAAGGCGGCTCTAGCAGATCGCGAGCGCCATAACTACAAGCCCAAACTGCACAAGCTCGACTACGACTGGCCAGTCTTCACCAAGAAGATGCGTAAAACCCACACCATCATTAGCCCTCAGATGAGTCCTATACACTTTAGACTCATTGAGAAGGCCTTCCACTACTCGGGTTACAATCTCGTAGTACTCCCAGACACCGACCACGAAGCCGTAGAAGAAGGATTGAAGTACGTCAATAACGATGCGTGTTATCCGTCGATTTTGACCACAGGCCAAATTATCAAAGCGCTGAAATCTGGACAATACGATCCCCATGAAACCTCGGTTATCATTACACAAACTGGTGGTGGCTGTCGTGCTACCAACTACGCTGCCTTCATCCGCAAGGGTCTACGCGACGCCCAACTCGGTCACATCCCCGTGATCGCGCTATCCGCACAAGGCTTTGAGCAGCACCCGGGCATGAAAATCAACTTCCAAATGTTGCACCGCGCCGTCCAGGCCATCGTTTACGGTGACCTTCTCATGCGCTGCCTCTACCGCACGCGTCCTTACGAAGCCACCAAAGGTAGCGCAGAAGCGCTCTACGAAAAGTGGAACGAACGGGTTTGCGCCGATATTAATATTGCGCGCTTTGATCACTTCAAGCGCAACTGCTCTGAAATCGTAGCAGACTTCGATGCTCTACCCCTATACGACGTTCCAAAGGTACGTGTAGGCATAGTCGGCGAGATCTTGGTCAAATTCCACCCCACTGCGAACAATCATGTGATCGACATACTCGAGAGCGAGGGCGCGGAGGCCGTTGTCCCCGATCTTATGGGCTTCTTCCTCTATACTATCGCCGATAGCGAATACAACCACAAGTACTTGGGCAAATCTAAAGCAAGCTCCATCGTTGGGAAGCTTTTAGTTAAACTCATCGAATTTTACCAAAAACCTATGAAGGAAGCGCTTCAAGCCAGCGAGCGTTTCGAGGCACCACCCAGCATTCACGAGCTCAAGGACTTCACTGAGCCGTATTTACAATTCGGCAATCAGACTGGTGAAGGCTGGTTCCTCACCGCCGAAATGCTAGAACTTATTCACATGGGCGTGAATAATATTCTTTGCTTACAGCCCTTCGCGTGTTTGCCTAACCACGTAACGGGCAAGGGCATGATAAAGGTTTTGCGCGAGAACTATCCTAAAGCTAACATTGCCGCTATCGACTACGATCCAGGCGCCAGTGAAGTTAACCAGCTCAACCGTATAAAACTCATGCTCTCCGTAGCATTCCGACAATTCCACAAAGACAATCTTGTCTTTTTACAAGAGATCAAGCGCCAAAAAGCAAAACGCTCCAGTATGGACAGAGCGTAGTGCCGTAAATTAGCAGTCGCTTTTTTCAGGATATTGGGGGGGAACTCGTTTTCCTCCCTCATCAAAATTTTTTCATCGACGCGCGCTAGTTATTCGTTGATTCATCCTCGATGGCATCGAGTTTAAGAGGTTTTTGCATCTTAGGAATCAATACATCTTTTCGCGCATCTTCAACTAAGACGCCGTTTTCTTTGTGCATAAAGTACAAAGTCGTGCTCGTCTGAGTGCCAACGGGAATAACGACCCTCCCCCCCTCTTTGAGTTGCTCAACTAAGGGTTTGGGGACGCCATCAGGTGCACAGCTAACAACGATCGCGTCAAACGGCGCTTTCTCTTCCCAGCCTTCGTAGCCATCGCCCACTTTAAGCTCAATATCGCTATAGCCACCTTGTTCTATATTATATGCGGCGAGTTGCCCCAAGGGCTCTAATATTTCGATGCTGTAGACTTTTCGCGCTAAACGACTGAGTAACACTGTCATATAGCCGCTACCCGTCCCTATCTCTAGCACAGAATCGCTAGGTTCTAGGCGCAGCCCCTCGATAATGGCAGCGAGCAAACTTGGGCGCAAAGTCGATTGTTCGTATCCCGCGGGTAGACTTCTATCCTCGTACGCGCGATGTCGCGCGGGCTGCGTCACAAAATCCTCGCGCGGTACCGACAATATTGCGTTTAAAACCGCTTCATCCTTTACGCCTTGTGTGCGAATACGATCTACGAGAGCTTGACGTTCTACTATACGCGCTTGGCGCATCTCTACACTATCTTCCTGCGCTCGCGGTATCTCAACTAAGGTCTCTTTCGACGCACAAGCGCTAAGCATCAAAGCGCCTAAAACAATGATGAGATTCTTTAACATGGCAACCACCTTATGCGGCTAAAACCTGCCGCTAAAACCTTATATGCGACTTAAAGCCAAAAGGAAACTCTGATTTGTTTTTGGGGCTCTGCCCCAAACTCAGCATTATGTATTTCTTTTGAGTTTGCACGGGGGGAACCTTTTTGCAAAAGAAAAAAGGTTCCCCCCGCACCCCCCTCC
>JBBAEA010000040.1:0-24190 GCA_041656175.1 Bradymonadales bacterium | reverse complement strand
CACAGCCGTCCAGGCTGTGGCCGCTTCGCGCGCGGCCTCAGCCGCGACCAAGCGCTGACATCCGTGTCGCGATTGAAGGGAGGGGGGTACGGGGGGAAACCCTTTTCTTGTGCAACAAGAAAAGGGTTTCCCCCCGTGCAAAGCTCTCATTCTTTTGCTTGCTGTAAAGCCTTGTAGTTTTTGTAGAGCAAAACGCAGACGATAATCCACAAAGCTACGAAGCTTAGGTTGATGAGCGCAATGTTTTGAACGTCAAATTGGAGCGTAGCGCCAAAATACAAAATGCCAAAAGCAGCCAACATATCGCCAATGCGAACAAAAAAGGTGTCGATGGCTTGTTTTGCTTTGTACTTTTCTTCTTCGCTTGCGGGCAAAAAGAGCATAGCGCGAACCGTATTCATAATGGAGTAATTGCTAGCGTTTTCGGCGGTTTTAAGCCAGCGCATACCCATGTAGGCAACGCCCATGTAAGCAAAGGCGTAAACCCCAAAGGCGATAAGCGGCAGCGCGAAAAGCAGCGCGCGAACACCGCCGTATTTAGCCATACGCGATACGACGAAGGCTTGTAGGCTAAGCGATACGATGTTGACCCAAAAATAAAACGATGCGTAGGCAGAGCCGATAGCGTCTCGAACATTAACACCGTTTTGAGCTTGATTCACTGCAGTGGCATGCTCCACAATATATTCCGATAAAATGTACTCGCCTGTTGTATTGACAAGATTGAGCATGAGGATCATCAATGCCATGTAGCGCATGTAGGGGTTTGCTAAAATAAGATAAAATGCACCTTTTTTCGAATATTGTCCTGCCTTTTCTTTGTCTAGGGCTTCGAGTTTTGGTTTTATGCTTCGATTGTTAAATAAAATAATGACAAGATAAATAATGAGTGCAAAACCACCAAAGGCCAAAATTAAGTGATCATCGAGCTGGGCGCCAAAGGCTAAATCGGCAATTTGGGAGCCCAAAATCGCTCCGAGTGACGCGCCAATGCCAATAAAGGGGAAGAGGCGCTTACCTTCATCCTCGGTGTAAATGTCGGCGGCGTAAGACCAAAAGAGCGCCACCATCGCCAGCGAAAAGATTCCTACCCACACATAAAATGCAAAGCCTGTAAAGGGGATCGAGAGTTTCATCGCAATGCCAAAATAGATCATGCAGGCCAAAAAGAAGAAGCAGACTGCAACGATCAGGCGCGAGCGGCGAAGGCGGTTAGCCAAAAAACTAAAAAAGGGAACAAAAGCCATGAGCGCCAAAGCCTGTGCACCAGCAGCAGCAACACGCTTGTAGGTTCCCTTCATCGATAAGAAATCCTGCAAAAAACTGGGCAAAACTCCTGAGTTTAACAACGCAGTATCTTCGGCTGCACTTGCCAAAATCATAGGCTCGCGAAGCGTTTTAACAATATAGTACGCCGTGAGCACAAAAAAGACCGCTACGGCTAATTGTAGCGCCTGCTTCAGTTCGCCCTTGCGAATGTCGGTAAAAATACGAAAAATGTTCATCATAAGAGGCCTTAAGCTGCTAAAATAAAGTATGGAAAGTAAGGCGAACGTTTAAAATAAAGTCAATCAAATCAAGGCAGTACGCAAAAAAAAAGCTTCTAAGGGCGGAGCCATAAAAATAAATCAGAGTTTCCTTAAAAGAGTGTTTTCTTTAGTGCCACAGCCGTCCAGGCTGTGGGCGCTTCGCGCGCAGCCTCAGCCGCGACCAATCGCGGACATCCGTGTCGCGATTGAAGGGATGGGGGTACGGGGGAAAGAGCTTTCCTTTGCCATTTTGAACCTAGTCCTAGAAAAAAAAAGAAGGAGATAAGAAAACGAAAAAAGGGTTCTAAGGGCGATAGCCCTTAGCGGGGTTTGGGGCGGAGCCCCAAAAATAAATCAGAGTTTCCTCAGCGAGGTGGGCGGCGTCTTTGGCTGAACCAGTGTCGGAACTGTGCGACGCGTTCTTGCTCCGCTTTGCTCGCTCTGCGTTTGCAGCTTTTGGCCTCTTCACTTTGGCTAGGCGCTCCCCAACGAAATTCAATACAGTCGGCGGGGTGGTATGCGATTTCGAGCTGCTGTTTTCGTTCGAGCAGATCCTTGAGGCTGAGCTTTTGTTCCTGCCCATCACTGCGCGTGTAGCTAAAATACATATCTTTGGCTTTGTTTAAAAGTTTTTCGCCTATTTGCTCACTGAGTTCATGGGCTGATTCATCGCTAAGTCGCAGATGTGAGGCTTTTCGCTTAATACTGTGTGGAAAATCTTCTACAGCATCAATAGCGATGAGAAGGCGCATATCTCGCGAGGGGGTGGCGAAGTCTTCCCAAGGACCTGAAGTTTCGAAGACCGCGTAGCCACTTGGCATCTTCATCGCTGTTGAGCCGTTCTTTTTGATATAATCCTCGCCGTTTTGCACTGATAATACGCGTTTTTGCGCAGATTCTAGTAAAGAATCGAGTAAGCTTTGCAACTGTGACTCGGGGTCAAGGGGACGTGGGTTAATAATATTTTCCATGATGTCGTAGAATTCGGGCACCGTAATTTCGTATTGTTGCATGCTAAAGGGCGTGAAGGACGTATCTTTGCCGATATCCGCGTTTGTTAACGCAATATATTCCTCGCCCGCTTTGACGATGGGTCTAAACGCCTTGAAACCAGCGCCGCTGCTACTCGTGTCAGGGTCGAACAAAAAGTTCCCTCGCCAAAAACGTTTACGCGTGATGGTTCCATCGGGTTGGGCGTCTACGGCCCACAAAACACCCTGTTCGTTCAGGGTTTGTGGACGGTAGAGCGCAAGTATAAAGAGGTGACCGTAGGGGTCGGCGTAAACGGTGCCAGGGCGCAGCCAGCGCTTCTGCAGGGGGATTGGGTAGAGGTCGCTTTCCTCGTCTTGGGGTAGGGTACGCGCACTTGCGGAGTGCACAGCGTTGATAACGAAGGCGTTAGAAAAGTATGTAAACGACCTCGCTGGATTTTCTTTGGCTTGCACATCAGCTTGGTTTTGAAGGGCGCCGCAGCGAGGTGCTTTGTTGGCTTTACCACGTGAACACTTTCGGTACCCAAAGGGAAGGCCTAGTTTCCACGCGAAATACGCACGGAGCAAATAGGGCAGATCGGCGCAGTCTGGAGCTAACTTCAGTGCTGCATCTTCTTCTTGTCCGAGGTAGTTATGCAGGATATTACGCTCCTTTACTTGCAAAATTTCGTGTAAGCTCTTCCAAGTCAAATCTTCTTCGCTAGGATAGTCGAAGAGTTCGCGTACGAAGGCGGAATACAAATTTTCGTAGCCCTCGCTCCATCGTTTTGTGACTTCCCAAGCCCCAGACTTTGGCTGCGGGCTTTGTACATTTTGTTTTTTTCTCACCCGCACGTTACGCAGCATATAACATTCGCCTTGGTTGCCCACGAGTACTCGCCAAGTTCCCTCTTCCTCGGGCTTATATTCGGCGTAGAGATAATGCGGAGGCCCAAGGACGCGTTTTGCTTCAAGTTTCAAAACACGGTTCTGGGGCGAGAGCAGCGATATGTTTGCGTTTTTAACGCTTTCCCCTTCGGAGCTCATGATCACAATTCTGAGCAAACTATCCTTTTGTGGCTCATCGGGGCCATACCAAAATTGCAGCCCATCTGATTTTTGTGAGCAGAGCGCACTGTCTTGAGCGAAGCCAGCGTCGGGGTATTGTGCAAGATCCTGAAGAGCAGCACCTGTGTTATTGGCAAAAACACTTATAATACTCAGACGCTCCAAAAAAGATCTTCTCGCCGTTCCCTCGCCTAAGCCAAGACCGCTCAGCGTCGTTGTATCGACGTGCACCAAAGTGTCTACGCGGGGTTCTTCTAAGTGACAGGCTTCGAGATACTCGGAAAACGCGTGGAATATAGTGGGTTCATTGTTTTTATCGCGCCCGAGGTAATACATAATGTGCCCTGGGAAGTGCAGAAAAACAATGCCCTGCTTATGGGCTTCATCGAGTATGCGGAGTTTTTCTTCTAAATCGTCGATACCAGATATATCGAGATAAAATGATGATGCCACAGCTTGATCTGCGCTGTGGCGCGGCAGCACAAGGCCAAAGCTTTTCATCGCATCAAGTAAAAGGCGCGAACAATCGCGATTTCCTCGATCCCCGCCCCAGCCGTACTCGTCGCCGTTAAACAAAAATAAAGTTTCGAGCAAGCGCCGCCGCGTGAGATCACGGCGAGTGTCGATAAAACCCTGGGCTGGGAAGCTTTCGACGCCATTACGTGTAGCTACGTGGATTAGTTTATCGTCTCCTGCCAAAAAACTGCCCTTAGCAAAACGATTCTCGCCAAGTTCCACTGCCTTTGGGCTAAACCAACGAGCCGATTGTGCGAGCCATTGAGTTTTTTCGCTATCGCTAAGCGGCGCCGAGAGCGGCGTCGCTTTATCGATCCAGCCCCAAGAGTAGTCGTTTCGTACAAAATATAGCCCTTCGGGGTACTCAAATAAGAGTTCCAGCGCTTCTTGAGCCTTGGCCATGCTACAGTTGTTGCGACTAAATCGAGCTTCGCCGTTGGGGGTTAAATAAGGAACGCGTTCTGGACCGCAGTGTATCATGGTATCGGCGAGTAGTATGCGAAAGCTTGCTTGCGCTGTGACTTTGCGAAGATCGCGTGAAACGTTCTCCCAAAAAACGAGATCTGTTTCTTTGTTTTCGTAGCGTAAAGCGCCTTTTTTGAATTTTTCCATCGTCGGTGCCACGCGCCGATCGATCATCCATTGTAGCTCATCTTCGCTCAATTGGTGTCGCAAATCGTTGTAGGGCGTGAGCTTAATTGCGTTTTGCGCAACGATATCGTTTTGCGTTAGTGACACATCGTCTAGTGCATCGCCTGTTTGCTCTAGCCAGTAGTCGAGCTTTAGCGCTTCTTTAGTAATGCCAGGCAGCGGGTGAGGCGCTTTTTTATCGCGCGCGCAAGCTAGCCTATTCTCTGCATCTTCTTTGTCCTCATGATTATCCTCTATTAGCTCAAGCTCGCCCCTATCTAGTGTAAGAAGGCTGTCGCTTTTTTGAGCATCCTTTGGATTGCAGGCTAGTGAAAACAAAATCAGAAAAAAAATGCAAAATATTGAGATCTTTCGAATAAAACTCATGGTTTTCTACACTATCTGCGCTCAAAAGATTCAAAAGACATCCTCATGATGGAGTCTTGCAGCGCTGAATTTATTGTTCCATGCGCTTTAGCTATGTTTTTTGGCAAAACTAGCTTTAACGTCATAAACAGAAGCTAAAACGATCCTCGGCGAACAGAGGGCTTACGTTTTGCGTGCGCTGAGCGCTCGCTATTCATAGCGTTAAAGGCGATTTTTGGCTAGCGCTGCAATCTAGGCTCCATCTGTGATCGCTATAAAGCAGGCGTGCTTTATTAAAATATAAATCTGGTATGGCTTTTGCGTATTGCGTATAACGGGGGTTTGCGTCCACTCTCTTTCTTTGGAGGTAAGCATGAAGCGTTTTGTTTTTTTACTCGTCGCCATATTTGCGTTTTGCTTCTCTAGTACTGTATTCGCCCAGAACGGAGAGACTTCGAGGCAGTTAGTTCCAGAAAGCGAATTGATCTGTTTAAAGCCACCCGCAATATGTGCCAAAGACAAGGTTGATATCGTCTATATCATGGACAAAAGTGGATCGATGAGCGGTCTTGAAAAGGATGTTGTCGGCGCATATAACAGCTTTATTAAAGAGCACCTCGAAATTAAAGAGAAGAAAATCAAAATCAGTACCATTTTCTTCGACCATGGCTACGAAGCCGTTTTTGTCAATGAAGATTTAGACAACGCTCGTTTACGCGATGGGCAGTACAGACCCAGCGGCATGACAGCTTTACTCGACGCTTTTGGAAGAGCCATCGCTACTCAAGATCTGCGCCTTAAAAACCTTCCCCAAGAAGCACGACCTTGCAAGGTTATCTTCGTTATTGCCACCGACGGTGAGGAAAATTCTAGTAGAGAGTACAGCGCAAGGGAAATCCACAGGCTAGTCAGTGCTCGCCAGGAACTCGGCTGGGAATTTTTATTCTTTGGTGCCAATATCGATGCCTTTGCCGTGGGGCAAAATTACGGCATTCGCCGCGATAACATCGAAGAGTTTAAAGCCACAGGTGGCGGTGTTAGGAATATGGCTCCCAGAGCAGCAGCCAAAACAAAAGCTATTATTGAAAAATAGCGAAAATTACTGCAAACCATGCCTTTGGAGGGGCTTAGCCCCTCTTTTTTTGGCGGCTTTTACGGTAAAAATTACGGACATTTATATTTAGCTTCGAGACCTAAGCGGGTAGATTTCAGGCGTTCAAGACTTTTAAGTTTGCAAAAGTTTTCTTGGCTAAAGGAATCAGCATTGGTAAGGAAATCCGTGATATATAAATCCCAGAATGGTTTCAATAAGCTACTAAAATTCCAGCCTGAGAGGTCTTGATCGAAGAAAACAGCACCATGAAATGCGTCTCTCATGTCTTTAACGCTGCCCGTGTTCCAAGCTCCTATTGGCTGATTAAACGCCGTAGCTTTTTGAAACATTTGCTCCATAGAGGTAACGCTGTTTGTGTTCCAATCTCCAATTGGCTGATTAAACGCCGTTGTTTCCGAAAACATACTAGCCATGCTAATAACGCTGCCCGTGTCCCATTCCCCGATTGGCTGGTTAAACGCTGTAGCGTTTCGAAACATCCACGCCATGTCAGTAACGCTGCCCGTGTTCCAAGCTCCTATTGGCTGATTAAACGCCTTAGCCCCTGAAAACATACTTCCCATGCTAGTTACGCTGCTGGTATCCCAATTCCCAATCGCTTGGTTAAACGCCGTAGCCCCCAAAAACATAGCTCCCATGCTAGTAACGCTGCCCGTGTTCCAATCCCCAATTGGCTGATTAAACGCCGAAGCACTCAAAAACATAGCTCCCATATCGGTAACGCTGCTTGTGTCCCAAGTTCCGATGGGTTGGTCAAACGCCGTTGCACTCCAAAACATTTCCGACATATTCGTAACATTGCTTGTGTTCCAAGTTCCAATGGGTTGGTTAAACGCCTTTGCTCTCGCAAACATTTCCGACATATTTGTAACACTGCTCGTGTCCCAATCCGCAATGGCTTGGTTAAACGCCGTAGCGTCTTTAAACATCTCCGACATATTTGTAACACTGCTCGTGTCCCAATCCGCAATGGCTTGGTTAAACGCTGTGGTGTCTTTAAACATAGCAGCCATATTAATAACATTACTAGTATCCCAGTTTGCAATAGCTTGGTTAAATGCCTTTGCCCCTTCAAACATATACTCCATATTCGTAACACTACTCGTGTTCAAGTCTGCGAGAGGCTGGTTAAACGCCATTGTCTCTGAAAACATCCCCGCCATCTTTGTAACATGGCTTGTATCCCAATTTTGTATATTTTGATTAAAGGCGCCTGTCCCCGAGAACATTCCCGACATATTGCTAACGCTACTAGTATTCCAATGACTAATGTCTTGATTAAAAAAAGAAGTCTGTGCGAATGCACCCATCATATTTGTGATCTTACTCGTATCCCAAGATCCCAAACCTTGGTTAAAACGCCTAGTATAGGTAAAAATTCCACTTATGTCAGTGACATTCCGCGTGTCCCATCTCTCAAGAGGATGGTTAAAAACGAGATTTGCAGTGAACAGAAAACTCATATCAGTAACGTTTCGTGTATCCCATTTCTCTATGTTTTGGTTAAAAAAACTGGATAGTAAGAACATACCCGACATGGAGTGTAATTTACTTGCATCAGGAATGTCAGAATTCGCAAAGGTAGGATTTTGCTGTGCGAATGCGCAAGTTCCTAGACCTACAGGCCCAAAGCGAAGGACAGCCATTAAGTCTGGGTTGCCCACTTCGATGACGCATAGTTCGAAAAAGTTTGGCTCTGTTTCATCGAAGCCACGCATAGGATATCCAAAGCCATCGTAATCGCCTACGATCTTAACGATAATTTCTTCACCAGCGCTTATGCCATTATAAGTATGAGTCCGTTTTTCAATATCATTGCAATCAGTTACCACATCTGCTTTGTCCCAATTATCTTCTGGATCGAGAAGATACTTATTTGCCTTCCAAATAACACGAAAGTTACATGGCTCTTTGTTCCCCATTCTTTCTTTTTTTACATAGGGTAGAATGAGTGTAGGATTGTCCGTTTTGGCGACCCAGATCGTTTCAAAAACCTTGCTAGCACATCGCCCGTCGTCTCTGCAAAATTCACCTTCAATGTCTTCATGATTTTTGCAGTCGCTATCGGCACTACAGCGTACGGAGCATTGATAATCTAAGGCGGAATCACAAAAACTGCTTTCGCAGTCCTCATCACGCAAACAGCTAATCGTTATGCACTCTCCAGCTACGCATTGTAAGTGTTCGGGACAAGGTGGAGATGTTCCACATGTACATTGGCCATCGCTGCATGTATCACTCCTTCCCGTGCATAGCATTTTGCTTTTTTTCTCTTCATCGGTGGTTTCAACACGGCAGCCACCACAGTTCTTAACATCAGTATTTGGGTTATAACACTTACCTTGGCAAAGCTCCTCACCTTGGTCGCACTTGGAATCACAGGTGAAGACATTCTCCTCTGTAGCGCGGCACCTATTGCCATCTAAACACCAAGATTGGCGTTGCGAAAAAACACCAGGGTTCGCGTCCATGCTACATCTGTTTGCTTTGAACATCTCTTCTTGGGTGCACTCCATCATACCTTCTGGACAACAGCGACCATCCAGTGGAGGACAAACTTGCGAAAACTTTAAAGCGTCCTCTAACTCGCAGCCTAATGCAGTTAAAGCGAAAGCATAAAATAGAAAAATGATGATTTTCTTCATGACGAGCCCTTCGCTAAAATATTGATACAAGCACTTTGAAAAAATGCTCTATGGCTTAAGCTCAGCGGTACCTAGCAAGAAGCTTAAAATAAGTACTTCTGACTCAAGCGCTATACGCGTGTATAAAAAAATTTATTTTTGGGCTAGTCTTTTTAGTAACGGATCATATACTGCTTTGTGTGCTACGCGTTGCAAGTTAAATCTTGAAATTGCAAAAACTCTACTCATGGAGAGCAGTTTGGATTTTAGGGGGTAGCGCGGGCTCGCCTTGGTTTCGCCAAAAATGAGACGGGGCGTCGCGGGGTGTCCCCGCGAAGGGGGTAGCGCGGGATCACTGAGCAAAAAGCGCAATGAGCAAATAAAATGCGTTGAATGAGCGATACGAGCGAATACAACGCATCTTATTTTTGCAAATTGCGCATTTTGTGAAGAAGCCCGCGCGTAGGGGGAAACTTCCCCCACCAAAGAAAAAACGTAAAAACAGCCAAATACAGGACTTTGCGCTTGCTCTGGGGTATGATTCCTCGCCAAAAGATCCCATATTTTATGGGGATTATTGCTTTGATGATGCGTGAACTTCTTCTTTACAGTGTTTGCAGTGGATTTCGACGGTAAGGTGGACGAGTTCTTCGATGTCGGCGAGGCTAGTTTTGATGCTGTCGGGGTTGGTGTGTTCGTCGACGAGGATGGTGAGTTCGCCGGCGTAGATTTGGTGTCCGATGGACCAGGTGTGCAGGTCGCAAATTTCGTGTTCGTAGGGGGCAAGTGCGCTGCGGATTTTGTCGCTGACGGCTTGGGATTGGTGGTCGAGGAGTGTGGCGGTGCATTCTTGGATAAGGGAACGGGCCCACCAAAGGATGAGTGCGGCGCCGAGAATGCCCATGGCTGGGTCGAGGAAGGCGGCGGAGAAGTATTTGCCAGCGACAAGGGCGGCGATGGCAAGCAGGGAGGTGAGGGCGTCGGTGATGATGTGCAGGTAGATGGCCTTGAAGTTACTGTCATGCTCGTGTTTATGCGCGTGTTCATGCTCGTGATCGTGTTTGTGTGCGTGTTTGTGACCATGGTCATGTCCCATGATGAATGCACAAACTAAGTTTACGCCAAGACCCAAGCATGCGACTAGAATAGCGGCGTTAAAGCTGATGTCTTGCGGGTGTATGAGGCGATCGACGCTTTCGTAGGCCATGGCAAGGGCAAAGACTACGAGTAGCAGTGCGCCAGTGTAGCCGGCGAGTGCGTTGATTTTGCCTGTGCCAAAAGAGAACTTTGGATTAAAGGCGTGTTTTCGTATATAGCGATATGCGAGGAAGCTGATGCTCATCGCGAGCGCGTGGGCGGCCATGTGGATTCCATCGGCAAGCAGTGCCATCGAGCCGAAAGCTATGCCCGCGACGATTTCACCGAGCATGGCAATCATAGTGATAACAATGACTATTTTGGTCTTTCCCTCGGCGGGCAGCATGCGATCTTGACCAAAGCCGTGATCGATGTTGAAGCTTTTTTTATGCAAATTCTCTCCTTTTTATCTTGGCAATTTTGGCTGCTTTCTTGCGCCGCAACGGCATTCAACACAGTTACGATAACTTGTATGCATAATTTTGATGCTTTTCAAGCCTCGAGAGTTCAAAAACTCAATAAAATCAATGCCTTACGCGAAAAGGCGAGTTTTATGGGCGATAGCCTGTAGATGGGGTGGGGCGTTAGCCGCTATGAATCGGGGTTTCCTCAGCAAGATGGATTTTGTAAATTTTAAGTTTAAGATTAGTAGAATATATTTTGAAGTTTAGGGCTAGTAAGATATATAATGATACCGCACAGCGATGAAAAGCGAAGTCATGAACTAAGCAGCGTCAATAACGACGTCAATAACGACCTTGCAGGGCAAGAGAAGCGTACGATTTTTCGGCGTTTGCTGAATTATTTTAATCTACACGTCGATAAAGACACGTTCATAGTCGTTGTCGCATCGATGTTTTTTTTGGTGCTCTACCTACATCATGGTAAAGCCTCACATTTTTATAGTTATTTTCCAAATTTTGCCAATAGCCTTTCTTGGGAGAAGGGAAATCTTGCAAGCTATGTCTACTCTCATTTAACAGCGCTGCTGATTTTAGGGATTTTGCCCTTTTTAGTGGCGAAGTTTTGGCTTAAAATGAGTTTTGAAGATTTGGGGCTACGCTTTAAACGCTGCAAAACCGAGCTTCTCATCGTTTTTGCCTGTCTTTTGGTGATGCTACCCGTGATTTACATCTTCTCTCATACGCCATCGTTTTCGGAGCAGTACCCTAAGCTCAAACTCATTGGCAAGAGTTGGCGCTATTTTGCATTCTACCAAGCGGCATACCTTATAAAGTGGTTGAGTTGGGAGTTTTTTTTCCGCGGTTTTATGCTTTTTGGGCTTGCCAAAAGATTCGGTAGCTCGGCTATACTCATGACGACGATGCCCTTTGTGATCGCGCATCTGGGTAAACCTGAACTCGAGGTTTTTGGGGCAATCATTGCGGGCATCATTTTGGGAAAACTTAGCTATAATGGAAAGTCGATCTATCCCACTGTGCTTTTGCACTTTGGTGTAGCCTTTATGATGGATTTCTTTACGGTTATTTAATTTCGGTATGAACTTGTTGTCGTGCCAGGAGCACGGCGTTGGCGATATGATATGGCAAAGGGCTTAGAAAAACTCGTTTTAATCAGCGGTATGGGTGGTAGCGGAAAAAGTGCAGCACTGCACGCACTCGAAGATCTGGGCTATTATTGTATGGATAACGTTCCGCTTGTTTTATTGCCGCATTTTCTTAGGCTTTTAGAGCCTCGCGATGATATCGATAAAGTTGCAGTCTGCGTCGATGTTCGCGATCGCCTCTTTTTGGATCAAGCTCCCGAAGCGATCCGCGGTCTGCGCGCAGCGGGCTACAACGTGGAGTTGCTCTTTTTAGATGCAGCGGACGAGGTACTGCTAAGGCGCTATAAAGAGACGCGCCGCGCTCACCCCCTCGATAAAAACGGTGACATATTGGCAGC
The DNA here is from genome assembly GCA_041656175.1 of Bradymonadales bacterium. Taxonomy (GTDB): domain Bacteria; phylum Myxococcota_A; class Bradymonadia; order UBA4248; family UBA4248; genus JBBAEA01. Next base: position 12,330 of record JBBAEA010000040.1, on the reverse strand, counting down.
GATTCGCAAAGAGCGCGAAATCTTGGCCATGCTCGCGCCTTTTACCGTCGAGCGCATCGATACTGGGGAGATGACGGTGCATATGTTGCGAGCGTGGTTTATGCGCCGCTACGCCATGCTTGGCGATAAAATGAGCGTTAGTTTGGTGAGTTTTGGTTTTAAACACGGCATCTTGCTCGAAGCCGATCTCGTCTTTGATCTACGCTTCCTCAAAAACCCCTTTTTTGTTCCAGAGCTCGCCGAACTTTCTGGCCTTGACCACGCGGTGCAGCGCTACGTCTTCTCGGACCCCGACGCCACAGTCTTTGCACAACAACTAGAAGCTATGCTCACTTTACTCTTGCCGCGATACGCCGCGGAGGGCAAACTCAACGTGACGGTGGGCTTGGGCTGCACGGGCGGCCGACACCGCAGCGTCTCAATGGTGGAGCAGCTCTACAGGCAGCTCGCCGCGATGGATTACAGCTTTGAGCGCCGACATAGGGATTTATCGGTATGATAGCTTTGACTTGGCAGCAAAAATTTGCGTGGGCTAAAGCCCATGTCCTCGCCGTGCTTCTTATTTTAATCGCTGTATGCGCTTGTGAGACGCACGATTATTGGCAATTACAGCAAAAGCTCGAAGTTAATTCGGACGAAAGCGTGCTTTCCGCTAAGCTCGATGAACCGCTATCCCAAGAATTATTTGTTCGCTATGCCCTTGATTACGAAATTACCAATGAGAGCGCCAAACAAACCCAAGTCGTCGTAGGGGCAACCACCTATGTCAACAACACTGTTCGCGCGCGCGGTCAAAAGGTCTGGACCCTAGAGCCCAACGCGAGTATGCGAGGAAACCTTGGCACGACTCAGCTCGAAATTGGCAACGCTATCGACGTGCGTTTAGAGTGCTGCGAAAGTTCTTCCTGCACGCCCAGAGAAGTGCTTTGCCCACAAATCGACGCGTCCTTACTCCAAAACCCCAACAACGCAGAGCTTATGGAGCTCACGCAAAACGCTGGTATGACTTGCTTTCGCAGCTGTCAGCGAGCCGCGGAGTGTAGCAAGCAATGTCCTGCTGAGGCGAGTTGCGATGAGGAGTGCGAAGGCTCGCTGAAGCCAGAGAAGTGCAAGCAAGAAAACTGTCTTGCCGACTCAGGGCTCGCGACGTGTTCGCAGTTTTGCGGCGAAGATATCGCATGCCTACAAAACTGTGTCCCTAACCCGAGCTGCGTCGATCACTGCTACGTACAAGACACCGCCTGCTTCGGAAACTGTCTCTCCTTTTGGACGCGCTGCACCGGAAAACGCTACTACCCGCCCTTAATCGCTCAAGACCAGGATTGGCTTCCGTGCGCGATGTGCGGCGCCGAAGGCAAGTGCGGTGTAAACTGGGAACGGAGCGAGGAGCTGTTTATCTACGACAGCCAAAAACAACCCGTTCCCTGCGACCTACGCTGCGATCGCTACCCTTCAGCCTGCACTAAAGCATGCAAAGAACTGCACGCCGAAGAGGAAGCCCAGGCGACTTGCTCTGCGCTTTGCATCGAACAACATCTTTACTGGTGTAATAATTACTACGTCGCCGACGACTACCTCGACTCCAAACACAAACAACCGTGCTGCTACGGCACATATTGCCACAATAGCCTCCAAGCCGTCCTCAAAACCTACGAAGTACGCTGTTTTAACGACGCCGAATGCGGAGTCGGCCGCCGTTGCTCCCCTCAAGGTGTCTGCATAGATCAAGGCCAAAGCGCCTCATGCAGCGTCTCATGCGCTCCCATCACCATCTGGCATGCCCTTTTTGCAGCCATCATGCTTTTGGCCCTTCTTCGTTCATTCCCTTCGTTTAGCAGTGTTTACCGCTGGAGCAAGGCAAAATTAAAAGCCAAATAATGAAGCGAAATCGTTTACTAAACTCAGTGATTTTAGCATGGTGGGGGAAGTGTCCCCCCTCGTCTGGGCCTCTCTCAAAATTCGCTAAAACTTGCGAAACATCGCGCGGTGTATGCGCTCATCGCGCATCCACCGCGCAATGTGCAAGTTTTGCGAATTTTATCGAGGGGTCCCAGCCTCCCCCCTCTGCGGGGAGAACCCCGCACCATGGCGCCATGCAAAACAGCAGTGGCTACGCCAAAGGCGACCCGAAGCAGAGCTGCCCTCAATGGGCAGCTAAAAACGCTCCGTCAAAATCTAGCCAAAACACGCGAATTCTACGCGCTTTCGCGCGAAAAATCGCCGCCCTCGCGCTACTGCTACTCGTCACTCTTAGTGCAAGCACTGCTTACGCTGAACCCCCAACCTTTCGACGTCCGCGGGGCATGTTTTTACTCGGTATTGATGTCTTTAAACCCGTACTCAATGACCTGGGAAAACACAGCTTGGTGGGGCTTTCCGTCTTTGGTGAAGTCGCCATTCAAGCAGGATATTTTGCCTTTGCAGCGCGCTTTGGCTCCGCGCGCGGTTTTACCAAAAAAGAGTTTTTACCCTTCGATCAAGGCTACCAAATCGTTTACCTCACCGTTGGACCGCGCTTTTATTACTCGCCGTTTCGCCGCTTAATGCTATCATTTTATGTACAACCCGAAGTGAGTTTACAGGTTTACCAGTCTAACACTTTAGTTGGCATCACTGGCAACGAAACTTTGCAAGGAGCCGCAGGGGGCTCCATCGGCGCAAGCTATATTTTAGGCATACTCGTCGTGAGTGCGCAGGTTTCTACGCAGTATATTTGGGAGCTAAAATCGCTCATGGTGACAGGGGGCATCAGTGTTGGCCTTAGTTCCACCTTCGAGTAAGCATTTGGCAGTTTTGAACGCTTTGCTAAGCTTTTTCGCTTCGCTTAATGACTTGCCTTTGGCCGCTTCTTTGGCAGCGCCCGCCAATAAATCAGCGTAGGGGGCAGCTTTCAAACCTGCCCTAATAAAATCAATAATCACCATACAAAAGCGGGTTCTAAACGTGACAAAAGACTCAGAGTTTCGGGCACAAGCAAGTGCTTGTGCGAATTTCGGCATCGTAAAGTACTGGGGAAAGCGCGATGATGCGCTCAATTTGCCTTGTGCGGATTCCTTGGGTGTGGGCATCGAGGCTTTGCGCAGCCATTGCGAGCTGGAGTGGGGGAATTGGCAAGCTGATGAGCTACTTGTAGATGGTGTCCCCGTGGGAGCAACAGGTGCACAGCGCGCAAAACGCATTTTTGACGCAGTGCGCAAGCGTGCGGGCTTTAGTCTTTCTGCTCGCGCGAGGGCTTACAATGAATTTCCTGCAAGCGCGGGTCTCGCCTCTTCATCTTCGGGCATGGCCGCGCTCGCCGTGGCGGCGGCGCAAGCTGCTCGTTTGCAACTTAAAGAATCAGAGCTATCGTGCTTAGCGCGTTTGGGCTCTGGCTCAGCTGCCCGCGCCATTGTGCGCGGTTGGACGCATTGGCGACGTGGGGAGCTGGAGGATGGAAGCGATAGTTTTGCGCAAACGCTTTTTTTCGCCGAGCATTGGCCACTAAAGGTATTCATCGTTCTACTCTCAAAAGCGCCAAAGACCAAGTCGAGTGCAGAGGGTATGCGGATTTGTCGAGAAACGTCGGTGTTTTGGGAAGCTTTCCAAGACTCCTGTGCTGCGGATATAGAACGGTGTAAGAGGGCGATTGAGGAGCGCAATATAGGCGCTCTTTCGCGATGCGCGAATGCCAACAGCATGCGTTTGCACGCGCTTTGCATAAGTGCGCTACCAGCGATTTGGTACTTGCAGCCCGAGAGTATAGCTATATATAATGATGTCTGCGCTTTAGCCGAAGAAAACATCCATTGTGTTTGCAGCTTTGACGCAGGCCCAAACCCAGTTGTGCTTTGTGAGGCTGCGGACGCAGAGCGCGTAAAGCGGAAGTTACTCGGCTATGGGTATGAATTGATAGAAAGTCGCGTGGCGTAAGCTCAACGCGCTTAGAGGGTTGATGAAACTTGAGCTAGAGCGGCACAGTAGGAGAGCAAATTGCAGCGTTCCTGCGTCTAAAGAATTCCAAAAAATTGAAAACTGGCACGTCCTATGCTGCTATCCTTGCCTTAATTTTAAAGGTGGTTTAATAGCCTTAGTTTGGGAGTGTGTTTTCAAGGATAGATATGCACAAAAGCGATGAATTTGAAAAAATGATCTCTATGCAACCCGAGTCTTTCGAGCTGCATCGTAGATATGCGCTATATCTTTACGAGCTTGAGAATTATAGTCGCTGCTTCGATATTTTACACGAGGCAATGTACTTATACGAGGAGAATCCTGCATCGTCGAGTCAAGGGGATTATTTTGTTTTGCGGCGCATTGAGCAGAATTTGCGGCGTATGCATATGCGCGAACTTATCGGCGATGTGCATTTCCTACTCGCCATGGGGTGGCAACCCGTATTTAAGCGAGGTTTGGTGCGTGAGCTTGTTTTACAGCTAAACGAAACTAATGTGCGCTACCTAGTCACTGGACTTCAGCATCCTAAGCTACGTAAGTTGAGAGGTTTGAGTTTAAGATTCCAAAACTCGGCAATGGATGTGCTGCCTATACTGGCCAATTTGTCGTTTTCTCCGATCCGAGCGCTGCAACTTCATTTTAGCGAAAATATTTTATGTTCGCATGTGGCGCAGTTTGTGCGGAACATTCGCCAGAGCCTTGCTAATCTGAAGCTTTTTTATCTGCAGATGCCGCGCATTGTTGACGATAGTGCGATCGCGATCAAAAAAATGCTAGCTGATATTCCTTACTTTACGCTACACTCGCAAGAGCGCAGCGGTATGACTCATCGAACTGCATACTTTATTGCCGATGACGCGGCTTCAGAATCCTTGGAGGAATTAGCTTTGGTGGGGACCCAAATTGGGGATCGCGGGCTTTTGGCTTTGGCGATGTCGAAGCATTTAACGAAGCTCTCTAGGCTTTCGCTAAAAGACGGGGTACTTAGTAACAATGCAGCGCGGATTCTTACCGCCGACCACGAGCTGCGAGGCATAGGCAGTTTAGATTTGAGTTACAACGAAATAGACGAAGCAGGGATTGCATCGCTACAAAAACTTAATATAAAACAAGAACTTGGACATCAGCATCAGCGCCCAGCAGGCGCAATACAATGACATGATAAGAAGGAGATACTATGGCTACACGCGTTCCGTGGGATTATTTTATTCTTCGCCGCTCTGTCAGCGCGGAGGGCAACGTTAACTTTTATAAAGGCGATACGCGCGAGACGGTTTGTCCGCCAAACGTCGATGAATCCAGTGTTCTCAACATCTTTGGAGACCACGGCTACGAGCTTTGCACCGTTCAGCTTATGCGCAACGGTGATACGAAGTACTTCCTAAAAAGACAAAAGATTTAAGACTTTCCTCTCAAGAATGCTTTGATGAGTGCAAAAGCCGCACGTCGTGCGAAGCTTTGGCGAATAGCTGAAGCTTTGTTCGGCGTATTGCGGCTTTTGGCGTGTTTTGCGGGTGGCTTGCGCGTAGGGGGCGAGCAAGTAGCACGACCGCAAAGTCCTGTTTCGGCAAAAACCGAACGGGGCGTCGCGGGGTGTCCCCGCGGAGGGGGTAGCGCAAGATCACCCAAAAAAGTCGATTAGTGACGCATTTTGTGCGGCGGTTAAGCGGTTAGCTTAAACGTCGCACAAAATAAAGCGGAACTTAGCGAATTTTGAGGGAAGCTTGCGCGTAGGGGAGACTTCCCCCACAAAAAAATCGCCTTGAAAATTATCAATTTGACGACTTTGCGCTTGCCCTGTAGCAAAATGAGGAGGGAAGCGCTATGGGTTAAATTTATTAAGTGGATTTGAAATCAATACACGAACATGCTAAGCTATGCTTTGGTAAGCAACGGGGTTTTCCGCTTGGAGTAACGAGGTTTTTATGCGTTTGCGAGTTTTAGTGATATTTATGCTTTTGTGTCCCGTACTTGTTTTACTTAGTGCATGTAATGATGACACGATAGGCGGCGAAGGCAAGGTTTGCGCGGACAAACGCGATTGTTTGGAAACACAGGACTGCGTGGAAGGGCGCTGCGTGAAAAAGGATGATCAGGGAGGCGATGATTGCACGGTCAAGGACGATTGTGGGGACGGCGAGGACTGTGAAAACGGGCGTTGTGTTAAGCAAAAGCCTGAATGTGTGAACCCCGAAGACTGTGGGGACGGCGAGAACTGTGAAAACGGGCGTTGTGTTAAAAAGCCAGAATGTGCGAGCCCCGAAGACTGCGCTTTGAGCGATGATTGCTACCAACAGCGCTGCGTTGCGCGGATTTCGCTAGGAGATGCCTGCGAGGTCGGCGGGCTAGCCTGTGTGCGCGTTGCGAAATGTAGTGACGGCGTTTGCGTGCGCGAGTTTTTGGACGAAGGCAGTGAGTGCGGCGATGCGATAGAGCTGCAATGTGAACCCACGTCCATGATTTGCGAAAACGGGCATTGTGTGCGCTTGCCTCAAGCGGGCGATGCTTGTGATGAGACGGATCCACAGGCTTGTTACGATGTGTTCCGCTTTCAATGTCTTGATGGCGTGTGTACGCAGTATGGGGGAGCGGGAGCTCGCTGTGGGGTGAGCGGCTATCGCTGTCGCGATGGTATGTATTGCATCAATAACCAATGTGTGAAGGCCGCCGAGGCTGGAGATAACTGTCACCTTGAGACGTCGCCCTGTGTTGATGGCTACGTTTGCTTAAATCAAAAATGCGTGCAAATGCGCGGAGAGTGCAAGAATGATGACGATTGCAAAGCCGATAGTTATTGCTGTACCATGAGTGCTTGCGACGTGAAAAATAAGTGTATTCCCTACGGCGAGGGTCCGCGAGGCAATGTCAATGAGAGCTGCGAGTATAAAACGGTGGTTGGACTTTTTGATCCAGTTTTGCAGTGCGAGTGGACGGCGGAAAATGATCCCGACGGCTACCCCAATCACGTTAATGTACTTACAACACCGATGGTAATGGACACGCCCTTTGTTTCGGCGAACAATGCCTCAGAAATTATTTTTCCGAGCTATAACTATACGGATGGGGGGGAAGAATCGGCGGCAGGCATTAATGAGAATTATTATGGTGTGATCCGCATTATTGATGGGAATACCTGTAAGGTGCATCAATCGATTTATGACCCCGATAACCACATCATTGCATCGGCACCGCTCGCTATTGCCGATGTGGACGGCGATGGATTTGTGGAAATATTTACCCTACGCGCACATGCGCAAAAGACGCACACTGATAATAAGCAAGGTCTAGTCATGTTTAAGTGGAATAGCGAAACGCACAAGTACGAAACTGCTTGGGCTACGAAGCAAGGCTCAAGTCGTTGGACGGACTTTCTACACTGGGATGGCCCGAGTGTGCACAAGCTAGACGATAAAGCCTGTGCCTACGTTATTTCGGAGCATGAGGTTTTCGATGCTTGTACGGGAGAGCGCGTAAACAAAACGCAAAATTTTTCTACCTTAGATAGAGGTATTTTCGCTGTTGTTGGTAAGCTGGATAAATCCGATGACGTGATGCTACTTCGAAACGACGGCGCCTGGAAGTGGGACTCTGGGCAACGGCAGTGGGTAGTGAAATACCCGCTAACACTGACGGGTACGCAGTTTGCTTATGCTGATTTTGGTACTGCTGGTGCCACCGCGCAGGACTTCAAGTACGGTGTTTTAGATGGCATTGCCGAGGTCGTTGCCACTGGCTCTAATAGGGTGATGTTAAAAACCTTAAGCGATCAACTGTTAATGGACGTTGCAACCGCTGCTGCAGGGGGCGCGCCCAATCTTAGTGACTTTGATGGTGACGGCGTTTTAGAAGTCGGCGTGGCGAGCGCCAGTCTTTACGGTATCTACGATCCCGAATGCGACGGTACAACACTCAACGATGGTCGCGGCAATACCTGTGAAGGGAAAAACGTTCTTTGGAAGCGCGTCTCTTATGATACCTCGGCTCGCACGGGTAGCGTGGTTTTCGATTTCGACGGCGATGGGAAAGCCGAAATTATCTACGGTGATGAGTGCTACACCCGCGTTTATGAAGGACCAACGGGTAAGGTGCTATTCTCTAGCTACCGAACATCTTGTACATGGTACGAAACGCCTGTTACGGCCGACGTCGATAATGACGACACCGTTGAACTCATCGTGAACTCCAACAACAACTGTGGAGTAAAGTGCGCTAGTCACCCCGTCGATCCCTACCATGAGGGGCTAGTTTGCGAGAAGGATAAAGACTGTTTTACGAAGAGCTGCGTAAACGGCTTTTGCCGCTGTAACACCATTGCAGACTGCAATAGTGCTTACGACGAATCAAACATCGCCACCCACGCCTACGCATGCACGGAACCTCTCCCAAACAGCGCTGCACTTGGTGGCGGCAAGGTTTGCAGGGCGGCGCATCCCACCGGCGTTAAACAACAAGGCGTTCACGTCCTTCGCGATCGCTTCGATCGCTGGGCATCATCTCGCCCGATCTGGAACCAACACGCCTATAACGTCACCAACATCAACGATGATGGCACTCTCCCCGACGTTGCCAGCTGGGAGCGAAACTACACAAACCCCAAATACAACAACTTTAGACAAAACGTCCAAGGCGCACTCGGCATGAATAGCGCCCCCGACATCACTGGTATTTTCGAGAGAGATAACGTCTGCGGAAAGGTTGGCGATAAATTCGTTATCGGCGCGCGCGTCTGTAACCGAGGAACCAAGCTCATTCCCGACAAAATGCCCGCCTCTTTTTACGCCGTCGCCGAGACTGGCGAAAAAAACAAACTCTGTACTTCCTACACCGCTAACTATATCCCCGTCGGAGATTGTAGGCGCGTAGAGTGCGAGATGCAGTCACTAGTCTCAGGAAAAATCATGCTCATCGTCAATGACGATGGCAAGGGGGGGCGCATCATCGACGAGTGCAATGATCAAAATAACGAGGACTATATTAGCGTCGATAACTGTATGGTTAACTAGGGTTTCTGCAATAAAGAGAGTCGTTTATTCTTTTTTGTTGGGGGGGGTAACACCTAGGGCTACCGCAAAGTCGTATATTTGGCTGTTTTTAAGTTTTTTTTATGGGGGGGAAGTCTCCCCCTACGCCGCAACCCCTCGCTGTGCGTGGGTTTGCGTCTACCCCCTCCGCGGGGACACCCCGCGACGCCCCGTTCGGTTTTTGGCGAAACAGGGCTTTGCGGCTGCTCCCCCCGTTTTTCTGCGTACACTCGGCTTTTGCTTCAATGGTGTTTGTAGGCTTTGTAAGCTCAGACTTAGTAGCGAGCACAAAGTTCTGCTGAGCGACTTAAATCTGAGCGACTTAAATCAAGACAGCTACCCTTCGCTGCTCTTTTGCACTGCGATGATTTCGATGTAACCACAAACCGTTCTATCCTGAATAAGCATCTCGTAGTCTTTGAGCAGTTCTTCGAGTTGTGGGGAAGAAACAGCGAAAGCAGGTATTTTAGCCAAACTGCGTTTGAGCAGTTCTGGAGTTTTGCTGGGCAGACGTAGACCAGTTAGGATGAGGGTAGAGCTTGGTTTGAGGACTCGCAGCAGCTCCGAGATGAGCTTGGTACTAAAGACTGTTGGCAGGTAGAGCGGATCCCAAATAACGTAATCAAAGATAGCGTTTTCAAAGGGAAGACGTTCATTATATGCACTGATAAGGTGAATTTGAGCGTGTTTCCCCAGCACAGCATTGAGGTTTTGGAGTGCGAACTCGTTTTCGTTAATGGCAAAGATCTGGCTGTTTGGGATGTTTTGCAAAATTTTTTGTGAAAGCTCAGGGAGGCTTGCGCCAAAGCAGAGCAGGCGAGTGGGGGAGCCGAAGTTATGAGAGATGGGGGGGAGACGGAGGAGGATTTCTTCGAGTAAGCAGCTTGGAGATAGGCGATAGACCAAGCGCATAAAACTAGGGTTTAAGCGTTGCGATTGCTTATCGAGAACACTAACTTTACGCCCCTCGCCTTTGAGTTGCAGAATAGAGCCTGTGTAAGGATAGCGCTGTGAGCAGGCAGAGCAAACGCAGGGCTCATCGCGTTGTATGGGGTAAATAACGGCGGATTGGTAACATTTGGGACAAAAAAAGAGCAGTTTGTCGACAATTTCGTTTTGAGATAGCGCTTCAGCACTTGCTTCGACTTGGACGTCTGTGCTTAAGGCGTGCCTAGCTTGGTATTCGTCGGCGAACTCGCGCAAACTTTGTAACTTGAGGGGACCGCAACCCGCTACATCGTCAATGCGCCCATCTTGTATGGCTCCGCAGAGCTCGTCCATGCTTTGCACGCCCAAAGAGGCGTAGATCTTATGCGCGCTAACGCAACCAATTCCTGGGATCTCGGCGATGTCACAGAGCAAGCTGTCATGTTTATTTTGCATATAATCGAAGTCTAGAGGTTTTCCCGTCTCTAGGAGTTCTCGTATCGCGCAGTGTACGGATTTTCCAAGTTTTGGAAAAACAACTTCGAGATCCTCGCAAGCTAATAGATCTTCTCGCGTACCATGGTAGCTAGCAAGCAGGTCAGCGGCTTGTAGCAGTTTTTTGTGGAAATACTTTGATCGACCTTCTAATTTAATGAGAGTGGCGTAGCGAAGTAGCTTCTTACTCAGTGCTGTCAATGAATCCGACATGTTTTGTTGCTCCTTGTCCTTAGCCAAAACATTATGATTAAGCTTGCATTTTATGCTAAAACTAGCAAGAGCTCGCCTTGAAGTGCACTATTGCGCCGAATCGGCGGGTACTTAGAGCTTTATAAGCTTGGGTATGAGCCAGGGATGGAGTTGTGCTGTTTTATTCTTAAGTCTAGCGTGTGTAGTGCTAGGCCAAGCTTTGTTCTAGGCTTTATGGCGTATGGCAAATTTGGGAGTTCATGCTTTTAGACTATGAACGGCTTTGTACATTGTTTTGCTCGCATTCACCTCGCGTTGAAGTTTTTAAGTGTATATCTTGCGCACTGCAGTGACGTGGATATTTGAGGGAAAAGTTGGATATTATTGGTAGAAATAGAACGCTCTTAATGCTGACATGGCTTTTTTTGGCGTATTTTTTAGTATCTTGTTTTGGCGGGAGTTCACCAGAGCGAGTTTATTTTAGCGTGGACTATCCACTTGTAAGCCAAAAGCGCTACGATAAGCCAAAGTACCCTAAAAGTGTATTAGTACAACACTTTACAACGGTTTTGGCTTACGACCGCCAAGAGCTTGTTTACCGCGCTAACCCCTATGAGTTTAAATATTATTGGTATAGGTTGTGGGCATCTAGGCCGCGTAAAATGCTGCAAGAGGTTTTTGCAAAGCACCTGCGTTACACGGGGCTATTCGAGAGCGTGTCGCTGGTGGTCGAGGATAAGGTTCCAGACTATACCATTGAGGTTGAAATTATCGCCATTGAAGAACTCGATGTTACGGAAACTGAGTGGTACTCGCGACTTGCGATGCGGATCCGCCTAATTCGCTTTGCCGATGGTGGTACGATTTGGCACCACGAGTTTGATGCCAAAAAAGCGGTTGCCGAAAATAAGCCCGTCTACGTCGTTAAGGCTATGAGCGAGGTGATGGATAACGAGTTGACTAAAGCCTTTGAGCTCATGGATGATGCTGTTGGGCGAGATATTGCAAAACGGAAACGCAAAGAACTGCCCATGGAAGATGCTGAAAAAGATCTAGCTTCTGAACCAGAGCAGAGCGCGATAGAGGCTTTGCCGATGCTTGAATCGCAAACACCAGATTTGCCAACGCAGTTAGCACCAGCGCCAAGCGAGACGCCTGAAGAGCCAAAAGTAAAACCGAAGGCCACACTACGCGAGCGTAACTGAGCGTAGCTTAAACTTATGGCAAAACAGTATAAGAATAGTTCGTGTAATAGTGAGCTAGAGAGATAGCGTATTTGGGTAGAGACAAACGAGTAGCAGCTTTTCTTGTACCATAGAAAAAGGCTTGTTACGCGCGCAAAGTACTCGTGTTTAGAATGCGCTAGCTTATCTTAGGCTCTTACTATCGCTATCGTTGTGTTTTTTGCATGCGTATTTTTATGCAAAAAAAAGATTGACAAGTGCAGAAATCTCTGTATATTGCCGCTCGTTGCTCACGAGTAGTGGCTTTGCCACCTCGTAGGTAGCTATCAGCGGACATAGTTCGGCTGACCTTGAAAAGACCAATACAAGAGAGAAAAATAAGCAGCAGATGTATCGAATGCAAATTCGGTATAGATGTTGTCAGCTTATAAGTGCGAGCCTAAAGTCCTTGTTGCTAAAATAGCAATAAGGCAGTCAAAACAAAGCGAAAGTGCTGCTCTTAGAGTAGTACTTAAAAAATAGATCAAACTGGAGAGTTTGATCCTGGCTCAGAACGAACGCTGGCGGCAGGCCTAACA